>JAZRYT010000001.1:0-23817 GCA_045600905.1 Bacteroidales bacterium
TCGGGAAGTACTTGGTGAAGGCCTGCTTCTTGACCTGCTCGGCAGCCTGCACGTCCAATAGCGCGTTCTGCACGGTGACGTTGTTGCGCAACGTAAAGGCCTTGCAACTGTCTAACGTGAGCGGCTGCGCCGCCAATTCACTAATTGGAATAATTAGAATTATTTGAATAATGAATGGTAATATGTTCTTAATCTTCAACATATTCTTTGTAATTGTCTTTGTTGTGTAAAATGAAATCTCTCAGTAAGCGCAAAATTTGCTTTTGCGCTTTATGTTTGATGATAATAACATCGTGACTTTGAGAAATGAACAGATGAGGTTTTCAAACCCAAAATCATTTGTATTTTATATGAGATCAGCATTTTGCAGTTGATTTACAAAAATTTTCGCAACAGAATAATAATGTACCCCGAAATTGAGCGAGGGGCCAAGTGGGATTTTTCCTATCTTTCCTCTATAAAAAAATCAAATTTATATTCAACCGGCATAAAAAACATTTTTTTTTATGTACGTTTGCATCCGCCTTTGACAATGTGGTTGAATGTTTCAAAATAAAATACTATTGCTATGAAAAAGATTTGGGTGTCAATATTTCTTTCTTTAATTATGTTGCCGGTATTTTCGCAACAATATGCTAACCGCATTGTACTACTGGAGGACAGACTCTTTGACACTCTTATTTGTGTCAATAATATTGGCCAACATAACTTTAATTATGTTGTCATTCCACAAAAAGATTTTGAATTATAGGTTGATTCCAATCAGTGAATGATTATTATAACAATGTGCAATGCACATTGAGAATAACAGCTCACTTCGTTTTCATTTCTTCACAGATGCTTGTCAGCGGGCACCTTTCGCATTTTGGGTTGCGTGCCGTGCAGACATAACGTCCGTGGAGCAGTAGCCAGTGGTGTGCGTTGGAGATGTGCTCTTGCGGAAATTGGGCGACAAGTTGTTTCTCTACGGCTTCCGGGGTGGGCGCGTCCTTGACAAGTCCTAATCGGTGCGAGACGCGGAACACGTGCGTGTCAACGGGCATCGCGGCCTGCCCGAAGGCGAAAGCCAATACCACGTTGGCCGTCTTTCGGCCCACACCTGGCAATTTCGTGAGCTCTTCCATCGTGTGCGGCACCTCTCCGTTGAAATCTGAGACCAACATTCGGCTCATCGCGGCCAGATGCGCGGCCTTGCTGTTGGGATAGGACACCGATTTCACGTGCTGGAGGATTTCCTCTTCAGAAGCCTTCGCCAATGCCGCAGGAGTGGGGTAGGCCGCAAAAAGCGGCGGCGTCACTATATTTACCCGCTTGTCCGTACATTGCGCCGCCAAGATGGTCGCAACCAGCAACTGGTACGCATTCTCGAAGTTCAATTCCGATTTGACATCGGGTTGCGCAACGGTGAAATAATCAATTATGAAGGAGATTTTGTCAGTCTTTTTTTTCATCGCGAATAGCTTGTGAGATGGAATTTCTTAAAAAGGTCGCAAAGGTACTATTTTTTTGAGTCGTTCATATAGGTTTGCTGTCCCCAAAATTAAACGACTATACGCTTGTTGTTGAAGCTTCCCCATTTTCGATAAAAACGATGACGTCATTCACCACATTAGATGCCGGTTGCTTGAGAAAAAAATTTTCTTTGCAGCCGTAAAACCACAACTAATACAGACTAATATGGAAAATGTAAAACGTATTTTTGACATTATGCTTCAATATGAGGCACGACACCCCGAACAGAACCAGGCCCTTTCCTGCAAACGTGATGGCGAATGGATTTACTATTCGCCCAAACAGTACACTGATTTGTCCAATATTTTGAGCTACGCTCTGATAGCTAAAAATATCCAACCCGGTGATAAGGTTGCCGTCATCTCCACCAACCGTCCGGAGTGGACCATCATTCAGATGGCGGTCACACAAATAGGTGCCGTATTAGTACCTGTTTATCCCACCATATCCTCAGACGACTATTTGTATATTCTCAATCATTGCGAAGCCAAACTCCTCATTATGGAAGGGAAGGAGGTGATGAACAAAATTCAGAAGGTGCGCGCCCAACTGCTTTGTTTACAGGATATATACACCTTTATTGATAGAAAGGAGTTTCCCTATTGGGAACAGTTGTTGGAATTCGGTCGGCAAAATCCGCATTCGGAGCAGCTCCAACGTCGTCGGGATGCCGTCGGAGAGCGGGATTGCGCGATGATTATCTACACTTCGGGAACAACCGGCCAGCCCAAAGGCGTGATGCTGTCACATTACAATCTGATGCAGCAACTCCGCAATCTCGAACACATCCCTGCCAAGTGGTCGAAAAGAGCCTTGAGTTTCCTGCCGCTTTGCCACGCATACGAAAATATGCTCGTCCTGCTGTATCAGTATTTGGGCATAACCATATTCTATGTGTCTCATCTGACGGCGATTCAAAGTTCAATCAAGGAGGTGCACCCCACGATGATGTCTGCGGTTCCCCGCGTGTTTGAGACCTTTTACAACGGTATTTTAAAGGTCGGGAAGGGACAAACAGGCTTGGCACAACGGATTTTTTTCTGGGCGGTGGAATTAGCCAAACAATTTAGAGTGGAGGCAGAAGAACGCACGATGTGGTACAATATCCGCCATTGTGTGGCCGAAAGGTTGGTCTATAAAAAAATACGTGCGGGTTTGGGCTTGAATGAGTTCGATGTGTTCGTTTCCGGTGCCGCTTCGCTGCAACCCCAGTTGTACGCCTTTTTTTCCGCTATCGGAATGCCGGTTTTTGAAGGTTATGGGATGACGGAGACGTCTCCGGTGATTGCGGTTTCCAATCGTGAGAAATATGGCCGTGAGCCTGGCACCGTGGGATTTCCTTTGGGTGGCGTCGAAGTACGAATCACTTCCGAAGGCGAGATTATCTGTAAGGGGCATAATGTGATGATTGGATATTACAAAGATGAGGCGCAGACGCGCGACATCATCGATGCGGAGGGCTGGCTCCACACCGGCGACTTGGGGCGCTTTACCGAACGCGGACAACTGGTGCTGACCGGACGCAAAAAGAATCTTTTTAAAACTTCGACGGGAAAGTATGTGAATCCGCAGGTGGTGGAAGATAAGATGATGCAGTCTCCTTTTGTCGCGCAAGTCGTGGTGGTGGGGGAGAACCGGAAATTTGCGGCGGCCCTCGTTGTGCCCAATTTCGACACCCTGAAATACTGGTGTGGTCGTCACAACATCGTCTATACCACGAATGCGCTGATGACGCACCATCCGGAAGTGGTGGCGCGCATTAAACAAGAAATCGACCTCTACAACCGTGAGCTCGGCAAGGCCGAAAACGTGATGCGCTTTTCGCTGGTTCCTGACGAATGGTCCTTGGCTACCGGCTATATGACGCCCACGCTCAAAATCAAACGCAATAAAGTCATTGCCGACTATGCGGATGAAATCGATAAAATGTATGCAAACTAAAGCTGTAGAAGATTACTTCAAATATCTTCTAACGAAGCAGTTGTATTTCAAAATGCAGTAGAGTGTGCGGAAACCGTCTTTCCAACCAATCTTCTTGCCTTCGGCAAAGGTTCTGCCGTAGTAGGAGATGGGCACTTCGTAAATACGGATGTTCTCATTCTTGGCCATCCGTGCCAGTTTGGCGGTCACTTCGGGCTCAAAACCGAAACGTTTTTCTTCCAAATGGAGTTTTTTGAAGATGTCGGCGCGAGCCATTTTGTAGCAGGTCTCCATATCCGTGAGGTTCAAATTCGAGAACCAGTTGGACACGGTGGTCAGGAACTGGTTGCCTTTGGTGTGCCAGTAGAAAAGGATTCGGTGGGCGGTGCCGCCTAAATAGCGGGAACCATAGACGACGTCAGCGAACCCCATCAGCACAGGCTTTAGCAGCAGGTTGTACTCTTCCGGGTCGTATTCGAGGTCCGCATCTTGAATGATGATGTAGTCCCCGGTACTCTCTTTAATGCCGCGATGCAGAGCCGCTCCCTTCCCCATATTGTGGGGCTGGTCGTAATAGCGGATACCGGCTTCCGGATGCTCTTCGCAGTATGCGGCAATTACTTCTTTGGAGGTGTCGGTAGAACCGTCGTTTACCATAACAATCTCTTTCTCGAAGTCGTCAACCAATTGTACGGCATTGACTTTGTCCAAAATGCGGGTGATGGTTTTCGCCTCATTATAAACGGGAATGATGATGGAGAGTTTCATTTTTGTAAGGTTTTTTGATATGCTGAATAAAATAATTGACCGATGGTTTCAGGAGAGAAGCGTTCCCGGGCGCTCTGACTGATGCCGGATTCTTCGAATGCGGTGCGATTGTCGAGCAAAAAGTTCAGCTTCTCAACAAGTTGATTTTCGTTACGCGGTTCCACAAAAACAGCGTTCTGGGAGTTGGCCACTTCCGGAATTCCTCCGACCGGCGTGGTGATGGCCGGTTTGCCGCAACAGAAGGCTTCCAAAAGCACGCAGGGCTGATTCTCATAGTTGGAGAACATCAATATGAAATCGCTTTCCTGTATATGTTGGGCTACTTCTTCCTCGCTCTTCTCTCCCAGTAAATGTACAAAATCCTCTAAATGGTTTTTCGAAATATAATTCTCAACAGCTTCGTTAGACAAATCATGTATAATGTTGAGAATAAAATCTTTCCGTATTTCTGATAATTCTTTTATGGCAGATAGAATGCCCATTATGTTTTTGGCATTGTTGTCTAATGTGGATATATGCAGGATTTGTTTCTTTTCGAAAGTCCTTACCTGAGAAGACGTTTTGAAGATTTTTGTATTGACAACATTGCTTATATGGAAAAACGGTATTCTGCTTGTGAAGGGATACGTGTTTACGATGGCGTTGTGCAAATCTTCCGAAACGGTGGTGATGCCTCGGGCGGTTCTGAAGGTGAATCGCATCATTATTTTTTGTGCCAGACTAATGCTGCTCCAGTTTATAGGCTTGTAAATGGACCAGTGCTCGGAAACAACGAGAGGGATGTTGTACTTTCTGCTCAAAAAGGCGGCAATCGGGCCTAAGGGAAGTGCTACGTGCAAGTGGATAAGGTCAGGCTTGCCATATTGGCGGACGATATTCTGAAAGGCTGTTGTGCAATATGCGGAAAACAGTCTTGTCTTGGATATATCTTTGGGAACTTTTATAGGGTAAAAAATGATGTTAGAATAGGAAGAGAGCGCCTCCGTGTCGAAGTCGTCGTTGATATGGTGTAGTACGATGGCCGTGGTATGCGCGCCGGCGGCTTCAATCTGTCGAAGAATGAAGTTGCCGTGGTGCGGCCTTCCGGCAAAGGGAAACCAGGATGGGAAATGTACTACAATCATTGCTTTTTATTTTTTAATGAAGAAACTTTTTCGGCTATTATGTCCTTGAAAGTCAACCAGTCTTGTCGTGTGATGAGGAAATCTGCGCCAGAGACTTTCGTCTGCCGTACGAAAATGAGAAGTGTGAACAGGAAAGAGGCGCAATATGCGGCGGAGGAAATCCAGCCGGCGGTCTGAAGTGCGAACGGCGTGCTGACCTGCTTGGCGGCGGGAATGAGCGTGAAGCCCAGACCTGCTGTGACGACCAGTCCGATGATGGAACCGACGGCATTCACCCAGTATTTCCCGTATCCGGAGAAATGGTGGGAAAGAATGGACATGCAGGACAGGAACAGAATTCCGGGCAGCAGACTGTTGATGACGGGCTTGGATTGGACGAATTCCGGTCCGAAAATCCAGGCGATGAAGGATCCCGGCAATGCCAATAGAATCAAAATGGCTGACAGGGAGAAAACAAATACGATTTTGAAAAGCCCGAGAGTCAGACGGGTGGCGTATTCGTCTTCGTGGTTGTTCGAGATTCGGGCATATTGGACGAGACAGATGCTTTTGGGGAATATCCATACGGCTTCCGAAATACGTGTGCCGAGTTCGTAAACGCCCAGCGGTTTGCGCCCGATAAAGCCTTCGATGATGTAGTAGTTGATACGGTAGGTTAGAATTTGCGTGAGGTTGGCAAGCTGTGTCCAAAAACCGAATTTGAACATTTCTTTCAAAAGCGAGCCGATATGGCTGAGGTTTGTTCGTCGTACTTTCCGTATTATGTATAGGCAGGAAACAATGGCCGGAATCAGGTAGGAGAGGATGAAGGCGTATAGATACAGATGGATGGTTGGAGGAATGGAACGCCAACGGCAGATGCCGATGGAAACGGTCAGACACAAAATCAGCAACACGGCCTGTGACAGTTGCAGGATGTTGAAGAGCCGGATGTCCTCTTTCCCCTGCATGACGCGGACGTGGATGTTGTAGATGCTGTATATGAAGGTCAATATTGCCAGCAGAAAGATGTATTCGGATGGGACCAGGTGTAGCGCGTAAAGGAGGAACAGCCCCGCGCAGTTGCTGATGATTGCCCACGAGTACGATAGTATGAGGAGTTGGTAATTGTCTTTTTGCGGAACGAGATAGACGAGGGAGGAACTGCCTACGAATTCGGAGAGGACTTGCAGGAGGGTGAGGCCCAGAATGACGAGGGCGATGGTTCCTGTGCCTTCCGCACCAAAGGTGTTGGTGTTGATAATCACCACGACAAACATAATGAGCGTGGCGACTATACGGGTGAGGAATGTGCTGAGAATCTTATCTGTCATTGCAAAAATTGAGGCGCAAACGTACATAAAAAATTGATATAAGCAGATAAAATATTTGCCGATAGGACGTAAGTTGTTAATCTATATTGTTTTAAAAAAAATATTTGAAAAGTGTTGTGTGGAATTAAAAAAAGTGTATTTTTGCCGCGTCTTTTTGAGACATACCAAATGGCGGCTGTAGTTCAGTTGGTAGAGCAACGGATTGTGGTTCCGTGTGTCGTGGGTTCGAGTCCCATCAACCGCCCAAAAGGTTTTAAGGTTAAAAAATCAGCAAATGGTGAAAGTCGTTTGCTGATTTTTTTTTGCAATTATATACAAGTTGTCCTAATTTGGGCGGCCCGGCACCGCCGCCCCTCCATCCGCCCCTGTGCCGTCGGGCTGTCCGCACTAACTCGCTGCCCCACACACCATTGTTCATTATTCATTATTCATTATCCTACGCACGCTCGTAAATGTGCTTCCATCCCTGCCGCAGTCCTTCGGGGCAAGCTACACTCATCGCGGCGACAGCACGCTTTGTTCTTCGGCGCAAGCCACTCCGCGCCGCGCCGTAGGCGCATCTCCGCGTCCTCCGCGTCCTCTGCGCCCTCTGCGCCCTCTGCGGTTTTGAATCATCGTCCATCCCTAAGTCGCGGCCTGCGGCCTTACGCTCCGATGTCGTTTTTGTATTCGTTGTGAGGGCTTTTAGCCAATAAGGATGTGCTAGACGTCGGTAGCAAACAAATTAAAACAGTAGTTGCTTTTTCATATTGATGCGCTTGAAATGATTTGCAAAAGTATTAATAAATCAGATTGGGATAGGTGAATCCAATCGGGTTTTATATGTGGTATAATAATGGTGTGTTTTATAATATTAAAGTAAAAGATATTTTTTGTACTTTTGCCGCCGTTTTTCAATATTACATAAAATGCGCAAAGAAGTTGATTTTTTGGTTATCGGTTCTGGAGTCGCTGGACTCTGCTTTGCCCTGAAAGCAGCCAATTTCGGCAAGGTCTGTATGATTACCAAATCCAAAATGGATGAGGGCTCTACGCGTTATGCGCAAGGCGGTATCGCCTCCGTGGTCTATCAGCCGGATTCGTATGAGAAACATATTCAAGACACGATGGTGGCAGGTGACGAACTTTCCGACAGAAATATTGTGGAAATGACCATCCGCGAATCGACGGAAAGAGTGATGGAACTGGTGGAATGGGGCGTCGATTTCGATAAAAACCAGGACGGCAGCTTCGCCCTCGCCAAAGAAGGCGGACATTCCGAGTTCCGCGTGCTTCATCACAAGGATATGACCGGTTATGAAATCGAGGAAAAACTCATTCAGGCCGCCCAAAGACATAAAAACATCGAAATCATTGAAAACAGAATCGCTTTAGAAATCATTACCCAACACCACCTTGGAGTTGAAGTCAACAGACGCTCCACGGATATCACCTGCTATGGCGCGTACGTCTTCAATCCCGAAACCAACTCCGTGGATACGGTATTGGCGAAGATTACGATGATGGCTACCGGCGGTATTGGCAATGTTTACGAACATACCACCAATCCCAAAGTGGCTACCGGTGACGGCGTGGCTATGGTCTATCGTGCCAAAGGCACTGTTCGAGGTATGGAATTTGTCCAATTCCACCCGACATCCCTGTATAATCCCAAAGAATCACCTTCTTTCCTGATTACTGAGGCAATGCGTGGCGCTGGTGCCATTCTGAAAGATGCCAACGGCAATACGTTCGTGGACAAATATGACGAGCGAGGTTCCTTGGCTCCGCGCGATATCGTCGCACGCGCCATCGACTCGGAAATGAAACGCCAAGGCGTTGACCACGTGTATTTGGATACCACGCTGATACCCAAACAGGAGATTTTCGAGCATTTCCCCAATATCTATGCGAAATGCCTCAGCATCGGCATCGACATCACTAAAGAAATGATTCCGGTGGTCCCCGTCGCCCATTATTCCTGTGGCGGTATTCAAACCGACGAATGGGGCGCTACTTCGATAAAGAATCTGTACGCGTCCGGCGAATGCGCTTCTACCGGCCTGCACGGTGCCAACCGCCTGGCTTCCAATTCCCTGTTGGAGGCTCTCGTGTTCTCTCATCGCGCCTGCATTAAGGCTATGCAGACCATCCCCAGCATCTCCTTCTGCGAGGATGTCCCCGATTGGAACAGTGACGGTACTGTCCTGAACGAGGAAATGGTGCTGATTACCCAATCCAGAAAAGAGGTGCAGACCATTATGAGCAGCTATGTCGGCATCGTACGTTCCAATCTCCGTTTACAACGTGCGTTCGATCGCTTGGAGATACTCTATCGTGAAACGGAAGAACTTTACAAAAAATCTGTCCTTATTCCCGAAATTTGCGAACTGCGCAATATGATAAATGTAGGTTATCTGATTATCAAACACGCAATGGAACGTAAAGAGAGTAGGGGATTGCACTATTCTTTAGATTATCCACCGTATCATAAATAATACAAAGATAAAAACCCACGGCTATGAAAAATTTTGAGATTCATACTTTAGGTTGCAAGCTGAACTACAGCGAATCAGCTGCCATTGCAGCAAAACTGGAAGCCAATGGCTGGCATCAGGGAGGAATTCCTGAAATCATAGTGCTCAACACTTGCGCGGTAACGCAGACAGCGGAGAAGAAAACACGCAATCTGGCGTCAAAACTTCATCGCGACAATCCGTTGGCCTCCATCGTGGTGGTCGGCTGTTATAGCGCTCTGAAACCGGAACTGCTGGAACGTTGGTCCGGTGTCATTAAAGTGTTCGGCAGCCAAAATAAAATGAGCTGTGTGGATTTTATCCTGCAACAGGAACCACAACCTGTAAAGCCCTTTTTTGACGCCTATTCGACCACGGATAGAACCCGTTCGTTTTTGAAAATCCAAGATGGATGCAACAACCATTGTACCTATTGTACGGTGTGGATTGCCAGAGGAAAGAGCCGCAGCGATACGGTTGAAAACGTCCTGAAGAATATCCAGAACATCGCTGACAGCGGTGTGCGCGAAGTGAACCTCACGGGCGTGAACGTGGGAGATTTCGGTAAAGGTACCAAAGACAATCTCCTCAAATTGCTGAAAGCCATAGTCAAACAGAATGCCATCGAACGCGTCCGCATTTCTTCTGTGGAACCAGACTTGCTTTCTCCCGAAATTATCAGACTGGTGGCCAAATCCCCGATTCTGATGCCGCATTTCCATATCCCGTTGCAGTCAGGCTGCGATAGGATTCTTTCCGTGATGCGCCGCCACTATACGGCTGCCGAGTATGCCGAAAAGGTGAAGCTGATTAAGAAGCTGATGCCGCACGCTTGCGTTGCCTGCGATGTTATTACCGGCTTCCCCGGCGAAACGGATGAGGATTTCGAAGAAACTTACCATTTCCTGGAAGAACTTCCCATTAGCTATATGCACGTGTTCACCTACTCCCGTCGTCCGCGCACCCACGCCAATATGATGGAGAACCAAATTCCCGATGACGTCAAGCACGAACGTACAGAACGCTTGTTAGAACTCTCGCACGCCAAGAAAATGGCGTTCTATGAGCAGTGCGACGGCCAAACACGTCCTGTCTTGGTGGAAGGTGAAGTGATTGACGACCAGCTTTGCGGTTATACCGACAACTATATTCGTATAGCTATGCCGAATGACCCTAACTTTGTCAATACGATACAACAGGTTAAAATCGAGCAATGCCGCACAATATTATAAGACTGAAAAACGGTCTGCGCTTAGTTCATAAGGAAACCAATTCTGCTATTTCCCATTTTGGTGTATTGGTCAGTGCCGGTACCCGCGACGAGTCCCTTAATCAAATGGGACTTGCTCATTTTGTGGAACATACAATATTTAAAGGAACAGAAAAGAGGAACGCTTTTCGTATCATTAGCAGAATGGAGGCAGTTGGTGGTGATTTAAATGCCTCAACATCCAAAGAGGAAACCTATTTTCACACGTCGTTCCTGTCTGCAGATTATCCTCGCGCCATAGAACTCCTTTCCGATATCTTTTTCCATTCCACCTTCCCTGAAAAGGAATTGGAAAAGGAGAAAACTGTCGTCTTGGAAGAAATCAACTATTATAAGGATTCCCCTTCTGAACTCATATTTGACGACTTTGAAGATTTGGTGTTTGAAGGGCACGATTTGGGAAAGAATATTTTGGGAACCAAACGAAGTGTCAAAAAACTGAAACGGCAGGATATCCTAGAATTTATTGCTCAGAACTACACATTGGAGAATGTGGTGCTTGCGTCGGTTGGCAATATATCTACGGGGAAATTATTGCGGCTTTGCGAACATTATTTCGGAGAGGAATGTGTTCCTACTATTCGAAGAGAAAGAACCCCGTTCACGCAGTATGTCCCCAAAAGCCGTTCCGTGAAAAAATCCACCCAACAGACGAATGTGATGCTCGGATTGCCCGCCTATTCTATTAAAGACGACAAACGTGTTCCATTCTTGCTCTTAAATAACCTTATGGGAGGGCAGGGAATGAACACACGATTGAATATGAGCGTCCGCGAAAAAAAAGGTTTGGTGTATTCGATCGAATCAAACTATACGTCCTTTTCTGATACAGGTCTCTTTGCCATCTATTTCGGATGTGAAAATCACAACAAAAATCGTGCTTTGGATATTATATATAAGGAAATAAGCAAGGTTAGGGAACAGAAACTGGGTACAATGCAACTGTTTTATGCCAAGAAACAGTTTGTGGGACAACTTGCGCTTTCCAATGAAACCAAGCTTAATGAAATGCTCGCCTTAGGACATACCTCACTCTTTTTTGATGAAGTCGATACAATGGAAGAAAGCCTCGCAGAAATTGAATCGGTCACAGCCGAACAAATTTTGGAAGTGGCCAACGAAATCCTCCTGCCTGACCAATTTTCCACCCTCGTATTTGAATAAACCCTACATTATCCATATAAATGCTCTCAATCTATTCCAAACATCTTGAAAACGCTGTCAATGAAATCGCCAAATTGCCGGGAATAGGCAAACGTACGGCTTTGCGTCTGGCTTTGCATCTGATAAAGTCGGAATCGGAAGATGTTCAGCTTTTGGCGGACCGCATCGTCAAACTCAAAACGGATGTCTGTTGCTGCAAAGAATGCTACAACATTTCAGACAATGAGTTGTGCGACATCTGCGCCAATCCCAAGCGGGACGAGCATTTGATCTGCGTCGTGCAGGATATTCGGGATGTGATTGCTATTGAAAACACAAACCAATTTAACGGCCGTTACCACGTGCTCGGTGGCGTGATTTCGCCAATGGATGGCATTGGTATCCGCCAACTTCGTCTGCAGGAACTTTTCGACAGAATTGAGCGCTCCGAAATCCGAGAACTTATTCTGGCGCTGCCTGCCACAGTGGAAGGCGATACTACCAATTTCTTTATATATAAGAATGTACAGGAAAAAGTCCCAACCGTGACTACAATTGCCCGTGGTATCGGAATAGGGGAGGAATTGGAATATGCGGATGAGGTTACCCTTGGCCGTTCTTTAGTCGCCCGTATGGATTTCAACAAGGCGTACGAAAGGAAAAAATGAGTTTTGGATGAAATACCTGATGGCTTTTTATATCATCATAGACTAAAAACTACTTTTTCTTTTCCTCATATTTCTCCAATGTGATACCGAAGTCGTTGATGCCTTTGACTTCGTCCGTGCGCATACCTTGTGTCACGGTGAAAGTGTATTTGCCGCAGAACGGGAAACGAACTTTGGGCTGGAAAAGGAATTTGTTGTCTTTGATGTGCCCTTGTCCTTTGCCTGTCCATTCGCCGAATTTATCGCAAAGGATGAATCCCAAGGTGTCCTGCTCGGAATGTCCGTTAGGGTACTGCGTCTTCATAAAAACGTAGAAGTTCTGCGTCTGGAAATCCGTGGTGTTACGGAGGTTTATGTACATATTATAGTAACACATCGAGTCAGGAATCTCAACCGTGAAGGTCAGCGGTTCGCTCGTCTTCCATTTCTCATTCGGAATGGGTTGGATGTCGCTATAAAAGACATTGCTGTTGCAACTAGCAAGAAGCAGCAGCAAACCTAGGATTCCGAGATACACTTTTTTCATACTGGTATGAATTTTAAAGGTTAGGATTAAGAGATTCTATTTCTCATCTGCAATATGTTTCAGTTCGTCCATACTGTAGTTGTTGCCTTCTTCCACTTTCTTCTGGTTGACGATGGCAAATTCCTCCAATGTCTCAGGATATTTTCCGTCGTTATTCATTTTGATGATTTGGTTGACTTTGTCAAGAGGGAGGGCGAAAATGGTGGAAGTATCATCGGAATAGGCGTACCATACGATTTTCTTGAAGATGTCGATTTTGTTATAGACGCCTCTCCCTTTTTTCGTCTTGAGTTGGATGTTGGGAGCCGGGAATTCCTGTAATTCGCGTTGATAGGTTTCCTGTTCGAAGTTGAGGCAGCATTTGAGCTTGCCGCACATTCCGGCGAGTTTTTGAGGATTAAGCGACAGTTGCTGCGTGCGTGCCGTGCTTGTGGAGACGGATTGGAAGTTGGTGAGCCAGGAGGAACAGCAGAGTTCGCGGCCGCAGGAGCCGATGCCGCCCAAGCGGGCTGCTTCCTGGCGGACGCCGATTTGGCGCATTTCGATGCGGATGTGGAATTGCTCTGCCAGAATCTTAATGAGCTCGCGGAAATCAACGCGTTCTTCGGCGGAATAGTAGAAGATGGCTTTGGTGCCGTCGCCTTGGTATTCGACATCGTTCACTTTCATATTGAGGTTCAAATCCCAAGCCGTATAGCGGGATTTGAGCATTGTCTCGTGCTCCAGCCCCACAGTGGCAATCCACTCTTCAATGTCAGCGTAACGGGCCGTGCGGTAGAGCTTCTTCATCACGTCGGAAGGTTTGATGCGCTTGTGCTCCAGCTGACGCTTGACTTGGAGCCCCAACATAGAGATGATGCCGATGTCGTGGCCGGGATTTGCCTCTACAGCAACGATGTCACCCACTTTGAATACGCCTTCGGAGGGAAGCAGGTAGAAATCCTTGTGGCTGTTTTTGAAGCGTACTTCGGCAATTGGAAATTCTATGTAGTCGAATGAAATATTCAATTTGGAAATCCAATCGTATGTGGCAAGTTTGCAGGCCGAATAGCTGTACTGCTTGCAGTGTGTCTTTTCCGGTTCTGGAATATTGTTGAGACCTCGGGTGAGGAAGATGTTTTGGGAAATCTTCTCTGCTTCGGGCGACAAACCTGTCCGAATGTCGATGTCCAGATACTTTTCCCAGTCTTCCGCTTGCGTGTGGTCCTTGTCATCGAAGTTCGTATTCTTGATGACTTTCTTAGGTCCGATGTCGGATATTTGACCGATATCATCCGGATCGTCGTCTTCGTATGCGATATTGGAAGAGGTCGCCTCCGCTTTAGGCGAAGATGCCTCTACGGCAGGCGTGTCATTCGCAATTTCCTCTTGAGGATTTTCAACAGCGTCGTCTTGGTTCGCATTTTGTTTATGCTGAGTGTTTTGCGCCTCTTGACGGGGCTTTGAGTTTCTATGATGTCTGTGGTTTTTCTTATGTTTTTTTTCTTCTGAAGTGTTTTCCATTCTGTAAATTTTAAAAGGCGGCAAACATACACAAATTTTTTGGTCTTAAAAAGTGTTCGTTCAAGCTTAGACTTTGAACGGTGTGAGGGGAGTGAAACTTTTGGTTATTTTAAAGTCAAGGTTATTTTCAAGCCTGCGGAGTCGATTTCTTCTGTGATGGACGAGCACATACCTTGAATGATGTTCAGAGACAATTCGTCAATTTCCGGGCGGTTGAGGATGGATTCCTCGCATCCTTCTTGGACGAATTCCATAGATAGGCTGTAGTCGTTCTCGGAGTAGTTGATGCAAATATGTACGGGGCCGCAAAGCGGCAGGATGTTGACCAGCATTTCTTCCAAAAGAAGCTGTAAAGGAATGTATTTTTTGTCTAAAGAATATTTGAGGCAGAAAATTTGGATTTTCCCATTCATTGCGTATAAGTCGTAATCACGGCTTGAAATATCGAAATTGACGCTTCGTATTCGGTTGATGAATGCTTTTGTAACGGGCTTTTGCGGGTTGTCGAAGATTTGGTCGGGGGTGCCTTCTTCGTAGATGATGCCGTCGTACATGAAGAAAATGCGGCTGCTGACATCTCGGGCGAACTTCATTTCGTGCGTGACGATGGCCATAGTCATACCCTGTTTGGCCAGTTGGCGGATCACACTGAGTACTTCGCTGACCATAGTGGGGTCTAGGGCGGAAGTCGGTTCGTCAAAAAGTATGATGTCAGGTTTCATAGACAAACAGCGGGCTATGGCGACACGTTGCTTTTGGCCGCCGGAAAGGTCTGAGGGAAATTTATGGGCGTGTTCGGCCAAACCCACGGAACGAAGAAGCTCCATAGCCTGTTTTTCGGCTTCCGCTTTGTCCATACCGAGAATTTTGATAGGACCGATGGAGACGTTGTCCAAAAGGTTGAGGTGCTCGAACAGGTTGAACGACTGGAAGACCATACCCATTTTCTGGCGGACTTTGTTGATGTCGCATTTTTTGTCCAAAATATTGACGCCGTCAACAACGATGCTGCCGCTGGTGGGCTTTTCCAATCTGTTGAGGCAGCGCAAGAAGGTACTCTTGCCGGTTCCGGAAGGTCCGATGATGGTGATGACTTCACCTTTTGAAATGGTGCAGTTGACATCTTTCAGTACAGAGAACAGCTCCCCGTAGTCTTTGAATGTTTTGGAAAGATGTGATACGGTTATCAACCCCGTGTTTTCTGTATTATATGTTTCGTTAGCCATAATCATATATTCAAATGTTAAATTTTAGATGAGATTCGGTCCAGAATAAATCCTAAGAGCCAAGCCATTAATAAATAAAATAGTGATACTAATATGAGAGGGTAGAAGGCATCGAATGTGCGGCTGCGGATGATGTCGCTGATTTTGGTCAAATCTTGAATGGCGATATATCCGACGATGGAAGTGCTCTTGATAAGAGAAATCGCTTCACCTTTGTAAACAGGAAGGATTCTTTTGACGGCTTGCGGAACCACGATTAGCATAAAGCATTTGACTTTGCTGAACCCCATAGCGCGTCCGGCTTCCGTCTGACCTTTGTCAATGCTTTCGATACCCGTTCTAAACATCTCGCATACGTATGCGGCCAAGTTTAGGGAAAATGCGAATATTGCCACCCAAGTGGCTGATATTCCTGCTGATGCGAAAATCACATAAAACATTATCATAAGAAATACCAAAATGGGTATGCCTCGCATAAGTTCAATATATACTTTGGCAAGGTTGCGCAGGAACTTCTTTTTGCTCATACGCAGTACGCAGAGTCCTGCACCTAAAATTGTTCCTATAATGAGGGCGAAAAAAGATATGACGATAGTCTCTTTCAAACCTTGGAAAATCAATACCCATCTGTCCTCTTCAATGAAATTCTTTTTGAATCCGGTGGACAGTTTTGAGAAAAAACCTACTTGAGCGTTGTCGTTAGAAGATTTAATATGCGAAACGCATATAGAACCGCATTCGTAATGTGGGTCTGAAAATAACACCTTTTTCGATCTTTCTTCTGTTTGGGCGATACAAGCCGCTATGATGTTGATCTTGTTTGTGCTTAGAGCAGCAATCATACCGGAAAATTCATAATCTTGGAAAACGATAGGACGCCCTATGCGTTGGCTGAAACGTTCTAGAAGTTCAATTTCAAGCCCGGCCCATTCATTATTCTTGATGAAACTCAAAGGCATGTCTCCGCCCGTTGTTCCAACGATGAGGGGGTCACCGTCTTGGGGTAATTCCAATTTGATCTTTTGTACTGTGTCAATGCGTTTTGTCATCCAACGATTGAAAATGACGTCATACTCTCCGCTTTTTTTCAATTCAGACAGGAACTCGTTGTATTGACGGCAGAGATCTTTGCCCGCCTCTTTGTTGAAGGCGAAGCAGATGTCAAATACCGGTCCGCAAAAAAAGCTTTTCTTTAATCCTCGTTGCTCAAAATCCACAGTTGTTATGGCAGCCTCATCAATCACACAGTAATCAGCGCGTTCGGATTCGACAGCGAGTAGTAATTCTGCAGAAGAGGCTAATCTGAGAGCTTTCGCCTCAGGTGCGTTTTCCGAAACAAACAAATCTTGCATACTACCGGTGATGACTGCTACAGATGAACCGTTTAAATCTTCCACCTTTGTGGCTTCTTTGATGTCTGCATCCTGTTTGCATGAACTTAGGAAAACAGAAAGAAATAGAAATAATAATGATAAACTCTTTTTCATAATATATTTATTCGATGTTGGTGTTTTTGATAAGTCTGTGATGTCAAATTTTTACTAGAGGTAATATGATTATGTGATTTTATTAATTTCTAATGTCCATTGCGTTTCTCAAAGCATTTCCTATAAGCATAAAGGATAGTACAAGCAACATTATGGCCACGCCGGGCACAATAGCCAAGTAGGCTTTGTCCAAAACGATGTAGGCATAATTCTCCTTCATCATCATACCCCACGAAGGCATCGGCGGCTGAACGCCCAATCCCAGAAAGCTGAGCCCTGCCTCTGTTAAGATGGCAGAAGAGAAGTTGGAGGCGGAAATGACGATGACGGTGCCCGTTATATTAGGGAGTATGTGCTTGAAAATGATTCTTAAATTGCTGTATCCTAATGCTCTGCCTGATTCGACAAAATCCTGTTCGCGAAGGCTGATGACCTGTCCGCGCACAACACGAGCGATATCCACCCACATCGTCAGACCGATGGCTATGAAGATTTGCCAAAAGCCTTTTCCCAAAGCGAAACTGATGGCGATAACCAGCAGAAGGGTCGGGATGGACCATACCACGTTGATGATGAATGTCAGGATGTCATCGACTTTACCCCTGTAGAAGCCCGCGATGGCGCCGACTGTGATGCCGATAATCAAGGCGATGAAAATAGACAGGAATCCGACTGCCAAACTGACGCGTGTGCCCATTAGCAGTTGGCTGAGTACGTCACGACCGTATCGGTCGGTGCCCAGTATGAATGTTTTTCTGATGACGGGTTCCGGAGCCAGCGATTTGTAATCATATTGTACCCATTCTGAGGTTCCTATCAGGTGGGCTTTTAGAAAACCACTTTCCGGATGTTCTTCAACTTTGTCAATGGGAATGGTTTGAAATAAGGCGGGCTGTCCGAATAACATTTTATGGAATATGCCGACTTTGGAAATCTCCTGTTCGGGACGGAGCTGAAGCATCCGTACGCAGGAACCTGGCTTGAACAAGGCTATTTCGAGCTGCTGGTGGTTGCAGTGCGGGGTGCTGTCGGGCGTGACAAGATATCCGAGTATGGCGATTAGAATAATGCAAAAGATGAATATCAGAGAAAAAATCCCTTCTTTCTCCTTCTTAAATCTCTGCCAGGTGAGCGCCGATAGCGACGTGGCACGGTATTCTTCTTTCGTTTTTTTATGAATTCTCATCTTATTGCCAAAGAGGCGGCAAATGTACAAAAATACTATTTACTACGTATTTGCTATTATACAATTAATTACATCAATTCTTTATAAAATATTGTTGCCCTTTTGGAGATTTTTATGCAAAATAGAGTTACAAAAACGTGTCTTTTTTTCCTTGTCGGTTCGGTTGTATTATCGCTTTTTTTGTATTTTTGCCGCCGCTTGAAAAAATAGTAGGGTGACAAGGTAACTATGGATAAAGTTTTTGTTGTCTATATGTCCTTGTGAGCAATATCGGATTAGTTTAGATTACTGGTAACTGTTCATAGTTCACTGTTCACTGCTCACTGATTACTATTTGAAATATTTATTTTTAAACAATTAAAATACAACACTATGGGAAGAGCATTTGAATACCGTAAGGCAAGAATTTTCAAACGTAACGCATATCTGGCCCGTACGTTCACACGTATCGGCAAGGAAATCACTATGGCAGCCAAAGCAGGAGGACCGGATCCCGACCAGAACTCAAAACTTCGTTTGTTGATTCAAACCGCGCGTAATGAGAATATGCCCAAAGACAATATTGATCGTGCCATCAAACGTGCTTTCGAAAAAGATCAATCTGACTACAAAGAAGTAGTGTATGAAGGTCGCGGACCGCACGGTATCGCCATTATGATTGAAGCCGCCACTGACAATAACCAACGTACTGTCGCTAATATCAGAAGCTATTTCAATAAATTTGGTGGCTCTCTCGGCACTTCCGGTATGCTTGATTTCTTGTTTGACCATAAATCCATCTTCACAGTCACCCGTACTCCTGAAATCGATATCGAGGAATTCGAACTTGCTATGATGGATTTCGATGCTGAAATCGATGCAGATGAAGAAGAAATCATCATTATGGCAGAATTTCAGGCATTCGGACCAATTCAAAAATTCCTGGAAGATAACAAATACGAAATCAAGAGCTTCAAAATGGACCGCATCCCCAAAGAACTCAAGTCCCTTACGGATGAACAACGTGCTGAAGTCAACCTCCTTCTAGATAAGATCAATGACGACGAAGATGTCACCAACGTCTATCATACTATGGAGGAACCTGAAGAAACCGAAGAATAATCAAACCAATTCCTTAACCCTTAACCAGTATAATGTATTACTACAAATTCAAAGTCTATTATGACGAGGTTGAAGATTTTGTACGTGATGTGGAAATCTTGGCCAATGATAATTTCGAGTCCTTTCACAAATTATTATACGATTGTATAGGTTTAAAGGGCAACGAGTTCGCAGCATTTTCCATTTGTGATCCGAAATGGAACAAACAGAAGGAAATCACGTTGATGGACACCTCTGATGATGAAGTTATCGAAGAACCGGAATATGATGATGACGACCAATACAGCACAAAGACGCATCTCCCGACATTCGTGATGCGTGATTGCCTGTTAAAAGACTTTATTACGGATCCTCATCAGCATATCATCTATGAGTATGACTTCATGAATCCCAAGGTCTTCTACATTGAACTGCAAAAGGCTCTCAAAACAGATGACGCAGACGGTTTTCCACGTTGTACCTACAAAATGATGGAACTTCCCGTTCAATTGTCTGTGTCCGATGTCCCTGATCCCGAAAATTTGGATTTGGACTTGGATTTGGATGAAGACCAGGAGGAAGACAGCCTCTTCGGCGATGGTTTCGATGAAGAAGATTTCAGCAGTCTCAATGAATTTTCAGACTTTTCCTAATCGAACGCTGCTAGTCCTTACCGGTCCGACGGGGGTGGGGAAGACAGACTATACTATATCCTTGGCCGAACAGTATGACGCTCCCATTATTTCTGCGGATTCGCGTCAGATGTTTCGCGAAATGCGTATAGGAACAGCCAGGCCAACGGAAAATGAGCTATCGCGTGCCCAACATTTCTTTGTGGGCACGCTTTCTATTCACGACTATTACAATGTCTCTATGTTCGAACAGCAGGTGCTGGAACTGTTGGAGACTCTTTTTATGCAGCACCCGGTTGTGATTATGACGGGCGGCAGCCCGCAATACATCGATGCCGTATGCAACGGAATAGACCTGCTGCCGGACCCGGATCCGAATACCCGCCAATATGTCCAAAACCTATTCCGAAACAACGGAATAGATGCTTTGCGCGCCCAATTGGAATTGCTTGATCCCCAATATTATGCCAAAGTTGACCATAATGACCACAAACGGATGATGCGCGCGGTGGAGGTCTCTCTACAAATGAAGAAACCCTATTCCTCCTGCATTGGAAAAAAATTGGCGGCGCGGGATTTCCATATAGAAAAATACTACCTGAATCGTCCTCGCGAAATCCTCTTCGAACGCATTAACAGGCGTGTGGATATGATGATGGACGAAGGCCTTTTGGATGAAGCGCGCGGCCTTTATCCCTATCGGAATCTCAATGCGCTGAATACGGTGGGATATAAGGAACTTTTTGACTGTTTTAGCGGCAAATGTTCCCTAAATCAGGCTGTCGAAGACATCAAAACGCACACTCGCCGGTATGCGAAACGTCAGCTCACCTGGTTCAAACGAGATTTCGAAGAGCTGAATATAGGCCTGTAATGCGTGATTTCGTACGAGAAACATTTAGGATTTAATCATCTGATTTTTTTGAAGTTTAGGCGTTGCGGGATTTCGATTTTTTTTGTACTTTTGCCGCCGTTTTTTTACAATTCACAAATTTATTAACTAAATTCATTAAAAACAGATGAAATCAGTATCTATTAGCGGTTCTCTTCGTGAGAACGTAGGGAAAAAAGATGCAAAGGCACAACGTGGCCAAGGTATGATCCCTTGTGTGATTTACGGTGGTAAAGAACAAAAAATCTTCGTGGTAGAAGAAAGACAATTCCAAAAATTGCTCTACACTCCTGAAGTACAATATGTGGAACTTTCCATCGACGGTCAGGTATCTACAGCTATCGTTCAAGATGCCCAATTCCATCCGATTACTGACAAACTTTTGCACGTTGACTTCCTCGAAGTCGTTGACGGCAAACCTATCACCATCGAAATCCCGTTCAAAGTCACAGGTACATCCCCTGGCGTGTTGAAGGGCGGTTTTATGAAAAAGAGAGTTAGAAAACTCAAAGTTCGCGGCCTTCTCGAAAATATTCCCGAATGCATTGTCGCTGATATCTCCAATTTGGACCTCAACGATGTAATCAAAGTTTCTGATATCCAAATCGACAACCTCACAGTTGTTGACAATGCTAACAAAGTCATTGTCGCAGTTCTCCCGACACGTAATGTGGTGGCAGACAATGCTGAAGGCGAAGAAGAAGGCGCAGAAGCTTAATTTTATTCACGCATCTTAAAACCTAATTAATATGGCAGCAATTGGCTCAATTCGTAAACACGGTGTGGCCCTGATGATTATCATCGGCCTCGCTCTGCTTGCGTTCATCGTGGGTGACCTCTCCTCCGTTACCCGTACCTTCTCCAATAAAAACACCATGGTCCGCGTTGACGGTAAAAAAATGGACAAGGTCTATAGTGAACAATATGAACAGAACACCGCGTTGATGAGACTTATTCAGAAAAAGTCCTCATTTGATGAAAATGAAACCTACCAGTATCACGAAATGACTTGGAGACAAATTCTTCAAGATCAAGTGATTGACAAACAGCTCGCAAAACTCGGTCTCTCCTATACTGATCAGATGATCGAAGATTTCAAAGCTGATATGGTAGCATCCCTTAATACTCAACGCCCGAACCAGTATATGATGCAATTTGCTCAGGCCCTCGCTGAACAAGTAGGCCCCGAAAACGCAATGTCCATCATCTCTCAAATCGATGAACTGGCCGGCAATGAACAAGCTAAGGATATCTATAACGCTTATCAGGCTATCGTTCGCTTCGCAGTCTCTGCAGAAAAAGCAAACCGCTATTTGGCTTTGGCTCAGAATTCCGTCTATTTCTCTGACCCTTTGGCTAAGAAACTCGCAGGCGACAATAAAATGGCTATGGTCTCTATGATGATGGTTAATCCTCAACTCCCTGCATTCAACAGCATCAACGCTGAAGTATCAGACAAGGAAGCTAAAGATTTCTACAAAACCCATAAGAAAGACCTCTTTACCCTCTATGAAAATATCCGCGATATCGATGTCGCTGTATTCCCAATCAACCCGACTTCTTCCGACTTGAAAGCTATTGAAGACAGCGTCCGCGCTGATTTCGACCAATTTACGAAATCTGACCTTCTGGCTTATAGTACAGAAAAAGGCAACGGCTCTGTAGATAGCACTTATTATAAAGTTGAAGATATCACACTTGATGTGTTGGACAGCATGATTTTCAAATCCCCGGTGGGTAGCTATATCGAACCGTTCAGCTACGAAAACCAAAAATGGTATTTCGGTAAGGTCTATGGTGGCGCCGCTCGTCCAGACTCTGTACAAGTCGCTACTATCGAACTTCCGTTCAAAACTGCTCAAAATAAGGAAGCCAAATATTCCAAAAAAGAAGCCAGACTCTTGGCTGACAGCTTGAAAGGCGTTATCTCCAGCAACCAAAACTCCATTTTCGCAATGCAAAGCACCTATATGCCTAACCGCGATAAGAAAGATACTACTTTCTGGTTGCCAGAACGTGGTACCATCCCCGCTCTTTATGACGGCTTGCTTGCAACTGCTAATGGAGGTGTCTATGTTTATAAGGCTCCGAATGGTTACATCGTATTCCAAGTCATTGATCGCACTGCTCCGATTGAAAAGAGACAATTTGTACTTTATGATTACGATATCGTTGCTTCTGATGCAACCGTTAGCCAAATCAAATCCAAGGCTAACCAGTTGGCAGCTTCTGTTTCTTCCGCTGACGAACTGCTGAGCGCAGCCGCTAAACAGGGTATCCAGACAGTGAAAGGTACAAACGTGCTTTCTATGGCTTCCTCCATTTCCCAACTTCCGAACTGCCGCGACATTATCAGCTGGGCATTCTCAGATGATGTTGAAAAAGACAATATCTCTGACGTGTTCAACGTGGAAAGAATGTTCTTCGCAGTAGCCGCAGTTAGAAATGTTCGCAACACCGGAACACAGGATTTCAAATCTGTTAAAGAAGAAATCAAAAATATGCTTTCCGCAGAAAAGAAGGCTGAACTCGTCGCTGAAAAAGTCAACAGCTCTCTCTCTTCTTCCAATATGCAGGCATTGGCACAACAATATTCTACCCAAGTGGCAGACAGTGTTGTGTTGAGCTTCGCTGGCGATTATTATCAGAATCGCGGCGTGGATGGCAAGGCTATCGGTAAGATCTTCGCATTGCCTACCAACAAACCAGCTGCCGTAAATGGTAGAAATATGGTATATGTCGTCAATGTTAATGAATTGCATACCAATCCTGCTTCCCAAGGCTATGCTGCTGAAAAGAACACCCTTCGCAATGTTGTTCTCGGTCGCGACCGTAACGAAATGACAATTGTGAATTACCTTATTCAAAAAGCAAATGTTCTTGACAACCGTTGCAGATTCTATCAGAAATAATTTTGCTGATTTGATATAAAACCTTATTTCCGCAGATTATTCTTGAATTTTAGCTGTTGAAAAATGACAAGCCGTTGTTAATAAATAACTTAGCAACGACTTGCATTTCTCAATAATTTCACCTATTTTTGTGCTGTGAAACCTAAAAACGGGTGATATG
>JAZRYT010000002.1:0-11127 GCA_045600905.1 Bacteroidales bacterium
GAAGGAGAACCCGTATCTCACGATTATGATAGCCGTGTTGGGTACCGCCGCCCAGCTCGAACGTGAAAATATCGCTTTCAGACTCCAATCGGGACGCAGGATATATGTTGAACGCAATCTGGCCCTGACGGGGAAGTCTGGCCTCGGCCGTGAAGGATACCGGAAACCGAAGGAACAGAAAGCCGAAGAGTATCGGGAGACCTTGAAACTGTTGAGGAAGGGGTACCCATATCGGAAAGTGGCCAAACTCACGGGGATTTCGGAGAGTACGGTCAAGAGACTGAAAAAGGAGTTTGAAATATGAGGATTATTACAGGATATCAAAATCTGAGACTTGCAAAGTGTTGATGATTTGAGAACACGAAGATTATCAGTTAGTTGGAGGGTGATGGTGAAGTTTCCTCCGGCTCCACTTGAAACGGGAACGTGGTTCCCTGAAATCAAAGAAAGACACTGATAATCAAAAGATTGTCGGTGTCTTTTTCTTTTTTGCACCGTGCAGCTTTCCGGACTATGGTACCACGGGGTGCAATCCGGTTGCAGGGTGCAGAAAGATGTTGATAGTCTGACAATTATCCACACCCACCCCCCCGACGACAAGTGTGCATCCTTCGGGATAGGGGTGGATGGAACCTTTCCTACATCAGTTTCTCGGACACGTCCTCAACACGCTGCATCACCGTTTTGGGGAGGAGTTTTGCATAAACCGCTTCCGTAGTTATGGTTGAACTATGTCCCAACACCTTTGCAACGGTTTGCATATCCAAACCTGCATTCAAAAGGAGTGTTCCACAGGTGTGTCGTGCAAGATGTGAATGCAGTGTCTTCTTTATCCCACACACCTCTTGTATTTCCTTTAAGTATGAGTTGTACTTCTGATTACTCAATGTCGGTAGTAGATAGTTGTGTTTGACCAGTATTTCCTTGACAGGAGGTAATATGGGGATGAACGAAGGGACGCCCGTTTTCATCCGCTCTTTCAAAATCCATTCCTTCCCGTCCTTGTCTATCTTGATGTCCTGCTGGGTGAGACTGGACATATCCCGAAATGCAAGTCCCGTATAACACTGGAAAATAAATAAGTCCCGCACGTTTTCCATAGACCTTGACCCCAAAACCTTCGTCCTTATCTTCCGCACTTCATCAAGGGTCAGTGGTTCAGTCTTCACCTTGTCTTTGTGAAACTTGAACGTGATGGGATTGGACGAGATGTACCCTTCACGGATTGCATTGATGAGGATTGTTTTAAGTTTCCGCATATAACAGATTGCACTGTTGTTCGCCATCCGCCCCAACATATAGGTATATATGTCCTCCATATCGGAAGTGGAGAGTTCGTTCATCATCTTGTCAGTCTTCAACGCCTCCTTGGTATAACGGATTGTGCATTTGTACTTGGTATAGACTGCCGGGGTAATCAGACCGACCTTCTTCTTTTCCTGCTGCTTCAACATAAACTCATCGAAGAGTGCATATACGGAGATACTGTTCTGCTTGATACCGTATTTGAACGCATAGACGAAGGTGTCCGCAGTGAAGAGGAGTCCCCGCTTCAACATCTCGGTCTGCAAGGTATAACACTTCATACGGACCGCCTCGATATATTCGTTGGTCTGGGTGTCGCCTTTGACCATCTGTCTTTTGTTGTTGAACGTTTTGGGGTTGATTCTACGGTTCAGGGAGACATACCGTCTTTTCCCGTCAATGATTACATAGAGTTCAAGGGGTGGTGATAACCCGTCTTTCCCTGACTTGCTTTGTCTGCAAACGAAGTTGATTGTCATTTTCCTTTCATTTTAATGTTATACAATAAGTTATGAAGAGAAAAATCGGTCTCAGTTGAGAAAAACTCGGTCTCAGATTTGGAACATTTCCCACTTCCCCTTTCCACTGGATTCAGACACCTGTTCGGAGGGTTTTTGGTGTGGATAATTGTCAGGGTATCAAGAACTTTCTGCACCCGGAAACTGGATTGCACCCCGTGGTACCATAGTCCGGATAACGGAGGGTCTGAAAATGCAAAAAGACACCGACAATCTTCTGATTATCAGTGTCTTTTGTTGGCTTTAGGGAAGCAATTTCCCTGTCCAAAGTGGAGCCGGAGGGAGTCGAACCCTCGTCCAAACAAGCCGCAGAAATGCTTTCTACAAGTTTAGTCTTCGTTTAATTGTCGGCTGCTGTATGGTACGAGACCAACCTAACAGTGGCGTATCTTCTAAAGTTTCGCTCACGCATCGAAGCCTACGATTGCTATCAGTCCTTTTCTGACACTTCTGGCCGGACGTCGGACTGATTGACTTCCGGGGAAGCGCCCGCGGCTGCAGACCTTGTCTGTGCGGCGGAATCCGCAACGGTTACGCTGCGAATGAGTATGAATTTTCGCCGTTTATTGGCATCGAGAGTTAACTTTTAACGGAATCGGCTCACAAACTCCGACCTGCTTACATTTCCCCGTTCTCGCTGTCAAAACCAAACGACCCCGAGGAAAAAGGAAAGGCCCTATTGGACCTCTCCTTTAAGTTGTAGGATGACTCTGTCCGTGTTGGCATTGGACAGAACCGTTATCCTCTTGCTGATAAGTCCTTTGTTCTTAGCCGTGTATTTTGCCTTGATAGTTCCTTTTTTACCAGGCATAATGGGTTGTTTGGACCATTCTACGGTTGTGCAGTCGCAAGAGGAAATCACATCGTCCAATATTAACGGCTTTTTGCCGATATTGGTGAATGTGACGGTTACCACTTTGACATCTCCCACTTTCAATGTACCAAAGTCAACGGTCAATTTGTCAAATTTGATTTCTGCACCTGTTCCGGTGTAACTTGACGATTTGGTACTTTTGGTAGATGTGGTTTTGCTGCTTTGTGCCTGTACGCCTAGTACAATGCAAAATATCATACTCAGTATCAGAAACTTTTTCATTGGTATATTGAATTAGTGGTTAATAAATTAATTTGCTCTAACAGAACTACCGCTGTTTTCAGGAGCTGCTTCTGTCGGCTTTGCGGATACGTTGCCTTTGATGTTCAGAACCACTCTGTTGTTTACAGCGTTGGATTCTACGGTGATGCTCTTGTTGATAGCGCCGATACGTTGTGTGTTGTACTTGACTTTGATAGCGGCTTTCTTACCAGGAGCAATCGGATCCTTCGGCCATTCAGGAACGGTGCAACCGCAGCTGGAACGGCAATTTGTTAATATCAATTCGGCCTTACCTGTATTTTTGAAAACGAATTCACAAGTTCCGTTGTCTCCTTGTTGGATGTTGCCGTAATCGTGAACTAAGGATTCAAATGTGATTTCAGGTTCTTTGACTTTTTTGGGTTTGGAAGCGTTTTCTTGAGCGATGGCAGAAAAGACAAATGCCATAACAATCAGTAAACTTAATGCTTTTTTCATAATGGTGAAATTTTTATTTGTTGTTTGTGTTTGCAAAAAAAACGAGGAATTAGACGATGTTTTTGGATGAGGGTTTAACCTTGGTTGATTTTTTCTTTCAATGCTTCTGTGGCGAGCCGATAACTGTCTAATCCAAAGCCGGATATGAATCCTAAACAGGCAGAGGCCAACATACTTTCCCTTCGATATCGTTCACGTCCGAAAAGATTGCTGATGTGAACTTCCACTACAGGTGTGGTAATGCTTTTAACGGTATCTGCCAAGATGATGGATGTATGGGTGTAAGCTCCTGCATTAATAATAATGCCATCATATTGGTTCCCCTCTTTTATAGCATGGGCCAATTCTCCTTCAGTGTCATATTGTGCGTAGGAAAATTCAATCTCGTGGTATCTCGATTGCAGTTTGTTTAGGTATTCTTCAAAAGTAACACTTCCGTAAATGTCAATCTCTCTTGTGCCTAATTGGCTGAGGTTAACACCGTTAAGAATTAATATTTGAATGTTGCCTGTTTTATTCATGGACGATGATAAAGACGTCTTCGTCTTCTTTGTGCATATTGAGTTGCTCACGAGCGTATTTTTCCAAAAGGGTAGAGTCTGCGTTCAATTGGTCGAAAGTATAGATGTTGCCGATTTGGTTTTTTGTGTAGGTGATTTTATTCTCCAAATTGTTGATTTTCCGATTTAATGAACGGTGTGTGTTGTAGTTGTGTTCTGAAATGAAGAAAAAATAGACGGCAAAAAGTACCAATGTCAAACTATAAAGTATAACAAAGAATTTTGTGCGCTTTTTCTTTTTTTCCTCTTCCATAATGATTGTTTATCGAGCGTAATTGACGGAACGGGTTTCGCGGATAACGGTAATTTTGATTTGTCCCGGATAGGTCATTTCGTTTTGGATCTTCTTGGAAAGGTCCATAGAGATTTGGTTGGCTTCGGCATCTGTGACTTTTTCCGCACCGACGATGACGCGGAGTTCACGACCGGCTTGGATAGCGTAGGTCTTGACGACACCAGGGTAGGTAAGGGCGAGGTTCTCGAGGTCATTCAATCGTTTCATATAAGCTTCAACGACTTCTCGGCGAGCGCCAGGACGTGCGCCGGAGATGGCGTCGCAAACTTGCACGATGGGAGCGATGAGGGTGGTCATTTCCATTTCGTCGTGATGGGCGCCGATGGCGTTGACGATTTCAGGGCGTTCCTTATATTGCTCGGCCAGACGGGCTCCGAAGAGTGCGTGCGGCATTTCGGGTTCTGTATCTGGCACTTTGCCGATATCGTGCAACAAGCCGGCGCGGCGGGCAATCTTAGGATTCAATCCCAATTCAGAAGCCATGGTGGCACTGAGGTTCGCAACTTCTTTGGCGTGTTGGAGGAGGTTCTGACCGTAAGATGAACGATAGCGCATCTTACCGACCATTCTCATCAATTCGTGCGGCATATTGTTGATGCCCAAGTCGATACAGGTTCTTTTACCGAGTTCGGCGATTTCCTGCTCGATTTGTTTTTTCGTTTTGGCTACGACTTCTTCGATACGTGCGGGGTGAATACGTCCGTCAGAAACCAGTTTTTTCAAGGACTGGCTGGCGATTTCGCGGCGCACGGGGTCAAAGCTGGACAGCAATATGGCGTCGGGTGAATCGTCGATGATGACATCCACACCCGTAAGGTTTTCCAATGTACGGATGTTACGGCCTTCACGACCAATGATGCGCCCCTTGATTTCGTCGTTGTCGATATTGAACACAGAGACTGTGTTTTCAACGGCAGCTTCCACACCTGTCCTTTGCAGTGCGCTGACAACCACCTTCTTAGCTTGAAGATTGGCTGTGGCTTTTGCTTCGTCAACGATGTCTTTAATCAAAACCATGGCATCCGCGCGTGCCTCTTCCTGCATCATATTGATGAGCTGTTCCTTTGCTTGTTCGGAAGTGAGTTCGGCAATGGATTCCAATTTGGATTTCTGCACGGCCATTTGGCTGTCGAGATCTTTTTGCTTTTGAGCCGTAGCTTGAAGTTGCTTGTTGAGGTTTTCCTTTAAGTTGTTGTTCTCAGTAGTTTTACGATTGAGATCTTCTAATTTCTGGTTAAGGGTGTTTTCTTTTTGTTTGATGCGGTTTTCGGCAGAAGCGATCTGTTGGTTCTTTTCGTTTACGGTTTTTTCGTAGTCGCTTTTGAGCTGGAGGAATTTCTCTTTTGCCTGAAGAATTTTCTCTTTCTTCAAAAGTTCACCATCTTCTTCAGCTTTTTTGAGGGCCTCTCTGCCGGCTTTCGTGAGTTGATTTTTGAGAAGTGTGTAGGCTATGGCGATGCCGATGATGGCACCTATTACCAAACCTAGGAATATCCAAAGTCCTGTCATAATATATATTGTTTGTTAATAATTAAGTTGTTAAAGTCGTTTATATTACGACGAGTTGGGAAAATAAAAAACCGCATAAGTCCCATAGGGTTTCGAAAAACTCCTAAATGATATGGTCGAAGGTGCCGTCCTACTTCGAGCGTCCCGTGGGTGTGAACCATCCTTGCGGATTCGGGCCTGTTCTAGGTCTGATCAAGCGTCCCCTTCGTTTGTAATTCTGTTGAGTTTAACAAACGTATCTGAACTTATGCGGGTATGTTTTTTTTCAAAGAACGATTAATCAATATCGAATTTATCGGTAAGTGTCTTCAGAGATTCCATCATAGGCTCCAATTCTTCATCAAATTCCTTCAGTCTTTGTTCGTCTGCGAGCCATTTCACCACAAAATCAACCAAAATCATTGCCATTAGGTCTTGATTGTCTTTATATGTCCATTTCTTGGCGAAATCCAAAAAACTATCATTGATCACTTTTTCTGCTTCTCGGAAGTAGTGCTCCCATTCTTTTTGTATCACAATCGTCATAGGTCGTTGCGCTATCTGGATTGTGATTTTCATCTTGTTGTCTTCCATACTACCTTTCCTTGAGAAGTTCTATACAATTATCTATCTCCCGCACCCAGTCGTTGATTTGTTTTTTTATTTCAGTTTTATCTTCTTTATATAGTATCTTTTTTGTTACAACTAATAATTTTAACTTTTCATCTTTGTCAGCCAACTGCATACGTTGTTCTGCGATTTCTTTCTTTAATGCTTCATTGTCCTTCTGCAGTTTCGCATTCTCTTCGCGCAATTCCTTTAATCGCAATATGGCAGCTTTTACATTATATTCTATGCTGTTATATATGCTTTCAAAAGACGCCATCACGTTGTTTTTTTGACGGTGGCAAAAATACAAATTTTGCGCTTTGTTTCCCGCCCTGTGCTTTTTTTATTTTTAATGTCTATTCCAAATCCCATTCATATATTTATAATACAGCGTCTTAGCGCCTATTATGAACAAGTGTATGTGCTTTTTTTTTAAATGTTCGTTTTTTTTTCGAGTACAATATTCAAAAAAAATGTATTTTTGCGCTTCTTTTAAAAATATTATTCATCAAATATCACGCTATCGACAAACATCTACTTTCTTATTTTGTAATTTTAAAAGAAAGGAGCTTCAGATGAATGCTTTAAAAATGTCTGACAACGATTTGATAGCTAGATATCAGCAAGGTGATGAATCCGCCTTGAAAATGCTGATAAGCCGTTATGGCAAGCGATTGTTTTCCTACATCCTGATTTCTGTTAAGAACAGAGAACTGGCTGAAGATATCTTCCAAGATACCTTTGTCAAAGTTATTAATACTATTCGATCAGGTAACTATCGTGAAGAAGGCAAATTCTTCCAGTGGACTATGCGTATTGCCAATAATCTGAAAATCGACTATTATCGCAAAGTCCAAAAACTCCCGATGTTCGATGCCAATGGCGAATATGACATCTTCGATTTGATCGGCACGATGGAGGATTCTGCAGAACAGAAACTGATTCGCGAGCAGATTTACTGCGATTTGAACCGTATTGTCGAACTTCTTCCTCCAGAACAAAAAGAAGTCTTGGTGATGAGAATTTACCAGGATTATAGTTTCAAGGAAATTGCGGATATGACAGGGGTCAGTATCAATACTGCTCTCGGACGTATGCGCTACGCCTTGATTAATATGCGTAAAATCATCCAGAAAAATCACGTTGTGGTTGAATAGCCTTGATAATCAGTAGATTATATTCAAAATTTGATAAACAAGTCGGCGCAAAGAAAAAAAATGTACCTTTGCCGCCGATTTTTTTTAAACCTAAAATAGATATTATATATGGCAACAACAGCTGATTTTAAGAATGGATTGTGCATTGTGCATAACAATGAATTGTGGACAATCGTTGAGTTCCAACACGTAAAACCGGGTAAAGGCAATACTTTCGTTCGTACGAAATTGAAACACATCAAGTCTGGTAGAGTGCTCGAATTCCGTTTCGACGCCGGTATCAAAATCGAACTTGCCCGCGTGGAACGCCGTCCGTATCAGTTCCTTTATAAGGAAGGTGAAACAACCTACAACTTTATGCACACGGAGACTTACGAACAACTCGCAATTGAAAAGGATTTGATTAACAACCCTGGCCTTTTGAAAGAAGGACAAACCGTTGAAATCATGTATCATACAGATACAGATACTCCGCTTACCTGCGAACTTCCTCCATTTGTCGAACTCGAAATCATTGAAGCCGACCCGGGCATCAAGGGCGATACAGCTACAAACTCCCTGAAACGCGCTGTCGTTGAAACTGGTGCTGATGTCTATGTTCCGTTGTTTATCAACGTCGGCGAAAAAATCAGAGTCGATACACGTGACAACAAATACTCAGAAAGAGTTAAAGAATAATGAAATTTCCGCAACCCATATCGGTTGAAGAGCTTATCCGCATCATCGGACAACCAGTGATGCGGATTGGTTCTTTTGATGGCCAGCTGACGGGATTGAACGAGTTCCATTCCGTAGGAACTGGCGATGTCACTTTTGTTGATTGCGACAAATATGTGAACCGCATTCTGCAAAGTGATGCCACCGCTGTCATTACCAACCAGAAAGATGTCGAATGCCCGGAAGGTAAGGTCTTATTGTTGACCGACGATCCTTTGGCGGGCTATCTGCATGTTGTCCAGTATTATAAGCACTACCAACCGCAAACTGCGCCGATAAGCCCTGACGCCATCATTGGCGAAGGTACAGTGGTTGAAGCCAATGTCTTTATTGGCAGAAATGTGAAAATCGGTAGGAATTGCATCATACATGCTAATGTGAGCATTTATGAAGATACTGTCATAGGTGACAATGTCATCATCCACTCCAACAGCACGATAGGCGCGGATGCCTGCTATTTTCAGAAAAGAGAGGATGGCTGGCTGAAACTGGATTCCTGCGGAAGCACCTATATCGGCGACGATGTCGAAGTGGGGTGCAATTGCTGTATAGACAAGGGCGTTTCAGGTGTGACATACATCGGGGACGGCACTAAATTCGACAATCTTGTGCAGGTCGGCCATGACACCCACATCGGCAAACGCGTGCTGCTCGGCGCACAATCCGGTATAGCCGGCTGCACCTTCATTGACGATGACTGCAAGATTTGGGCGAAGTCGTGCGTGAACAAGGATTTGTATATTGCCAAAAACACGGTGCTCCTCGCTTGCTCCGCAATAGACAAGAGTGTGACTGAGGAGGGCCAAACGCTTTTCGGCTTGCCCGCGGTCGATGCCAAAACAAAATGGAGAGAATTCGCCTATTTACGAAAACTCTCCACACTGTTTGAAGAAGTTAATTCTTTAAAAAAGAAAATAGAAAGCAGGCCTTAAAAGCCTGCTTTTTTTATGTCGTTATTTTCCTCTTTTTACTTTGTCAAGCTCGTTCGTGAGTTCTTTGATCTTGTTTTCTTTCTCGGAAATCTTACCTTTGTTGCCGTCAAATTCCTTGCTCAACTTGTCGATCTGTTTGCTCAGCTTGTCTTGGCTCTTCTCTAAAGATGCCTTATCGCTTTCCAATTTGCTGATTTCCTCGTTGAGTGCGTTGATTTGCTGAGTCTGGTTGTATTCTTCAACGTATTTTACGAATTGCTTGAGGAAGGTTTTGATGTGGTCTGCCGTCTCAGGATTGTTTTGTGAAGTGATGGCATTCAGGTTTCCAGAACAAGCGATGAAGGAGATCTGGGTGGTTCTGTTTTTCTTTTTGCCATATTCGCCGACAAGGAAGTACAGGTCATAGTTGTCGGGACCGATAGGGGCTAAGGCTTGGTTTGTGTAGGCGCGGAAACCGTTTTCTTTGGAGGCTTTCAAATTGTATTTTTGCTCCATAAGGTCGCGGAAGGCGGCTTCTGCCGTTTTGACATCGGCGTTGGGCACGTCAATGAGGTAGCCTGAGATTTGTCCTTTTCCGAAAGAGATGATGGATTCGGTGACATTCTGCGCGGAAAGTGTTAGGGTTGCGCAGAAAAGTGTTGCAAGAAATAGTAACTTTTTCATAATTAGATGTATTTTATTGTTGAATAAATCATAAATTGATGGCGGCAAAAATAAAAAAATTATTTTTGCCGCCGTTATGATAGTTTCAATAAAGGATATGATATCGTCAATGCACTTTCCCGTGTATTTGGCTCCGATGGAAGGCGTTACAGACCGCGCCTTCCGTTTGATTTGTAAGGAAAAGGGCGCGGATGTCCTTATTTCAGAGTTCGTTTCGTCGGATGCGCTTTCCCGTGAAGTGGAGCAGAGCATCCGCAAAATGCGTTTTGACGAGGCTGAAAGACCTTTCGGCGTGCAGATTTTCGGGCACGACGAAGCCTCTTTGGTCGCTGCCGCTCAAATGGCGGCAGCCTGTAATCCTGATTTCGTGGATATCAATTGGGGCTGCCCCGTGAAAAAAGTCGTACACAAAGGTGCTGGTTCCGCTGGGCTGCAAGATGTCCCCAAGATGGTTCGCCTTACGAAAGCCGTGGTGGATGCAGTGCCCGTGCCCGTTACGGTGAAGACCAGGGTGGGGTGGGACAGCAGCAGCAAACCCATAGTGGAAGTGGCTGAACGCTTGCAGGATGTCGGCGTCCAGGCGATTGCCATCCACGGACGCACACGTGCGCAGATGTACGGGGGCGAGGCCGACTGGAACCTTATTGCGGAGGCCAAGGCCAATCCCCGATTGCTGATTCCCGTTATCGGGAATGGTGACATTAACAGTGCGGCCAAAGCAATCGAGTACAGGAACAGATATGGTGTGGATGCTGTGATGATAGGGCGTGCAGCCATTGGAAACCCCTGGATTTTCGAACAGATAAGGGATGCCCTGGCAGGCAGGGAAACCAAAGAACCTTCCTACGAGGATCGCGTCGCTTTGGTGTTACAGCAGTTGCATACCGCGGAACAGGAGAAAGGCGAAAAGCGCGCCGTCTTCGAAATGCGTTCTCAGTATGCCGGGTATTTTAAGGGCCTGTATAACTTTAAAAGTGTGCGTATGAGGTTGATGGAGGCTCCCACAATAGAAGAATGCGCTGATATTTTGGCCTCTTACAATGAAGAATAACACACTCTTTTTTGTATTGATTTTTGAAAAAAAAATCTGCCGAGCAAAAGGAAAAAAATGTATTTTTGTCGGCTTGTTGTAAAAACCGTATTTCGGCCGAGCAATTTAAATTTGATTAAGGGCAGTTCTAAATAAAACTCTTTGATAATCAAATAAATATTTGTATATTTGCCGCGAATTTGAAGAGAAAAATGGATACATACAAAAGGGCATACAGAAAGCTTGGCAACCAAGGTTTATTTGATTCAGAAGAAAGAAC
>JAZRYT010000003.1:0-10864 GCA_045600905.1 Bacteroidales bacterium
TGGCATCTGCAGCTGCCTTGAATTGGAGGTTCCAGGATGTTTCGTCGCCACCGGCCGTCCAAGTGATGGTTGCGGAAGTTTGGGCGATGTTGGAAGCTGCCACGTTGGTAGGAGCGTCACAAGTTGTGCCAGGGCCAGGAGCGCCGGCTTGGGTTACAACTATATCATCCACACTGCAGGTGTACCAAGTGGATTCCTTGTACCAATAAAATGCAATATTACCGGTTGCAGGAATATTGGTTTCGGTAGAGAAGTCGATGGAATCCGTTGACACAGTTGAAGAACCCGGAATGACTGCCACTTGGGTGAAGGTGTTAAGCGGAGAATTTGGATTAGTAACGTAACCCACTCTCAGCTCTCCAGAAGAAGAACTTTCCATTTGATAGGAGAAGGTAAGCTTCAACGTGTTCAAATCTTCGGTAAAGGTCGGCAATACGGCAATAGCGCTTGCACCGGTTGTCACACCTGCAGAGGAACTATTGGCAATAAAAGTCAAAGCATTGGTGCCGCTGCTCGGGTAACAACCTGTACCACTTGAGGTCACGTGCGGAGCTGGATAAGAAGTGTTGTCAGTCCAAGTTGTCCAACAAAGCGGTGTAGGACCATCTTCACTATAGGTGGTGCCAGCGTAGGAATCGAAGTTTTCGGTGTAAGGCAGAGAGGTTTGGTCGCATTCTGTAGCAGCGTTGTATGCGTTACTCCAAGCACTAACATCGCCACCGCCACAGTCGGCCTGTACGTAGAAGCTGTAGTTAGTAGATGCGTTCAAACCTGTCACGGTGAACGGGTTGAAAGTGGCTACTACAGTTGTGCCAGTGCCTTGTGTGAAACCGGCCGGACCGTATTCGATGTTCCATTGTGTGGCGGAACCCATTTCCGTCCAAGAAAGGGTAATGTCAGTAGTTGTGCTGGCGGAAGCTATGATATTGACAGGTTTCATACAGGTAGGAGCTTGGATACAGCTGACAGCCAAATCAAAACCATCATAAGAGTTGCTACCATCGCTGGTTAATTGGATGGTTAATGCGCCTACGGTAGATTCTATCAATGGTACGTTTCCGGAACCACTTACTTGATTGCTGCTCCAGAGCAGGTCTCCGTTGGTGCCTTCACCATCATAAATGTAGAGGTAATCCCAACCGGATTCCAAATCGCAGGAACCTTGTACTTGAGCGAGCATACCGGGTTGGTCAGGTCTCACAACGACAATAGAGTTGGCATTGTTGCTATAAGCACCGCTTATTCCGCCATCATCGTAAATGTGGCCGCCGCAAATGGATATGGTGTCAGTACCGTTTGCAGAAGCAGTGAAAGTGTTCGGTCTGGTTGAGAATGGACCTCTCCACACACTCTGTTCGCCACCGCAGTCAGCTTGTACGTAGAAGTCGTAAACAGAGTCTGCGAGGTTGGTGACGGTGGTAGGATTGGTAGAGGTGGGAATGTTAATACCTGTTCCTAAAGCGAAGCCAGTAGGACCATATTCAATGTTCCAGTCGGTTTCGGAACCGATGGATGTCCAGCCGAGTTCGACGGAACCGGCAGAAGTGGATACCAGATGGATTTCGCTCGGGCGAGGACAAGTCGGGATTTCTCTGATGACGATATTGTCAACATAACCTTCGTTGTAGTAAGCGGAGCTATTGGTCAAAGGAGAAACTTTGATGGCTATACGGTTACCTGCACCGGTGAAGTTGTTGAAAGGAACTTCAAAGTCTTGATAAGAGGTTGAATTTGCATTGACGGTAGCAACAGAAACGAAAGAGGAAGGATCTGTGCCGGTCATCACACCGATGTTGAGGATGAAAGCGTAGCTGGAAGAAGCGTAACTCTGTCTTGCGGCGAATTCCAATTGGATGGTATTCATCGGGAACAGGGTGGTGTCGATTTCAGGAAGGATAGCTATTTCATCACCGTAAGAGGAAGATGAATATACGTAGAAGTACATACTGTTGGAACCGGAAGCAGCGTATGATGAATAATTGTAGATGATAGGGAAGAAAGTATAGGACGTGGAGGAACCACCGAAGTAGTTGTCCCAGCAGTTAGGAAGATTGGGAGCATATACATCGTATGAGCTTGTAACGCCCGTGTAGGAATCGAAATTCTCGGAGTAAGGAAGTACTGTCAAAGCAGCGCAGCCTGTTCTGAAGGTTCCAGCAAACCATTCGCTGTTTTCACCGGTACCGCACAAAGATTTTACAAATACTTCATAAAGCGTGTTGGGAACCAAATTGGTAAGTTCGATGGTGTTGGTGGTTGCTGAGGTGGAAGTTTCAGCGTCAGGGTCGGAAATCGTTCCGGCAATGCCATAGACAACTTCCCATTCGGATTCGTCACCGCCAGGTGTCCAAGTAATATCAGCGGAATACGGTGTGAGGGTGCTTTCAACGGCGTGGATGTTGTTGGCGTGCATACAGGAAGGAATAACGTCAACTACAATGTCGTCAATATATATTTCATTGGAGAACCAGCTGGGTATTCTGAATGCCAGATAGTGGCCGTCACCAGTGTATGCGGATGTGTTGACTTCTCCCAATTCCCATTGGCTGGTTAAAGAAGGAGAAAATGTTCCCAGGGTAGTGAATGAGGAAACATTGTTAGGATCATCCATAATACCGATTTGGACGAAATAGCCTTCTGAAGATCTGTAACCATAGAATTGAACCAACAGATTGTCCATATCGATGCTGTTGTCGAAGCGAGGAAGAATAGCATACGTGTAATGGCTTGAATTAGGAGTGTTCAAGAAAAGGGATTTGGAACCTAACGTAGTGTGGTTGGTATTGTTATCAATGTATGCGGTGGCAGAAGAGTAGTTGGTTGTTCTGAACCAGCATTCGGGATAGCCGGTGACGTTTTCGAAATCTTCAGTAAACGGCAATGTGGCGACAGGTGTGCAGATGGTGTAAGCGGAAACTGTAGCCCAATCGCTGACTTCGCCACCACCGCAGTTGGAACGTACGCGGATGTCATAATTTTCGTCGGAGTTTAATCCGCTAAGTGTGAAGGTCGTAACATTGGCTGTGCCGGCGGAGTTCCAAGCTGCATCGGTTGAAAGTTTGTATTCAATTTCCCAAGAGGTCTCATTGTTGCCGGGCAACCAGGAAACGGTAATGTTCTCATCGTCATAGTCGGAAACGGAGACAATAGGAGCGGCGCAAGTTACCGTTTGGTCGCAGCCACTAAACGTGAAGATGATGTTGTTTCGGCTGCTGGTAGTATTGGGGCTGCTGCTTGGAGGAGTGGTCACACTATATACAGAAGCGTCTTGGTATGTGTAGCAAGAAGTATAATTAGAGGTATGCACTCTCCATTCGTTGTACGGGCTGGAAGCGTAGGAACCCGTTTTGTCAATCATAATGAGAACAAGGTTGCTGGCTCCATCATAATGGAAAGGATTGGTGAATGAGAAGGTGTTCCAGCCGGTTTGGAGGTTGAGGGAGCCTGTGAAGACCAATTGGGCATTGGCAGCGGGCAGCCAATTGTTGGAAGTTTCCGAAGAGGTATGCATCAAATAGATATCATACGTTCTTTGCGTAGCTATAGAGGCGGCATCCAAGGAAATGGCGGAAATATAGCCGGAACCTTGTATTTCAGAAGCCTTGTATATTTGCTGTGAATAACTGTAGTTGTAGAAACTATAGGAAGGCAAATAGGTGCTGGTAGATGTGCCGTTACCTATCGTGTCGTATGTGACCAAAGTAGGATCTGTTGACATGGCGAAGCAGTCGATGGTGGCGAAAGTGGCTGTCAACGTATCTGTTGAGGAAGATGCGCAGTTGCCATAAACCATCACGTCGTATGATGTGCCGTCGGTAAGGCTTGACAACACGACGTTGGTGCCGCTTATGGTGACGGAAGAGAAGTTATTGGTGCCGCTTTCAGCATATTCTACAGTGTAGTCGTCCACGCCGAAGGGTGCAGCTGTCCAAGACAGAGAAGCGGCTGTTCCCGTAACGTTTTCAACAATCAAACTTGTGGGAGAGGAACATTCAGGAGCATAATCCACAGCTACGTTTTTCATATTTACGTAGTTGCTGGAATAAACATTGGGAGCGGGAGCTTCAAAAACGAAATAGACAGGGCTGTTATATACAGCATCAGGAAGAAAGATGACTTCTTCTTGGAAAGTACCTGTTGTGAGATAGTCACTCGGGAAGAAGGATTTCAAGAGATGGAATGTGCCCATATTTTCAGGGTCTGTCACATAACCGACATCCATTCTGCCGTAAGCGTCACTGGCTTTGCCAATGAGGAAGCTCAAAGCCAAACTGCCGGGTTGGTAGTTGCTCAAATCAAAAGCATGGGTGATGGCTCTTGAATAGATGTTATTATAGGAATAGAAGTAGAGTTGATGAGAAGTGTTGACGTATGGGTAAATTTCGGAGGAGTTGGTTTCACGACTCCAGCAGAAGGGGAATCCGGCGTTGCCAGTACCGCAGGACATAAAGTTCTCCAAATAGGGAACGGTGGTTTCCGCAATGCAGTTTGTACGGAAAGAGGTCATTTGCCATTCGCTGGATTCACCAGAACCGCAGGCAGTTCTAACGTAGAAATCATACCCTGTGTTGGGATCCAGATTGGTGATTGTATAGACCGTGTCATATACGGATTCAGGAGTGGCGGAAGCTACGGGTGTGCCGCTTGGGACTAAAACTATTTCCCATTCACTGTCATATTCGTCGCTGGGTTGCCAAACAAATTCGGCACCTTCAGAAGTGATGCTATTTACAGTGATACTGCCAGGACGATAACAGCTTGGAGCCGGTCCCAAACAGAATTTCACGTTGTTTCTGTTGCTTTGCAGACTGCCTGATCCGGGATTGTTGATATCGTAGGGACTGCCATCGTTCTGGTTATATATGACTTTATTGTTCGGTGAAGTGCTATGGGTATAGAATCTTGGCTCAGAGTTAATATAGTTGCCTTGGTTGTTGGCAATAGCAAGTACTACATTGCTGTGACCATCCCATTCAAAAGGTGAGTCAAAATTGATGGTTACCAAAGAGGAATCTTCCGTGTTGGTGAAGTTCATAGTTCCATCATATACTAATGTCAGGCTACTTCCCGGAACCCAGTCGGATGAATTGTTGAATGAGTTTTTGGTAACATTGGCCATATAGACTTTAATGTTGTTGGCATAATATGGAGTGGCGTGAAAATATTGGAATGCGGCAGAGACAATCGTTCCTGGAGTGGAGGATATTTCTTCTGCTGTGAAAAGCTGTTGGGTATAGGAATAGCCATAATAAGTGTTTATAGGAATATTGTAGGTTGTGCCGTTGCCGTTGCCTACAATGTTTCCGCAGTTAGGCTCTGTAGGTGTGGTAACGCAGACCTGGTCTGACATTGCTGTGTTAATACCGTCGGTGTCGCACAGAGTTTGAATGATATAGCAGTATTGCTGTTCGGATTGAACGGCAGTATCGACAAAGGAGTGTCCGGAAATGATATTATCATTGATTTGCACATTGTCACGTAAGATATTGAAGCCGACAATAGGGGAAGGATTGGCTTCAAAATAACCCTCGATGAGCCATCCGTAATCAGTAAGATCGAGGTTGTCAAGATAATCCCAGCCGTCGGTGGCATCGTAAATTAAGTCGTTGTAGGTAGGATGAGCCACATCGCCAACAGCTCCGGGGAAGCCGCTGGTTGCCTCAATTTCGCATTCGATCCATAGCTCCTGGGTGGCGTCAACTAAGACAGGAGTTGTCAAACGGATGGTGTTAACCACGCCAGCCTGCAGATTGTCAACTGGAACGGTGGTCGTAGATACCACGTTGCCGGGGTCAAAGGTGCCGCCAACATAGCTGCCACCTTGTCTGATTTTCACCGTCACGCGGTTTAAGGTAAGTGCATAGGGTACAAAACCCACGTGCGTGAGGTACATCCCGGAATGGGCAGTTAGGCTGTCTGCCGGAAAACGAACCGCAGCGGAGAAAATCCCTGCGGCATCGTAACCCACACCACTGACAATCACGTTGGGCTGGTAGGTGATTGTACCGTCAAAAGTCGGAGTCTGAGATAGGGATGATTCCCAATTCAACCTGACTTTGTTCCACATTGCGTTGGCCGTAACATTCGACGGAGCGTCACACTGGGCAAAAATACTTGACATGGCAAGCATTATCGCTAATACAGATAGTAGAATCTTTTTCATAATAAATTTATTTGGTTAATAAAATGTGTGTGTCCGAAAGCAGTATGAGAGTACGGAGAAAGGGCAGCTTTTGGAGGATTTTGTTGAGAAAAATGGGATTGTTCAGTATGTGCTCGAATGAGGGAAACGGGTAATATTTGAGTTGCTCGATGTTTTTTTAAAAACGAGCGGCAAACTTAAATAAAAAATAAACTAGAATGAAAAAAAATAATTGATTGTTGATAAAAAATCTAATTATTCTCTTGCGGTGTGCTTCAAAATCACATTTGCGGCTGGATACTTTTGGCGGATGTGCTGCGCGGTCTGCTCGGCGAAAAACACGGAACGGTGCTGTCCGCCCGTGCATCCGAAGCTGACCATCAGATGGTCGAAGCCGCGTTCCAAATAGTTGTCAATAGATTGATTTACGATGGCGAAGACGTTACGCTCAAATTCGTGTACGGCGGGGTATTGGTTCAAATACTCCTGCACGCAGGCATCCTGCCCCGTAAAGGCACGGTACTGTGGCTCGCGCCCCGGGTTGGGCAGCGCGCGGCAGTCAAAGACAAAGCCTCCGCCGTTGGGCGACGGGTCGCTGGGAATGGACTTCTTATAGGAAAAACTTTGCACTCTCACCGTCAGAGACTTGCCCGGCACGTAGGGCTTAACAAAGTCGGAAGCTATAATCTCTTGCAGAACTCTTGTCAGCTCTGGTAATTCAATCGGGATGTTTAGATGCTCTAAAAGGTTGTCTAAATTGCGCACGGCATAGGGTATGCTCTGCAAGAACTGCGCTTTACGCTCAAAATAGCCGCGATAACCATACGCGCCCATCGCCTGCAAAATGCGAATGAGCACAAAACCTTGGAAATAGGAGAGAAAAGAATCTCTATCTACTTCTATGTGTTGGGATAAAGCTTCCAAATAGACGTTGAGGATATGTTCGCGAAAGGCTGGTGACAGGTCGGCTTTGGCATTGTAGAGGAGTGAAGCTACGTCGTATTGCAAGGCTCCTTTTCTTCCACCCTGATAATCAATAAAATAGACATCATTATCGTGAACCATTATGTTTCTGGCCTGAAAGTCGCGGTAGAGGAAGTAGTCGCTGTCGGCGGAAAGCAGGTAGTCCATCAGACGGTTGTAGTCATCCTCCAAGAGTTGTTCGTTGAACGTGACGTTGACTAATTTCAGGAAATAGTATTTGAAATAGTTGAGGTCCCATTGCATCGACTGCCTGTCGAAGGCGGCGCGGGGATAGGCCACTGAGAAGTCGAGGCCCTGTTTGCCGGAGAGTTGGAGGGCGGGCAGAGCGCGAGCCACCTTGTCATAGTAGGCCACCACCTCATCGGAAGGGATGCCGTCGGTGCGGTGCGCGTTGAGGAAGTCGAAAAGCGTGGTGCTGCCAAGGTCGGATTCGATGTAGTGTCGGTTGTCCTCTGCAACGGCTAACAACTGCGGCACGTCGAAGTGCTTCTCCGTAAAGAAACGGGTGTACGTGAAAAAGGCGATGTTTTCAGCCACATCATCGTTGAAGGCCCCGATGACGGTGCTTCCATCGGCAATCGCGATTCGGTAGTATTTGCGGTGGGAACCGGACTGCGCCAAGGTGAGCGGCGTGCAACTCGTGACTTCTTTTCCGGTGCAATTCTTGGTAAGTTGTGAAAGAATCCGAATAGACTTCTCCATATCTGAATTTTGCATAAAACAGGGTACTTGTTCAACAGGCGGCAAACGTACACAAAATGTTTGATTAATCAGGTATAAATATGTATTTTTGCAGCCTTTATTTTTTGCGTGAAAAAGATACTATATATACTATTTTGGACCGTCATTATCAGCAATATAGTTGTTGCAGAAGTGCTTCCATCGGATACGGTCAAAAGGAAGAAAGACCTTTTTAACCGGAGTGAAACCCGTGCGGGATGGGCGTTTTTGGCACACCCGAGCGTCTCGTATGATGCGGACAAAGGTTTGCAATTGGGCGTGATGGGACATCTGTACAACTTTGGCGACGGCGGCATCTATCCGGAATACTACCAGTCCTTTTTCCTGCACGCCGCCTATTCCACCAAGCGGTCGGGCATTTTCCGTGCCTCTTTCGACTCCAAGCACCTCATTCCCGACCATCGGCTGAGGGTGGAGTTGGCCTATCTGCCGGATGCCTTGAGCGATTTCTATGGTTTAAATGGCTATCAGACTGTCTATAATGCGCAGTGGTGTGATACCAAATCCGAAGATTACATTTCCCGCGCCTTTTACAAATCCAAACGCGACTTGGTGCGACTCACGGCTGAAATGAACGGTCTGATTGGCGGAAACTGGCATTGGAATGCGGGTGCCGGCTTTATGGGGTATATGATTGACACGGTCAATACTTCTATGATCAACGGCAGTAAGACCAATGGCGATTTGCTGCCCGAGGTGGATGGCTTGTATGAGAAGTACAAATTATGGCGTATCCTTACACCGGCGGAGGCCGATGGCGGCTGGCATCCCTACTTGCGCGGCGGCCTGGTGTTTGACAACCGCGACCGTCTGCAGAATACCCACAGGGGAATGAATGCAGACATCTTCCTGACCTATTATGCAGCGTTCGGACAGGATAAGGATTATAATAATCTGATGTTCAATGTGAATTTCCGTCACTTTGTGCCGATTTATAAGGATTGGATTTTCTTTGCCTACCGTTTGGCCGCGCAGTTTACGGTGGCTGGAAAAACGCCGTTCTATTTGTGCAGCTATCACAATAATCTTTTCACGCAGCGTCAAAGTTGCGATGCCTTAGGAGGCATCAGCTCGCTACGCGGCATTTTGCGTAACCGTGCCGTGGCTCCCAGCTTTGCCTTCGCCAATGTGGAGATGCGATTCAAACTCTGCCAATTCCATATTAAAAAGGAAATTGTGCATATCGGGCTGAATGCCTTTGCCGATGCAGGAATGATACTCTTCCCGTACCAGCTGAATGAAAATGCCATTTTGAGGAATATCCAGAAATACGACCCTGATTTTTTCACTTCGGGTGGCCGTTTGTCGGATTACATTGTTTTCGGCAATGACGCGCACGTTTACAGACCGCACATCTCCGCCGGCGTCGGTCTCAAATTTATGCTTAACGACAATATCGTGTTGTCCATAGATTGGGCGACGGCCTGCCAAAAGGCAGACAACCAGAAGTTGAGCAATTTCTACGTGGAGATGGGGTATCTGTTTTAAGGGTATAGGGTTTAGGGTATAGGGTTTAGAAGAAAGGTTTTCGTTTCTTTTGAAATAAAAAGGGTGTTGGCCGTGCTACAGCCAACACCCTTTCAAAATGCAATTAACAGATATGATTAGTCTTTAAGACAACGGACAGAGAATCCGAAGTTTTTGGAATAGGTAATCTTATACACACCGGCATGGTCGTAGTAAAAATCGCGAGAGTAGGAGCCGGTGTTGCTTTCTCTCGTTGCGGTCCAATAATAGCCGTAAGCGCCAAAGCCGCCGCCCGGCTCACCTAAAAAGCCGCCTGCTGGAATAGCGCCGAAACCAGTGGCATTGTTGGTTGAAGGGTTGTTGCCAATAGTGTTGGCGCTTGCGTTGGGCGCCCATTCTTCTTTGGAAGCCAAAGCCTTGCCGATATTTTCCACATTGCTGCCGCTTACAAATTCCGGCTTGCTGCTCACATAGTCGGTCAGTTCTGTCCATTCCGCATCGCTGGGAACGTGCCATCCTTTAGGACAGATACCCTGTACTTTGGACGGATTGGCATCAGATGATTCGGCACCGTTCATAACAGCAGCCCAGTTATAAAGCAAACCAAACGTACCTTTGTTGACGGAGTCATTGCCCGGATAATAGTAGCGTGGATTGTTGGAAGGCGTATCACCGCCGTTGCCAATAGAGGTTCCGTCGGCATAATGGGTGGTCTTTAAGTTTTCCACCATCCAACATTGTTTGCCAATCTTCACGGCGGTATAAACATTACCGTCGTAGTCCTTTAACATTTCAGTCTCGGGTTCCGGATCTGGTTCCGGTTCGGGTTCCTTACAAGACATCATCAGCAGGGATGGAATAGCAAACATTGCTAAGAGGATAAAGTGTTTTTTTTTCATTTTGATAGATTTTTGAGTTAATACTTATAATAACGGATTATTCAATGATAATCTCCTATTTTGAAATCCAAGCGGCCGTTCAACGTGATTTGTTGAAAATAGAAAAGGTAGTAATCGCAGGTAAAGGAAAAGGTTCACAATGCTGGCATCCTATTAGACGTAAGAACTATCGATTTCGTGACAGAAATGAAAAATTTTTTTTTATGGCAATATCCAGTACTTTTTTCTATTTTTGCCACCTTTTTCAAGTAAGTAAATATGAATATAACAATTAAAGAAGTCACAACAAAAAAGATGTTGAAGGATTTCGTTAGGTTTCCAAATACATTGTACAAAGGTAATCCATATTATGTGCCGCAAATAGAATCAATGGATTATGCCACGTTATCACCCGACAAGAACCGTGCTTTTGAGGTCTGCGAAGGGAAATACTGGCTTGCATACAATGAGAAAGAAATAGTCGTAGGTCGTATCGCCGGCATTATCAATCATCAGTATCCTTATTTCCGCAGATTATTCTTGAATTTTAGCTGTTGAAAAATGACAAGCCGTTGTTAATAAATAACTTAGCAACGACTTGCATTTCTCAATAATTTCACCTATTTTTGTGCTGTGAAACCTAAAAACGGGT
>JAZRYT010000004.1:0-12041 GCA_045600905.1 Bacteroidales bacterium
ACATGAAATCAAGCGAGTACAAAGACTATTACGAACGACGGTGCGCAGAAGGAAAGCACCCGATGAGTGTCCTGAACATTGTACGGGCAAAACTTGTCAGCAGGATGTTCTCGGTTGTCCGACGGGACGAAATCTACACACGCAATTATGTGAGAAAAAATCCCACGAAAAAAAATTCTCGACCCCTTGATTAATTCATAAGAATAAATAAAAAAATCAAAATTATGGTGAAAAAAATCAGAATCTTATTGTTGTGTTGTTGCAGCTTTATAGCAATTAAAGCGCAAGCCCAATGTGATTGTGACAGCATTCGAGAGGTATTAAGTCACACAAGGATTTGTTCATATTCCCCGTACAAATGCATTGTGGCTTGTCACACTTTGTTTTACCCCAAGGACACGTTTCTTCTAGTCAGAAATTATAATTTTGAAGAATGCATAAGAATTTGTGACGATCAATTCCCTTATCCAATATTTAAGTTGTGTTCAGATGATGAAATTCAATACCATTACCATCTTAACGGTTTAGAACTTCCGTTGGACACTATTAAGAAATTAGATTTTTCAAAAAATCGGAAAAAAGATTTGTTGCCAAAGGGTCTTTATACTCCAATTTCCAGTGAAAAAGGGCAGAATGAGTGCATAGTAGGCTTCGATTTGTTTCTAACAACATTCGTTCCGACATACTTAAATGGCACACTTATCCCATTTGAGCAGTGTGAGACTGTGCTAAATCGGATACATTCAGATGATGTCATTTCCGTGCAGCGTGCCGAAAGAAAATGTAGAAGGAAGAGTGATCGAATTGATATTGTCACCAAGTGAGCGGTGACGCCGAGCTGCTAAAAATGCTTGCTCACGCAGTTCGGCAGCAGTTCGTGGAGGCGTTGTTCCTCGGTGTCGGAAAGTCTGTTGAGGTGCCGTTACTGCTGCATAAAATGTCTTTTCTCCATATCGTCGAATTTCTCAATAGCGTAGCGCAGCATCGTGCGTGGCATAGTGGCGCAGCGCGGTTCGAGCCACGCTTTCAGACGTGCCTTGTCGCGTTTGCCGGCTTCGCGCAGCAGCCAGCCGCCCGCCTTCTGCAGCAGGTCGTGAAGTGGTGCGGGCTTCTGCAGGTAGATGTCCGCAATGGCGAAGGTGTCGTCCAGCTGCCCCACGCGGATGAATGTCATCGTGGCAACCATTCCGATGCGCTGTTCCCAGAGGGTTTTGCCGTTGCGAGCCCAATCATAGAGCAGGGTTCGGTCTTTGTCCATCAGCCACGGTCCCAAGATTTCATAGCAGCTCAAATCCACCAAATCCCAGTTGTTGATTCTTTCGGTGTGAGCAAGGTAGAAGTCCACGCAGCGCTGCTGCAAAGCGGCATCTTTTTTTGCGTGCTTGAAAATCTGCACCAGGGTTAGTAGTGCCGCAAGGCGCATTTCGTGGTATTTGCTGGCCATGCACTCCTCCAAATCCTCAAAGGAGGTCTCCTTCCACAGCTCTCTCACAATGTTGCGTGTAACCGGCACTTTGATACCGAGGAAAAGGTCTCCCTCTCCGTACTGTCCCGGACCGGTTTTGAAAAATCGCGACAATCCTTCTACTTGCGAAGGATTGGCAGCGCGTTGCATTTTATCGGATAGTGTGTTCATATTCAATTCTTTTATTTTTCGTTTTATCAGCACTTGTATTAAGGGCGGCCGCTTTTCTGCATCATTCTGATTCCTGCGCCATCATAACAGCAACGAGGATGACCGCGGATTTTGTACTTCACCATCGTACGATATAATTTGCCAAAACATCGGTAAAAACAGTGGCCGACTTTCGGAACGAGTCAAGTTGTTATTGAATTTTTTCTTGCAGAAACTTCTCAAAATACAATATTTGTTCACTGTGCGCCGAAGAGAACAACAGGTGTTCGAAATCGCGTTTTTTCAATTGTAAATCAACTGTTCGTAACGTTTCTATCAGCCGTTTCTTTAATTCGTATGGAGAATGAATATCCACTCTTTTTTTCAAAAAATCATAATCAGGATCCACACGTTGCCAAAGGAACAGTGTATCGTAAAAATCTCTGCCTTTGCTTCGGATAAGAAGCGCTGATAGTTTCATTGAAAGAAGAACACTATTGTTGGGGACAGGAACGGAAAACAAAAAACCCACTCTGTTAACAAGCCCTATTTCATTAGCATAATTAAAGCCTTGATCTTGCGCCTCAATTTTCATTAAAAATCGTTCTTCGCGATGTCCCGATAATCCCAATTCGAAAAGAAGCTCCGAGAAATAGATATTTCGACGAAATGCGGTAAGATTCTGATTGCTTTTGTCTCGCGCCTCGGCTTGAAGTCCATACGAGCGTAAGTAATCAATGACATCATCCGTCAAGGAAACGAATTCACTTTCATTAAGAGATTTACAATCAAAATCCAAATCTTCGGAAAAACGATCAATGCCTTGTATCAATCGTAAATTTGTTCCTCCTATAAAAGACAATTTCGCCACATAAGGAGAATGACTGATATACTCCAATGCCAGCAATTCCACATATTCTTTCAAAATATGCTTGTGCATAGCGGCGTTTTGGGCAATAAACGGAGGATAATAATCCAATATATTGTTCAATTCTATCATAACAAGTATGCTTTTAAAAGTAATTTGATTCTGCGTTCCAACGATTTGATTTTTGTCCTTTCCGACATTTCGAGTAGCTTTTCCACATTTAATTCTTCATTCATCCAATCATCATCCAATCTAAGGTGACGCAATGCTTCTATTGTATTGTATTCAGGATAAAGATATAACAAGTCAAGAATCGCCTTTTCCGGTTGAGCCAGCAAAAAGCTATGACCTATAGCAAGTCGTTTAATATTATATCCGAAAAATAGGGTTGGCTTGATAGATTGGTAACTATATTCTCCAAAAGCATTTTTGTAATATGTTGTACGATTAGAAGTTACTGACGTAACATCAAAAACAGACTCAGGAATGATGCCATAGTAGGCAAGTGCTGCGTGAAGACTGATATACGACGGCGTGTATATTTTATTGGCTACCACTCGATTAAAATCAGCCACTTTCAGCATATCGCTAAACGCATACCAATCCTGACGCAAACGGACCAAATACCCCTTTTTTGTCCATTGATAAAAATTGGCGCGATTAAAATGTGGACAAACGGCATATACTTGATAAATGTTGAAGCACCCTTCGGTATGCCACATATTCCGAAACTGCAGATAATTCATCATTATTTTTATTATAATCAAGAAACGATGCAAAAATACAACTTTTCTCGATTAAAATGTCTGATTTTGTATTTTTTGTTGTACAAAAAACAGGCTACCGTAAAAGAATCTTTTGTTGCCGCAATTCCGCATACCGAGCACCGTGGCCGCCATCCATTTGTCCGTGATAAAAATCACATTCCACCATAGCAATTACTTCTTTTTCTTTTTCATTTAGAATGTAAAAAGACCTTTTTCGCGAGGTGTGATGCGGGACAAAGCCTGGTGCAGATGGCTACAGTCTTCAAAAGTCCAGCCTAAGGAATCTTCGCATAGTACAATTTTTGAACGTTGTTCGTGTTGAAAGCGTAGTCGATTTTGACTTCTTCCTCCGTGCAAGATGCTCCAACTGAAGCCTTCAAATGGGAATGTCACGTTATGCTCTTTTTTGAGCAAAGAGTAGTACTTGACGCGAATTTCCTGGTTTTTGTAATCTATTGTAACCGAATCCACAAGATTTCCCTTGTTTATAAAGGAATAAAATGTACAAAAGAAGAAGCTTACGCCAATGGCACATATAATTGCTGGACGATGGCTGATGAATATTGATTTGCCTGTTATAAATAAAACAATTAGGAGAAGCACTGCAGATGCGATTGACATTAAGAACAGGCGCAGATACCACCAATCGACCACAGACAGTTTATGCTTACTTCGGCTGATAGTTATACAGTTTTTACTCATTTTCTATAATTATAAGAGTAGAATTGATAGAGGTGTCAAAACGATGGGCAAAAATACAATAAAATCATCATCCCTTGACCAGTCTTCTTTTTACGGCCGGCTACAATGGGTAAGGGTTAATGATTGTGGAATCGATATTTAACTTTAAACGGGCGCAGGCGGGTATCCCTTCTTGTTAAACTTTAAACTTTAAACCTTAAACTTTAAACCTTTTTTTGTATCTTTGCCGCCCTTTTTGAAAAGACAATAAAAACAACACGACAATGAAAAAATTATTAACCATCGGACTCTGCCTTGTATTGACAGGCGCAACAATGTCCGTTAAATCTCAAGAAGAAATGACACAAAAACAAAAAGCTAGCTACGCAATCGGTTTTAACGTCGGTTCACAATTCAAACACGATGGTCTTGAAATCGACATCGAAACCTACAAACAAGGCCTCTTGGATGGTATGGCCGGACAAAATAAATTCACCGACCAACAGATGCAGGAAATCTTTATGCAACTTCAACAGGAAATGATGGAAAAACAAGCCAATGCTGCCAACGAAGCTAAAGCTGCCGGTCAGAAATTCCTCGAAGAGAACAAGAAAAATGCTGATGTGAAAGTCACAGAATCCGGTCTGCAATACAAAGTCATCACGATGGGTACAGGTGCAAAACCGTCCGCAACTTCCAAAGTCACTGTCAAATACAAAGGAACCCTCATCGATGGTACCGTATTTGATTCTACCGACAACAATGGTGGAGAACCGATTTCCTTCGGTCTTAACCAAGTCATCAAAGGTTGGACGGAAGGTTTGCAGTTAATGCCTACCGGCTCCAAGTTCATTTTCTACATCCCGTCCGAGCTCGCATACGGCGACCAAGGTGCAGGCGGTGTTATTCCTGGAGGTGCCACCCTCATTTTCGAAATCGAACTCCTCAGCTTCGAATAATCCATATCTCAGAAATATGTCATCCCCTCCCAAACTCTGAGAGGGGATTTTCTTTATATAAAACATTATTATCCATAACACTATGAAAAAAATCCTCTTTGCCTTTTTCCTCTGCTGCTTCAGCATCACCCTGTTTGCGCAAACGCAACCAGACTGCGGAGCCATCGACTGTCCCGGACGTTGCGGTCGTTTTGTTGACCAAAATGGAGACGGATTCTGCGACCACGGCAGACTATCCGCTCCTGCAACAACCCCCAAAGCTCCTGCAGAGGCCGCGCCTGCTGAAGAAAAGTCCGCGAATCCCGCGACAAAAGAACAGACCAAGCCTGCCGCTTCCATCCCTAAAGTGAAGGCCGTTGAGAAACAGGAAGCACCATCCGAAGAAGTGCAACCTGAAATTTCATTAAACTCCGAGCCTGAAAACATTGAAGAAGAGGCTGTTGAAGAAGAAGCACCAGCCAAGACCAAGAAGCCTTACGACCTCATTCTTATTTCCATCATCACATTAGGGCTTTACACACTCACATTCATACTCGTGAAAGCCGACAAAATGAAAAAGGCGACCCATCGGAAAATATGGAACATTATGCTGCTCATAACAGCGCTCGTCTCCTGCCTCTTAGGATTTTTCCTCGTCATCCAAATCAACTACGGATTGAAGATGGATTGGCTGTGGACCGTCAAACTCTACCACGTTCAGTTCGGCATCTCCATGACTATCATCGCCGTCATCCACATTTTCTGGCATATCAACTATTGGAAAAGCTATTTCAAAAAACAATAGGAATATTTTTATTTCTTAACAGTTGTTTCTACTGATACAAAGCGAATCAACCTTTTATCATTATGGATTATTGCATTCCATCTTTTTGCTTTTATGAACATAGTTGACATTAATGAAGAAACCTTGCACGCTCTCGAACCAGACGTGTTAGAAGTGCTACTGAAAGACCGCACCACCAACCACAATATCTTTTGGGCCACCAATGATTATAAAGAGTTGGGCGATGGCTATGACTATTTCGCCCCCATTCTGTCTAAACTGATAACAGGGAAGCATGCCAATGTCATTCGTCCAAGAGTGATGAAGGCACGCCACCAGCAGTCAGCACGCGCCAAAGCAATGGCAGAAGTATTCACACCCGCATGGATTTGCAACGCCCAAAACAATCTCATTGACAATGATTGGTTCGGCAGAGAAAATGTTTTCAATATTGAAAACAAGGACCATACTTGGACTACAGTGTTAGCCCCCATTGAGTTTCCAAAGAACAGAACTTGGAAGGACTATGTAATGAGCACCCGACTCGAAATCACTTGCGGAGAAGCACCTTATATCACCAGTCGTTATGACGTAACGACTGGTGAATTTATTGAACCGAAAAACAGAATTGGCCTACTTGACAGGAAGTTGCGCGTTATTGGCGAAAACACTTCCACCATAGAAGAATGGATTGCCGCCGCTACCGATGCGTACAAGAACATCTATGCTTACGAATGGCAAGGCGACAATCTACTGTTGGCTCGAGAGTCTATGCTTTGGACTCTGCGAGAGTTCTTTGCCGACAAATTCCAATGCGAACCGCCCAAAGAAACCTTACTTGAAATCGCAACCATTATCAGCTGGAATGTTTGGCAGATGGACGGATTGAAATGTGTTGTTCCTAATAGTTGCCACGACGAAATAATACAGACAAGCTCATTGTTTCCTGAATTTGACGAAGGCACAAGATTAAAGCATTGTCGTGGTTGTGAAAAAAACATTATCACGCAACACAACGGTGTTTATTGTACCATAAAAGATTGGTTCGACAATGAGAAAGTCATTCATTTCCATACATTATTAAATAAATCAGCCAAGTGAACTCAAGTATTTTAGATAAAATAATTGTCGGACGTGTAGAGCCTCACATCTACGCCTTTTCCACTAATGCTGTACCCAACTACTTGAAAATCGGAGATACTTACAGGCCTGTATCGGTAAGATTAAAAGAATGGGAGCAACATTTTCCAAACCTGGTACAACAATTTGAACATATTGCAAAGACGGAAAACGGCAAATATTATAGAGACTTTGCAATCCACTATTATCTTGAAACCATATTGAAACTACAAAGATTACAACCAAGCACATTTCCGTCACTACCCTACTACTCTAAGGAATTTTTCGAAAACGCCACCATATCAGACATACAAGCTGCCATACAAGATATTGAAAAATGTGCCGCATCAACACATTCAACTGTTTACAATTTTTATACAGAGACCAAAGCTCCTATCATAACGGCATTTCAACGAACCGAAAACTATCCTCCTCGTCCCAATCAAAAAGATACTATAGAGGCTTTCAAAAAAGCAATAGCAGAAGGCCGCAACAATCTGCTTATGTATGCCGTGATGCGTTTTGGCAAATCTTTTACTTCGATGTGTTGTGCTTGCGAAATGGATGCGAAAATAGTATTGGTTGTTTCCGCCAAGGCAGACGTTCAAGAAGAATGGCAACACACTGTTGAAAGTCATACAAAATTTGAAAAATATGCCTTTATTGACTCCAGTGTTTTGGAAAGAGACAAAAACACTATTGGCATCATTTTAAAAGGAGAAGAAAATCAAAAGAAGAACATTAACGATAATTATGCAAGATGTAACCGTGTCGTTATTTTCCTGACATTACAAGACCTACAAGGCAATGCGATTAAAGCCAAGCACATAGATTTATTCAATAAAACTATTGACTTGTTGATTGTCGATGAGACCCACTTTGGCGCAAGGGCGCAAGAATACGGAAAGGTTCTTCAACTAAACAAAACAGAACTCAAGAATGAATTGAAGGATTCGGATGAAACTTTTGATGATTTGGATGCGGGTCTTGAACAAATCAAAGAAATCCAAAGAAAAATCACCCTTCATTTATCAGGCACTCCCTACCGAATTCTTATGGGAAGTGAGTTTGAAAAAGAAGACATTATTGCTTTCTATCAATTTTCTGACATTATTAACGACAAGGAAAAATGGGACTTAGAGAATTTATGCAGAGATGACATCAAAGAATGGGAGAATCCCTATTACGGATTCCCAGAAATGGTACGTTTTGCATTTAACCTAAATGACAGTTCACGTAAACTCATCTACGATTTAAGACAAAAAGGTCTTTCAGCATCCCTTAATAACTTGTTCAAACCCAAAAGTATCACAAAAGACACTGAAGGGAATTATAAAAAATTCGTTTACGAGAAAGAAGTCCTTGACCTATTAGAAGTTATTGATGGAAGCAAGAGCGAAACAAATTTATTATCTTTTCTCGACTATGATAAATTGAAAGATGGGAAAATGTGTCGGCACATAGTTTGTGTGCTGCCGTATCGTGCGTCCTGTGATGCCTTTGAAGAATTGATAAGGAAAAACCACAGGAAATTCAAAAACCTGAGTAGTTATAAAATCATAAACATTTCGGGTGTGGGTCAAAAGCCACAAAAAATCGGAGATATTAAATACAACATATCTCAATATGAAGAACAAGACCAAAAGACTATTTCTTTGACCGTTAATAAAATGCTTACCGGAACTACGGTTAAAGAATGGGATACGATGTTGTTTCTAAAAGAAGTTTCCTCCCCACAAGAATACGACCAAGCAATTTTCAGACTTCAAAATCAGTATGTCAAACAAATTGAAGATCCTGAAAACAAAGACATTATAAAGTACAATATGAAACCGCAAACTTTACTTGTGGATTTTGACCCAGTAAGGATGTTCGTTATGCAGGAACAAAAATCCAAAATCTACAACGTAAACTCAGATACAAACGGTAATACGGAATTATATAATAGGATTGAACGGGAACTTCAAATTTCCCCTATCATTGTTGCAAACAATGGAAAACTTGAGAAAGTCACTCCAAATAATATTATGGATGAAATACGCAAGTATTCGGCAAATAAGTCCATTATGGATGAAGCCACGTCCATTCCCGTTGATACCACAATATTGCAGAATTTCAAGGTTGCACAAATTTTGGAAAAAATATCGCCCATAAACAGCAAAAATGGAATTGCAATGAAACCCAATAGCGGAGACGGCTCTTGTATTGATCTGCCTATCGAAAATGACGGCAACGATAACTATCAAAGCAACGACTCTTCAACGGATGAAAGAAATACCTTAAGTGATTCCAAATCTCAACATTCCGATTTCGAAGATTTGAAAAAACGTCTTGCGACATTCTATGCTCACATCCTGTTTTTTTCAATGCTCACAAATAATAAGGTCAGTTCTCTACAAGACATCATTGAAAACATTGACAAGTCAGAGGACGACCAACGTATTGCTGACAATATAGGACTTCGACATACGGATTTAAATATTCTCAAGAACTCGATAAACCCTTTTCATTTAAGCGATTTAGACTATAAAATACACAATATTAACGACTTTATTAATGATGCGAATGTAGAACCAATCGAACGTGTGGAGAAAGCGCTTACAAAATTCGGACGGTTCTCCGACTCAGAAATTGTCACTCCTTCAAAGATTGCCAGTGATCTGGTGAAACTTTTGCCAGACTACAACAACAAGAGACCCAAAATACTTGACCTTGCTTCCAAACAGGGCGAGTTTACCTGCGCATTGTATAAACGTTATGGGGAAAATGTGGACATCTATGCCTTACCTACATCGTCCATCGCATACGAGTTCACACGAAAAGTTTATCTATTGCTTGGTTTGAACCCCAATAATGTTTTCAAGAACTTTAACACATACGATTTAATCAGAGAAAATAAAGAAGAACATATTAACACACTTAAGAATATGGAATTTGATGCTATCGTGGGCAATCCGCCGTACCAAGTCGCAAATAGCGGTATTGGAAATGGATCGGCCCCCATCTATCATTTATTCATTGATTTAGGAATGACCATCTCTCAGAAAGGGACTCTAATTCATCCTGCACGATTTTTATTCAATGCGGGGAAAACGCCTAAGGATTGGAACAGGAAAATCCTTAACAACAAGCATTATAAAGTAATTGGATACTATCCCAACAGCACTGATGTTTTCCCAAGCGTTGATGTTAAAGGAGGCATTGCCTCCACTTATTGGGATTTAGAAATACAACATTCTCCTATCGGCACATTTTTGCCACACAAAGAATTACAAGACATCGTCACTAAAGTCAAATCCCATAAATTCTCTTCCTTCGCCGCGTTGGTCTATCCCCGTGATTTATATCGTTTGACAGATGCTCTCTATAGCGAAAACCCTTGGGCAATTAACAGACCCAGTGTCGGACATAAATACGACGTTGGCACTAACGTTTTCGAAGTATTTCCAGAACTTTTTGTCAAAGAAAAGCCGGCAGATACGGATGAATACATTCAAATTTATGGTCGATTGAAAAATGCAAGAGTATTTAGATGGGTGAAACGAAAGTACGTCTGCCCTCCTGACAATCTTGACACTTATAAGATTTTCATACCCAAATCCAATGGCTCAGGTGCAATTGGAGAAACTTTATCTACACCCGTCATCGGGTTGCCCGTCATCGGGCACACAGTCACATTCCTCAGCATCGGCAAATTCGACACTTTGGAAGAAGCGAACAATGCCCTAAAATATATCAAATCCAAATTTTGCAGAGTCCTCTTGGCTTCATTGAAAGTAACACAAGACAATCCCAAGGAAGTTTGGGCAAATATACCACTACAAGATTTTTCAACTTCAGAAGATATTGACTGGTCAGAGAATCGCGAAAACATTGACAATCAACTCTATAAAAAATATGGTTTGTCGGACAAAGAAATTGCTTTTATTGAAAATAATGTTCAACCAATGAAATAGCAACATATATTGATTTTTTCCTATTTTTGCGCCTCCAAAATCAACGACAGTGAAAAAGATTCTATTCGCACTATTTTTCTTGTGTTCCATTTTGAGCGGCTATTCTCAAAGCCAACACATGAAATTTTTAGGTATCGACCTCAACTGCACCATGACCACCTTTGTCAACAAGCTCAAAGGCAAAGGTTTTGTTCAAGATATGAATACCAGCCACGACAACACCGTGGTAATGAAAGGGATGTTTGCAGGTGAAAAGGTGAAAGTCGAAATCAAAGGTGCCGCCAAAACCCACCTCATCTGCAGCGTGTATGTGTGCTTCAACCTCAGCACCCGATACACATACGAAACACTCAAAAACCAGCTCAAAGACAAATACGGGGAAGAATATCAGGAATTCAATAAGATCAAAGAGGATGAGGGATTTGTCCAATATTCCACAGATTATATAATTTGGAACACGGACAAAGACCCTGACAACGGGAATTGCAATAAAGTCGTGCTCTCCAAATGCAGTTACCGAGGATCCTCCCCTTTCGTCATTTCATACATTGACACTAAAAATTCAATCATTGACCTTCAGGAAATAAAATCCGATTTTTAATATATAATCGCTTTTCCGGCAATATTCCCTACAAAAAACTTATTATTGTAATAAACCAACACTGCACACTGTTCACAGTTCACTAACCGTCATCATGCAAGAAACCGTTCAAATCTTAGACAAGGAATTTGTAAAATACATCACAGAGGATGAAATAGACGTTATTGAGCAACGCGTGGCCGACCAAATCAACGAAGATTACAAAGACGACGACGTCCTTATCTTGGTCACCCTCAACGGAGCGATGTTTTTCGCCGTCGAACTGCTCAAGAAACTCCACATCAAATGTCGCGTGTCCTGCATCAAATTAGCCTCTTACAGCGGAACATCCTCCACCAACCAAGTCCAGAACCTCATCGGCCTCAATGAAGATTTACAAGGCCAGCGAGTGCTCATCATAGAAGACATCATTGACACCGGGACGACCTACAGACATCTCGTCGAAATTCTAAAAGACAAGGGATTACGCGATTTGCGCATCGCCACCTTGGCCCACAAGCCAGATGCCTACAAGGCAGAACTGCCCATTCACTACATCGGCAAATCCATCCCCAACAAGTTCGTCATCGGCCACGGCTTCGACTATAACGGCTACGGCCGCAACCTCCCAGACATTTATCAATTAATGAATAATGAATAATGAATAATGAATAATGTACAATGTACAATTAACAATTTACAATGTACAATTATTTGTCTTCATAATTTCATA
>JAZRYT010000005.1:0-4430 GCA_045600905.1 Bacteroidales bacterium
CGAATTTAATAGGCAAGTTACCGATTTTATAGGCAGTGGCATCACTGCCGAAAATGATATTATTGTCATAGACTTTCTTGGAATAGGTCTCATCCCAAACGATAAAAGCATCTTGAGCCGTTGAAGCGTTCTTGAAAACCACCACTGAACCGTCTTCCTTTGCCAAGGCTTCTACATTTTCATCATCGTAGCTGCGGACGACTTCTTCCTGAAAAGTTATTTCGTCCTTATCTTCGTCATAATCCGAAGCATAAAGTTGAAGCCATTTTGCGGAACGTGCCTGTGCCCAATACGAAAACAACTGCTTGCCGTCAGGGTCTTCAAACATTTCTTTTCGCGCATCCTTGTAATCGCTACCGGCACGTTTACATTCAATTATCAAATAAACCTGTTGCGGATTACCCTTATCGTCTTTATCATAAACCGTTATGTCAGCACGCCCGCTCTTGCCTGTATGACCGAGTGTCCAACTCTTTTCAAGAAAGATTGTCTGAGGTTCATAGCCTTTTTCCAACAGCCGGCAGACACATTCAAGCACCACAAAATTCTCAGGCTGACTGAAATTTGTAGTCGTATTGGTACCTGTGTCTAAATTTGACGGATAAATGATTTTCTCTTCCGAAAAATCCACCTGAATATCGCAATCGTGATTGGAAAAATGTTTCAAGAACGAATCCCCAGATTTAACAAAACCGAGTTTAAGCAATACTTTTCGTAAATTTTCCTTTGTTATCATTATTTTCAATTATCTAATAAACATATTATTGAATGACTATCCACGCCCGCGTTCGCCAACATTTGTGCTACTATGAAATCCGTTTGTTTCTCGTAATCAGACATATTCAACAACAATAAGGGTGCGAAAAACGATTGTTTTCTCACCATTTGCCAATAATTCATTCAATTGTGCAACTTTTGACCTACTTCTGGAAAAAAAGCGGGCAAAATTAGCAAAAAAACGATTATTCCTCCTTGCATTTTTCATCAAAACAACATAACTAGAAATTTTCAAGATGTAATGTCTTCCAAACAATTTAGTATGCGGAATCCATTGTCGGATACGTTTTCACCGTTTACCCCAATATTGCCCACCAGACAATATCCGAAAATGGCTGCGGCCTAGCGAAAAAAGCACACTGTCACGCACGAAAGTTTTAAAATCCATATAAAATCCACAAAAAATAGCCGGACGGACCGGCTTCCTTTCGGTCGTCGTCTTTCAGACTCCTTAAAATCCAATGGAAAATCTATATTAAAATCTATTTCAAAAATAACTACTGAGTCAGAAGAACTCACAAAAATCGTCAATGGGAAAGCCAACAACATACTGGAAAAAGTCAACTTGCTGAACCTAAACCATATAACAATCAGCAAGCGAAAAGTTAGCGACTTTATTCAGTCTATGCGCAAACTTTATTGCGCAAAAACCATTCAGAATATTAAATGTTTTTTTATTTTTGCACGCTCCTAACCTGAGCGCGAAAATAACATATCGTTAATCAACCAAAAGACAGAGTATGAACCGAAGAATATTCGACACCGACATAGCCACCTTCCAAGGAATGGACGACAAGAAAATCCTGCAACACATTATAGAACAGGATGATGACAAAGCCGTACAATATCTTCTCAATGACAGATACAAACCACTTTTGAAGGGTTTGGAAAACTATTTTCCCACCTCCTATACGGTGGACGACCTTGTCAACGACTTATTCCTGAGACTTCGCGAGAAGGAGTTTCCGCACTGGAAGAAGTTCCACTCCGTCAAAACGTCTCTGCGCGGCTGGCTGCGCAAATCCGCTCTCAGCGTATGCTACGCCCTTATGGAAAGATCCAAAGAGAACCTCACCATTGCCTTGGATGAACTCGGCGACTCCGAAAACTCAGTATGGTACGCCAACGATTCGCATACGGACATCGCCACGGACGCCTTGAACTGCATCACAAACCCCGACCACCGCTTCGTCCTCATCCACAAACTCAAATACGGCTACAACAGCAAGGAGACGGCTGTTCTCCTGGAAAAGCAACGATTGTCCGAAGGCAAAGCCATCCACACCAAAACCGGACATCTGAGCGCCGCCTATATCGACAACCTCTATCACGATGCCAAAGAGTCACTAATTGCCGCTTTTGACAAATAGTGATTGCCGCCAACGCGCGAAATCTCCCAAATTCCACATCATATTTCGCCCATTTCCGATCCCAACCATCGGTTTATCTCTTCACACGCCGTCTTCTTTCATTCGCATCTAGTTAATTACCAATAATTTAATTTTAATAATAAATTTTTTATAAACAAAAGATAGATTTTCGATTTTTACAGGCTCATTATTAATATAGAATTACGATAAAGTTTATCCATATAAAACATGAGATCACTACTGCTTTCACCACATATCACCAGACGCGACGAAAGCGAGAACTTGGGCAAATACCTGCACGATATAGCCAAATACCCGAAGCTCTCGGAGGAAGAGGAAGTCGAGCTGTCGCGCCGCATCAAGGCCGGCGACGAAGAAGCACTGGAGAAGTTGGTGAGCAGCAATTTGCGCTTTGTGGTTTCCGTAGCCAAGCAGTATCAGGGTCAAGGCATTGCCTTGCCGGACCTCATCAACGAAGGGAACCTGGGGTTGTTCAGGGCCGCCCAAAGGTTCGACGACACCAGGGGATTCAAGTTCATCACCTTTGCCGTCTGGTGGATTCGGCACTATATCGCGAATGCCATCGCCGCCCAATCGCGTATTGTGACGATCCCCACCAACAAGTACAACAATATGCTGAAAGTATATCAAACCGCCGTCCAACTCGAGCAGGAGCTACAACGCGAGCCGACCACTATGGAAATCGCCGAACGTGCAGACCTCACCGAGCAAAAGGTACTCATCGCACTCGCACACCAGCCCCGCCACCTCTCTTTGGACACCATACTCACGACTGAGGAAGACGGCCCCACCCTGAAGAGCACCATACCCGCCAACGACAACGACGCCCCCGACCAAAGCATCACAGACGAGTTCCTATACAACGAGGTTCTGCGCGCCATCGATGCCCTGCCCGCCAAAGAGGCTGACATTCTAAAACAACTCTACGGATTAGATAACGGAGCACCGAAAACCATAATTGAGATAACCCGCGCCTACAACATCACCGCCAAGCAACTCAACGACTACAAAAAACGGATTTTCAAACGGCTGCGAAAGAAACAGACATTCCGTTCCCTCTATGCCCAGTTGAAAAACAACATCAACAAGAAATACTGAACATCATATTTCGTCTATCACAACCTCATCAAACCAAAAAAGCGAGCCATGTTAGCTCGCTTTCTTTATGTGTATCAATGTTTACCGGAAATGTCCGGCAGAGCAGACGATTAGTATTCGTCTTCGTGGAAGAAAAAGTCTTCCTTGGAAGGATAGTCAGGCCAAAGGTCTTCGATGGAATCGTAGGTTTCGCCTTCATCATCTATCTCCTGCAAATTTTCCACAATTTCTTGAGGTGCGCCGGAACGGATGGCAAAATCCAACAATTCTTCCTTGGTTGCAGGCCACGGAGCGTCTTCCAATTTAGTTGCTAATTCTAATGTCCAATACATAATTTAATGGTATTTAAAGTTTATATGGTGTCCATTTTTGGAGGGCGCAAAAATAGCATAAAATTAATACAAAATAATATTTTGAAATATTTTTATTGTATTGATTTATAAGCAATTTCAGAAACATCATCTTTTAAATGGAAAAATCTCGCCAAAATAAAGAAATAATCGGAGAGGCGATTCAGCATTTTTTGCGCAATGGAAAAGCGGTCATCCTTAATGGCCAGCACTACCACTTCGCGTTCGGCGCGGCGGCAAACCGTGCGGCACAAATGCGCGTATGCAATCTTCCGACTGCCCTGCGGCAGAATGAAGTTCTTCAAGGGCGGCAACTCGGCCGACATCTTATCAATCTCACGCTCCGTTTCCGCAATAAAGTCTTCAATCACGGACGATTGATAATACAACTCCCATTTGCCCACCGGTGTGGCCAACATCCCTCCGATATAGAAGAGGAAATGCTGTATTTCGGTCAGAAATGGAACACTTTCTTCCGAAACGAGCAGTCCTATATAGGCGTTCAGCTCATCCACCGTGCCGTATGCCTGCAGCAGATTGTTGCATTTAAACACTCTTGAACCATCTGATAAAGAAGTAGTTCCGTTATCTCCTGTTTTAGTATATATCTTCATAATTTTTTTTGGCAAAGATATAAAAAAAAGTGTATTTTTGCAGCCTCAAACAAAGAGAAAAAGTCCCCGTAGCTCAGCTGGTAGAGCAATTGACTCTTAATCAATGGGTCCAGGGTTCGAATCCCTGCGGAGACACAAAGAAAATCAAGCACTTACGAGTTTAATTCGTGAGTGCTTTTTTCGTTAACCGAACATATTCC
>JAZRYT010000006.1:0-7707 GCA_045600905.1 Bacteroidales bacterium
CAGGATGTACGCATACGCGCAGCGCCACCGCTGCAAGTACGACCTCTACCTCGTGAGCACAGACTACGCCAACGTGGAGAACGGGGCGCAGCTCGTCCTGCGCAACGGCGACAATGCCAACGCGGACTTCATACGCTTGCAGCACGAAATAGAGGTTCGAAACCTCGCGGAGGGCTGGGGCGCGAACACCTACGGCGTGGAGTTCTCCGGGGAATACGAACTGTCCGACTACGACTGCTCGGGCGGAAAGGCCTTCTTCCTGATGGCCAGGATCTACTGGGGAGACCCGTCGGCGGACGAACTCTGGGGCGGCAACATCGCCTTCGAATGGGATGCGCGCTATCCCGCCTATGTGGATGCGGACCACACCGCCGTGACGCTCTCGTATCAGAGATTCAGGCTCACCTGCGCCTTCGAGTCGCAGATCGTGGTGGACAAACTCGTGTCCGCCATCCCTGCGTCAAGGGTCTTCAGACAGCTCGTGGAGCGAATCGGAGAACGATACCAGGTGGACATCGACCTTGCCGCCTTCGAGAATGTCGCAAAAGACGACCTGCTCACCAGCGGCAGCGGGCTCAGGGGAGTTAACACCTACGACGGCCACTTCTATCCGATGGGGCACGTGGAGACCTCCCTGGACAGCTTCCTCAAGTTCTGCATGGCGGTCTACAACTTCCGACTGGGCGTTGATTACGACAGGGATACTGACCGATACAGGGTGTACCTTGCGCACCACGACGACTTCTACCGCAACGAGCTCATTGCCGATATGGAGAAGGTGGCCAATGTTAAGATGTCCATCGACAGGGCGCGGCTCTACACCTCAGTGAGATGCGGGTACGAGACCGGAGACGACGCAATCAACGGACTGTCGGAGTACAACTGCGCGTTCAGGTGGCTCACCCCGAACACCGAAATCGAGGAGAACGAACTGGATCTGGTCAGTCCGTATTCGGCATCCACGAGGACCATAGAGACCTACATATACGAAAACTACGGCGATGCGGCGGACAGCGACGAGAAGGACAACGAGGTGTTCGTCATCGGCGGCGACTACCGCCTGATAGAGCACATCAACGTCCCCGACTTCTCGCAGCTGCCGCTCATCGATGTGATAGGCCAGCGCTGGGACGACGTGCTGGTGGTGAACAACAACCCATCCAACAACGGAGGACACTCGTGGCAGAGCGCGATATGGTACGTCAACGATTTTGAGACCGTTTACGAGGACCGCTACCAGGTTATCTCGGGTCTGGACCTGTCACGCGGGGACACCTACTTCTGCGTGCTCACGGACCAGAACGGGGACACATTCCTGGGCATGTTCCCCTTCGATGCGGACTATGTCGTTCCGCCTCCCGCAGAACTTCCCGTGACGGATGTGGAGCAGTACGAGGTGCGGAGGGACATAACGGCAACGGAGGGGGTGGTTTATCCGGAGTATGCCTGGAACTTGGACCTCACGCCCAAGAGGATGCTGATGGCGCACCGGAGGGAACTGAACAGCTGTCTGGCCTTCAACGTCGGCGGCAGGCTCGTGATGAACACCTGCGAGAGGAACGACGCCTTGGTGGCGGACGGACTGGCGGAGAACGCGAATGTGGAAATCACGGATGACAGGTGTTACCTGCCCGTGGTCATAGAGGCGGACACTCCGATGGGAAAGGGACTGGTGGAGAAGATCGAGGCGCACAGGACGGGATGCTTCCGTTTCGAGTTCATGGGACGGAAGTACAGGGGCTTCATCGCCGAAGGGACGGACTCCGCAGTCATAAACCCGATGTGCGAGAAGGCCAGCACGCTCAAACTTCTGGCTGCCAGGGACACGGACATCAGTTAGAACCGAATTCAACAAACAATCCATTACAACCAATATAAAGACATTGCCATTATGAAGAAAACGAAAATATGCGTGATAGGACTCGGCTATGTGGGACTTCCACTGGCCAGACTTTTCTCAACGAAGTATGAAACCGTCGGATTCGACATCAACAGGGAAAGAATCGAAGAACTGACGTCAGGCCGCGACTCCACCGGGGAGGTGGACGGCAGAGTGCTGAAAGAGGCACTTGGAAACGGATTCAAATGCACCGGCGACATCGAGGGCATAAGGAACTGCAACTTCTACGTCGTGGCGGTTCCCACACCCGTGAACAGGGACCGCACGCCGGACCTGAGACCGCTGCTTTCAGCGTGCGACACCGTGGGAAAGGTACTCGACAAGGGGGACGTGCTTGTGTTCGAATCAACCGTCTATCCCGGCGTCACGGAGGACGTGTGCGCAAAGAAAATCGAGAATATCTGCGGAATGAAGGCGGGCAAAGACTACCTGTTGGGCTATTCCCCGGAAAGGATCAATCCCGGAGACAGGGAGCATACTGTCGAGAACATAAGAAAGATTGTCAGCGGATGCAATGAAAAGGCAGCGGAGAAGATAAACGAAGTCTATGCTTCGGTCATCAAGGCGGGGACGTACGTCGCACCGGGCATCAGGGTCGCAGAGGCTGCCAAGGCGGTGGAGAACACGCAGCGGGACGTAAACATAGCGTTCATGAACGAACTGAAGGTTATCATGGATGCGATGGACATTGACGTGAACGAGGTCATCAAGGCGGCGTCCACCAAGTGGAACTTCCTGCCGTTCAAGCCGGGACTTGTCGGCGGGCACTGCATAGGCGTAGATCCTTACTACCTGGCGCAGTGCGCTAAGGACGCCGGCGTGGAGCCGGACCTCATTCTGCAGGCCAGAAGGACCAACGAATCCATGGCGGCATACGCGGCCGACGAAGTGGTGAAAGACCTGATGAAGAAGGGCACGGATATGGGCAAGTGCAGGATCCTGATCATGGGCATCACCTTCAAGGCTGACTGCCCGGATATCAGGAATACGAAGGTTGCGGACCTCTATCAAAGGTTGGTTGGCCACTACGGAATCAGCACGGATGTATACGACCCTGTGGCAGACAGCGACAGGGTGCAGGAAGAATACGGAATCAAACTGGTGGAAACCCCGGGTGAAGGATGCTACGATGCCGTGGTGGTTGCTGTAGAACACAAGGCTTTCGAGAACAAACCGATAACACCCCTGCTGAAGGGCAACGGAACATGCAATCATATATAGTAAAGGCAATATGGATATGACCTGCTAATGAACCTTGATTCTTGAAAGGGAGCATCGACGAGTTGATTGTTGATGCTCCCTTTCATGTTCCCCAGCATCAGGGTGGATTCTGAAAATGCAATCTTGGTAATTGGACGTTTTTTTCGTTCATCACACGATTTTCTTCCAAATCCGCAGTTGCCGACAAACCAAAGAGCATCTTCGCACTGGGAATCGGCCCCTCTCAATTGTTAAAAAAATCTTATTTCATCAGGAAACAGTGCAAAATTCAACGTTCACTTCGCAAAATTCAACGAAAAAATCCAAATGTTAAAAATGATGGCTGGTTGCAAATGAATTGTAGAAATCATTAGTTTTGCCTGTCAGATTAATCAAGATGAAAACCGTAATAAAACGTCGCACACGTAAAATGTGCATTACTGTGAATAAAGTTCATCGTCCTGCCATCGTGGTGCATTAGACCGTTGGCAGGACGTAAACAGGTGCCCCCGCAGGGACATCGCCAAAGGAGTAGCATTCTAAGAACGATGTACCCTGCTCAAAAGCACCGAGGTCGCATATATCGTGATGTTTGTAACGCGATGGCACTGCAAATCAGGCGGCAAAGATACCATTTTTCCCGTTGTGATGACATACCCGAAAGTGTCGTGCAAACTGCCGACACACCCCGCGGAGAAAGGGGGATAGTGTATAATTTTAAAATTTGGAAAAAAAATGGAAAACTTGAAAAAGCTCAATTTCACCAAAATAAATGCCAAAGACTTAAAAAAAATCACAGGTGGTAAGCAATTATCAGAAAGAGGATACGCAGAATACAGCACATGCGATAATGGAGAAAGTAGCGATACTTATACTGTTTATTACTTAGATGGTAATTTCCATTATAGCGAATACGTTGATTTAACAGCTCAGGCAAGTTCATCAGATGTTGAATGTTTAAAAAAATAACGTACACCATGAAAAAATTAGAATCATTTAAAAAAGTCAATCAAATTACTGATAATCAAAAAAATATGATTGTCGGAGGTCGTACTAAAACTAAAAAAACCAATGACACATATAGATTTTACAGTACTTGCGAACAAACACCAGATCAAATTGTAGAAATACAACAAGACAATGGGCAAGTAAACGTGTATGTCGAAGATTGTGACGAATAATATATGTATTAGCTGATATGATATCTTATTGATTTGGTGCCAAACCTCTTATGAACTTTAGGCACCAAATCAATTTCTAAATAGTGATATGAAACAATTATTCTTTTTTATTTGTTTGGGACTATTCCTAATTAAAAGTTGCATAGGACAAGGAATTGTTGACGACAGGCCATGCGACATTATTCAAAATCAGTATTTCCAAAAAGTCGTAACAGCGGAGGTGGATTTCTATTCTGAGCATTTCCTTACAGCATATCAAATATTAAATAAACTTGATAGTTCTTGTGGATTAACAAATAGCGTTATATATCAAGAGCTATTCGTTTATGCACGTGTATCCTTATTGCTCAACGAAACAGCATCTGCTTTAAATGCTATTAAGAGATTGGTGTGTGACTATGGGTACTCATTATCTGATTTTAAAGGTTGTGCGAATTATCTCACATTGAAAAAATCCAAGGATTGGTTGAAATTCAAAAGAGAAATTCTTTCACTTTCTCAGACATATGTTTCGGATACTGCGACTTTTTCATTTTTTGACAAGATAATAGAATCCGATCAAGATTGCAGGAGAAAATATATAGATTCTTGTGCGTTGTATCAAGCTGATACAGCCAAACTCATTCAATTTAAAAATTCTTATTTAACAGTTTTTGACAGTGTTGACAATATTAATTGCCAGAAACTTATTTCCTTTTTGACAGCCAATTCGAATAGAAAATTTTATTTGTCAAATAATCACCGAAAATGTCTTTATTTCGGACTTTTGGCAGTCACTACACATCTTTCAAATTCAGATAAAGCGGACTCTCTGCTATACGCAATAACCGAACAAATCAAAATTAGAAATTTAACACCGGAATTTTATGCCGGTTTTGTTGATAGGCAGAAGCTCAATGCTAACGAAAAATATATTTATGGATTTTACGATAATGCCAATCCCAATAAAATTGAAGATTTCCAAAATATTGATGTGCGACGTTTGTCTATAGGCTTGCCTTCCTACGGATTAGAAAAGCAATTGAAACAGATCAAAAAAAGCTCCAATCAATGAATAGAAAAATTTATATATTAAGCGAAAATACTGATAGAACGACAACTGATGTTATGAGTTGGCTTTCATATTATGGTTACACCAGCTATAGAATTAATATAGATGATAAATCTCTATCAATATTATTCATTTCGGGAGAACAAATGAAAATCAAAACCGATTTTTGTACAATGACAATATATCCCAATGATTATGTATGGGCAAGGAGATTTGGAACTCGAGATATTTTTGTTACAAAAGAACATAACAACACAACATTCCAAACCAAAATTTTTGAATTTACAGAAAACCGTGATGTGTGGAAAAGTATGTATTATTGGATATCCCATCACTGTAAGTATTGCGTCAATCCATTTTCATATTCAGTTAATAAGATTGATGTCCTTGAGTATGCAAAAGAATTAAACATACAAACACCATATTGGATTCTTACTAATCAAAAAGATGAACTTTTATCTGCTATGAATGGATTTAGATATATTGCAGTGAAATCTTTTAACACTTTATTTTATCGTGATCGTAAGAATACTATAAAATCAATTACTAAACGAATGTCTTACAAACAACTAAACAATCTTCCATCTCAATTTCAGACAATGATTTTTCAAGAATATATTGAAAAAAAATATGAATTAAGGAGTTTCCTATTTGATGGTCATTTTTATACAATGGCAATATTTTCTCAAAAAGACAAAAAAACTCAAATAGATTTCAGAAATTATAATCATCAAAAGCCCAATATGGTTTGCCCCTATCAGATGCCAAAACAATATGAGAAAAAACTAATAGAATTGTCAAAAAAGCTCAATTTATTTTCTGGCTCTTTTGACATTTTGGTCGACAAAAACGACACCTTTTTCTTTTTAGAAGTTAATCCGATAGGCCAATTTGGTATGGTTTCATATCCTTGTAATTACTTGATAGAAAAAACAATTGCTGAATACATAATAAAACAAATTAATTTATGAGCACTATAAAATTAGTCAAATACCCGATAGAAAAAGGAGGATTTGTCACATCAAATATTTTTTTCCAAACACATTTTTTTGCTTGGAATACCTTTTATAAACCAATAACTCGTATTTATAACCCGATGAAAAATGAATAATGATATTTACATAATTCCAAATACATCTGTAAAATTTGTTAAAGGGTTCCGGAATTGCGCAATTATTGATTTGATCCGCGATAATATATTCTATGGTGAAAATTCAATTGGCGATTTGTATGTTGAAATTAAAGGTCAAAATTTATGTGAATTACATAACGAATATAGTAAACAGAAAGGAATCTTTGATGAATATTTAAAATTTTTCCTTGATAATGAGTTTGTGTTTCTTGGTTCATTAAATGATGTGAAAAATTTTAAAAAACCAGAGAATATTTGGGAGTATCCTTCCCATATTACTAATGCCATCATTATTTATAACAAAACATTAGATGACGTATTAGAAGAAATCGCTTTTCAATTATCCTCTTTAAATCTTGTGGCATTAGAAATTTTCTGTGAAGATAACATTAATCCATTATCACTAGAACTTATTATTGAGAAATTTCACAAGATTCGTTGTTTGACATCAATTAATTTATACATCCCTTATTGTAAATATTTCTCTAAAAATGATTATATCTCTTTTTTTGAAAAATATCCATATATAAATGTTTATGTTTCTTCATATTCACATTCATTAATAGAAAACAATATTATCTTTTTAACACAAGATCAAACTTTTAACAATTGTGGCATAATAAATAAATCATATTTCGTCAACAACCTTCCCTTCTTCACCGAGGCCCAGTGCCACAACACCTGCCTCAACCGCAAGGTGTGCATCGATGCCGATGGCAATATCAAGAACTGTCCGGCCATGGCCAAGAGTTACGGCAACATCAGGGACACCACATTGGAAGAGGCCATCAACAAGCCGGGATTCAAAGACCTCTGGTTTATCAACAAAGACAAGATAGACGTGTGCAAGGATTGCGAGTTCCGCTATATGTGCACCGACTGCCGCGCCTTCATCAAAGATCCCGAAAACATCTACTCCCAGCCCGCCAAGTGTACGTATAACCCATACATCTGCCTTTGGGAAGGCCAGGAGGGCTACGTGCCCGTGGAGGAGTGCGGCACCTATTCGCGCGAAACGGGATTTGTGCCGGACAAGAAGAAAATTGCGGCACTGAATAAGAAGATATGGGGGGAAGATTAGGGAACAGGTAATAGGTAATAAGTAATAGGTGATATGGGTAAGTTTCCGTTTTATCAGCAGTTGGATGCGATGGACTGCGGGCCGACGTGCCTGCGGATGATTGCCAAGCACTACGGCAAGCACTATTCGTTGGAGACGCTCCGGCAGAAGTGCTTCATCGGG
>JAZRYT010000007.1:0-32147 GCA_045600905.1 Bacteroidales bacterium
GGGTGGGGGAAGTTGTATCTCGACATCTCAAAAAAGCCACCGCAGAGCCTCTCACGCCTGAGGAGACGACCTCACTCACGGGCGATGAATGTAACTTTAACTTTTTGAATCAGCAAATTTTCTTTCTGCGGATTTTAGGTATAGTACAAATTCTTTCTAACCCGGGAATAAAATGTCAATATGAATGGACTTGGTTTTGCGCACCAACAGTTAGTGCAAAATGTAAAACATCTTACGATATGAAGGGCGTGGTTAAATGAATTCTATGTATAAACAAACACTATTGCTATGAAAAAGATTTTGGTGATAATATCTCTATATTTAATTATGTTGCCAGTATTTTCGCAACAATATGCTAATCGCATTGTACTACTAGAGGACAGGCTCTTTGATACTCTTGTTCGTGTCAGATACATTAACCAATCTGGCTTTAATTATGTCATTACTCCTCAATCAGATTTAGAATTAATATCTAATTCGACACTTGATAGCTATTCAATATTAAATGATAATTGTTTTTGGATTGAGAATTCAGCTTTTTTTGTACACAACTTTGTGCTTCCATTCATCACTGATTCAGTTTTATTAAAAACAATTCTAAAAGATTATCCGAATGCATTTATCAGCCCGTTCACAGATTTAAGCAGGTTGTATTCAGGGGAATATATAAAGGTAAATAATCTCCAATATAGGAAAATGATACATTTCAAATATCTCGTTCTGCTTGTACCTGTGTTGGTATATAAAAGTTTCTTAGAGCTATGTGATTTTGATCCACCAATATCTTATCCTGATTTGATGTATCTCACAACAGCCAAAGGTATATATATTAAAATGTTGATTCCAATCAGTGAATGATTATTAAGAACAATGAACAATTAACAATGCCCGCCCGCAACCTCACATATCGCCCCACTGCAGTCTGCTCACTGTTCACCGCTCACAGCACACGGGCCGCGCATTACTCCTTTTCGGCAAAAGAGCGCGACACGGAAACCGGGCTATCGTATTTTGGCTCACGGTATTATTCGTCCGACTTGAGCATCTGGCTGAGCGTTGACCCGATGAGTGACAAGTACCCGAGTATGAGTCCGTATGTTTATTGCGCGGATAAGCCGGTGAAGCTGGTGGATCCGAACGGGGAGGAGGTCTTTATTATCGGAGACGATGTTGCAGCTGCTCTTGAGCAATTACAAAATCAAACAAACTTGAAATTGTCTATCGGAGCGGATGGTAAATTGTCTTATGAAGGAAGTGCAAAAACAAAGATTGACATGTTGATTTCACAAGCTGTTGACAATGAAAATATTTCTGTAAACTTGATAACCGGCAAAAGCAAGGATTTCGGAGATGGAAATGTCATTAATTATGGTGGTGGCTACGGAGGAAACTATTATGAGGATGGTAAAGTCTGCACGGAACAATTTGTTTGCCCATCAAATCTAGCAACTCTTGATATGTTGGTTGGTGATAATAAAACGGGTTTGACAATGGTCCATGAATTGGCAGAAAGCTTTTATGGAGGTGAAATTGCGTTGTCACAGAAACAATCGTCGCCACAGTCACGATATGATAATTCGACATATCCACAAGCACATAAGATGGCAAACAAGATTGTTGGTGGAGATTTTCATCATAATCTATTGTTTTTCAAGGAAAAGCCATCATTCATGGATGACAAAACAGCAAAAAAAATTATTCCGCATATTGAAATATGGGTAAGAGGTCAAAAATAATGCACCATTATGAAGGGGAAAATTATGATATTAATAGTTTTGTTGCCTTTTGCTGCCATAGGTCAAAAAGCAAAATCATTATGCAAATCGTGTAGTCATAAAGAATTCTCTTGGCACAATGGCTATAAATGCGATGAGGAGAAACTACGCGCGTATTTTGCGTACCCAATGAGGAACGACATCACTAACGTGTGCCTTTGCAAAAAATATGCAGATGAGTTCCTTGATGACAACTATTTATGCAAAAATCTTATGCCCCTGAAAGAATATGTATCGGGTACTTTTGTGATTAGCTCAATAACAACTAAAGATGGGTTCTATTTGGATGAAAACAAGAATTTCGTGCCTCATGTTTTTTATATTATAGGTTTCTCTTGTGTTGATGATAGTTGTCCACTTCCTTATGGAGCAAGGCTTATCGTGTGCAATATCAATGAATTTAAAGAAAGAATCTTTGATGAAAGGAGCTTTACAGAATTTGACAGAATTATTGATACTTTGAAACATTCTGATTTTTTCGCACCTGATTTTCCTCACATTTTGTTCACGATGAATATGCGAGCATATTTTGACAAAGACATCTGGGCATTAAAATCTGAAGACGGAACCGTAAAAACATTATTAGGAGATAAGCCTTTAGTTGATTTGGTATATAAAAAACACTTAATACCCAGAATAAATATAGATAGGTTCTATTTTGAAGATGAGGATAATATTCCTGAAAATTGATAGAAGTAATTAAATTATAAAGTCCTATCTTTGCCCTCTCATTCATACAAAAACTAAAAACGAAACACGAAACACAAACTCAAACCGTCCATGCGCCACATCACCAACATATTGACAAACCCACAAGCCGCGCTTTACTCCTTCTCCGCCAAAGAGCGCGACGCGGAGACCGGGCTAAGCTACTTCGGGTCACGGTATTACTCGTCGGATTTAAGCATCTGGCTGAGCGTTGACCCGATGAGTGACAAGTACCCGTCGCTGAGTCCGTATGTGTATTGCGCGGACAACCCGGTGAGGTACGTGGACCCGAACGGGGAGGAAATCCGCATCCATTATGGAAATGGAAACAAATATATCAGGTACACACCTGGAATGAAAGTAAAAAAAAGGTATGATTCATTTGTTAAGGATGCTATCAATGGTTTGAACTTCTTATACGACCACCCTCTAGGTAATAACAATAGGGTTGAATACACTGCAACTAAAACGAATGAAATCATAGATATTCACCAGGGAGAACCAGGTAAATCCAGCATATATAATTGCGAAAAAAGAACGCTTCATTGGGATAATCAAAGCATTGATGTTTTTGAAGGTGGTTCCCAATCCCCAATTGTATCATTGGCTCACGAACTTGACCATGCCGATAGATCTACAAAGGCTTGGGATGCTTATTATGATTGTAAGAATATTAACCAGGGATCTGGAAATTCCCCATGTGACAAATATATTGAACAAGCTAGAGGAGTAGATGTGGATGCCGCAGAAGAATCAGCAGTAGAATACGAAAATTATATTGGAGGAATGTCATATGATGGCAAAAGAATATCATCATATCAACGACAGGACCACAAAGAGGCTCCAATACGCCAAATCAAAGCATCATCAATTTTCTCATATGAAAAATAGGGTTTCTGTTTTTATAATATTGCTATTGGCAGTCGTGACTGTCTCGTGTATTTCCCATAAGAAATCTCTGCTACAATATGACCGGGCTATGCAATACTGGGAGTCGCTTCCAGATTGTTGCGTTGGTGAAATCCGCAATGACTTATTTTATGGTATAATACTGGATGGTAGTATGTTGTGTCAAGTTGATAAGTGGTTCTCGCCATATATTAAATCAATAATCAAAACGGAATTTGACAGTTCGCAGGCGTTTAATTTTATATTGAAAGATTCTATTGTCATAGCTTATGAGCGTCAATGCGCTGACTCTACATACTTGTCCGATTCTCCACGTTTTGTTGCTTTAAAAGAAAAACCTTATTGTCGCCAATATGTAGGAATGATACTTGATGGATGTCCATACTTATTTGTGAGTTTTGATTGCCTCGACCCTCAATGCGAGTACAGTGTCAAACAACGTGAACAATGTTATCAAACTTTCAGATTAATATATTCTAGATGTTTTATTGCTCCAGGTATGGATTTCCATCCAAATGAAAATATGCGCTTTTGGATGTTATATAATATTGCTAATAAGCAGATTTTTACATATCCATAAACATGTAGCATTTTTAAATCATAGTCTATGTAAGGACTGCTCTTTTGACAAAAACATACAATAAAATTTTCCTATCTTTGCCGTTGTTTTTCACAAAAAAACTAAACCACAACCCCAACCCGTCCATGCGCACCTTCACAAATATACCAACAAATTCACTCGCCGCTCATTACTCCTTCTCAGCCAAAGAGCGCGACACGGAGACCGGGCTAAGTTACTTTGGCGCAAGGTACTACAGCAGCGATTTGAGCATCTGGCTGAGCGTTGACCCGATGAGTGGGAAATATCCACATCAGTCGAACTACGTTTATTGTAGTAACAATCCGATAAAAGTCATTGATCCGAATGGCGAAGATGAGTGGGAAATTGATGAAAAAGGGAATCTGAAGTGGTTAAAATCAAAAGAAGTAGATATTTTACATTCTACAAAAACAAGACAATCTATGGAGTTTCCTGTCGGAACAATTAAAGAAATGACACCTGCTCAAGGAGTTGGCAAACACCCAGAAGATGGCGATTTTTCATTTGATTATAATTATATGGATATAGACAATGATGAGTTAGCAGATTGTTTTTTTGAATTTGTAGCAGAGAATACAGTTGTAGAGTGGGGCCATATAAAGTATTCTGAAAATGGCAATAGGATTGCAATTACAACAAATATGCCATATGCGGCCGATGATACAAATCCTGCTGCTACCGCAATAACATATGACTTTATTCGAAATGGAATAAAAGTTAGAGAGTCAAATCATAGCCACCCATTTGTAGAGGGCAAGGAACCTAAACCATCAGGTCCAGATTACTACGCGAAATACTTCGCTGAAAACTGCATTAAAAACTTTTGTGAAAAGCATAAATGTAGTGTTCCTACAACCAAAGTATATGGTAAAGTAGATGGCAACTGGAGTTACACTGAATTTTAGAATTTATGAGAGCATTTATTAGATTATGGGCGTTATTACTTTTGGTATTAATGGTTAATTGTTCTACTATAGCGCAAAATTGTGATAGTGTGCAATATTTTACGATTAATCAAAATTTAGTTGAGCACATGAAAAAATATCATTTGCTTTCGTCCGAAAAAATAACAGTTGTTAATTTCAGTAAAAGTAAAAATAAGATCCTTATTTCTATAGCTCAAGACTATTACAGAGAGTTTGCTCGTTTATTTAATGTCGAATTTAGCACTGATTCGATTCTTGGTTTTTTTGAATATGACAACTGTCAGGGAATATTGTTAGGGACTATAACTCCTTTAATAAAAAAGGAGAAAGAACAAATTCAACCGACGTGGTTTACCGAGCGTATTTCTCAAAAAGAACATGTGGTTATTAAGGACTGCAATACAGATGTCCCTTTATTCATTCCAGGATGGCCATTAATTAATAATTATTCAATCAATCATAATGCAAGGAAAGTAACTTTTGTGAATTATAGAGAGATGAGATTATCTGTAGATTATTATGTTTGTCCAGAGGATGAAACAGATAGCGAGTATAGTGACCACCCTTCTCCAAACAGCAATAATTGAACCTTTTTCGCATTTTCGCCCCAACATTTACAATAATGAAATTGGAAATGTCAAAATCACCTCGCACATATCGCCCCTCCGCCTCAGCTCACTGCTCACTGCTCACCGCTTACTGGGCCGCCCGTTTCACCTTCTCCGCCAAGGAAAAGGACGCGGAAAGCGGGCTAAGCTACTTTGGGGCACGGTATTATAGTAGTGATTTGAGCATTTGGTTGAGTGTGGATCCGATGAGTGACAAGTACCCGTCGCTGAGTCCGTATGTTTACTGCGCGGACAACCCGGTGAAGCTGGTGGACCCGAATGGGGAAGATCCGATTTATACAAAAAACTTTTGGGGTAAAATTAAAAAAATTGGGGACGATGGAAAATGCTGTACCGGTTCATATTTGGTTAGGGGTAGTGCGGCAAGAAAAGTAAGATCAGCAACAAAAAAAGGAGACTTTTATACTGGTAATCTTTCAGCCAGCGACAATGTTGTACATGCTCCTACAGGACAAGTATTTAACGGTGTGCAATCATCAGTAACACAATCTTTGGAAAGTGGTGCGTCGCCTGATGAGAGGGTGGAATTTGGTGGTCATGCTTTGGAAAATGATATTCACGCACGTATTTGGGATCCTGGAAAATCTACACAAACAAAAGAATTATCTGATGGCACCATCATAAAGAAAAGAACAATAACACCATTTCTAATAAATGGTAAAAAACATCAACTTGGAGGTCCGCCACAAACAATAGAGTTTATATGGCATGTTCACACAGAGACATCTTCTCCCTCACGTGCAGATTATGAATACGCCTACGCATGGCAAAATGTTGCTAATGTAAGTGTCTTTATTCTTTGCCCTAATGACAAGAAGGTTTCATATTACAATGGTAAAAGGGTGATTTTCCGAATAAAGTATGATGATTTTAAAAAAATGGGGAGGCAGGAGGATTAAAATGAAAACTTTCAAAATTAAACTTTTGACCTATATCATCGCAATATCATTGTCTGGATGCTCCGTATCAAACAGTGTGCCCAAAGGAGCCGTTAAAACATTTGATTATCAATCAAACAATTACAAAGAGCTATGGCTAAACAATAGGACAAGACGAGCCGTGAATAAAGCAAGAAAACAATCAGACACTATTTATGTGTATAGTGTCGCATTTAACTATTATCGTGTTCTGTGGTATCACAAAGAAAATCAAATTTACAGTTGCTCCATATATCCAGGTAAAATCAAATGGAAAAAATCAATTATAGCAGATAATTACTATGTGGATAGCACAAGCTTCAACAATTGCTTTGATAATTCGTTTGATAAAAACGTGCAATGCTTTGAAACAACGTTAGATGGAGAGAGTATCGATATGCTCGTGGGTTCTACCACTCGTTTTAGTAGCTTTGATAGTGATTGTATATTTGCTCAGACATTCCCAAAAGGAAGTTTTCAATACAAGTTGAAATATGATTTGACAACAATTCTTCTCCAGAATGACACTGCTTTACGATATAATGGTCCCAAAAATTCCGACAGCAAACAAAACCAATAATTTCCTATCTTCGCACCCGCTTACCGAATTGAGAATTGAATAATTGACAATTGAGAATAACAGCCCTCACATATCGTCCCACCGTCTCAGCAGCTCCCCGCGCCGCCACCTATTCCCTATTCCCTGTTACCTATTCCCTAATTCACTCCTTTTCGGCAAAGGAGCGCGATGTGGAAACCGGGCTAAGCTACTTTGGCGCAAGGTATTACAGCAGTGACCTGAGCATTTGGCTGAGCGTGGACCCGATGAGTGGGAAATACCCATCAACTTCGCCTTACACTTATTGCAGGAATAACCCGATTATTTTGGTGGATCCGAATGGGAAATTTGATACGAGATCTGAAGCAAGGCAATACCGGAGAATGCATCATACTGGGGGAAGAATCCTAAAAAATTCACAAAAAGACAAATTTGCCGGAGCATTTTCTATTGATAACAAACGAAAAGGAATCAGTTATACAAAACCTCAATATGAAGAAACCGATGCGAACATTGTTATGCACGGGCTTTCCTCTGATGGAGTGGTGAAATCTCCCATTACCCACGATCCGAGAACAAGAAGAGAGAAATTTGATGATTTTGAAACGCATGCTACGCAAACAGGAGTTGCTATATGTCAAGGTTTGGCTACAGGCTTACCTATTAGTTCGACAGCGAATGATATCATCACCTTGACAAAAGGAGAGAATATGTTTGGTGACAAAGCTTCTAAAAGTGACAAGGCGTGGGCGACAATAGGTTTGGCCACATTGGGGACTGGGCATTTAGTTAAAGGTATTGGTAAATTAGGAGTTCCTGTATGCAGGAAAGCCGGGGAGATTATTGATTATATTGGATATGCCTTAGATGTCCGTTCTGGCATTTCAACGACAAGAAATAAATTGAAAAATGGAAAAAAGAAAAAATAATGGATTTCATCGAAGTAAAGGGAACAGGATATGCATAATCGTTGTTATATTTATTGCATCGTTATTATTTTTAACATTGGCGCACCATTGTAATGATTTTTTAGGAATGGGAAAACAAAGTTGGGCTAATATTTTTCAGGATTCCTGGCTATACATTTTAGGAGCATTATTAATGACCATTGCATTTTATTTGAAGTTTTTTTAATCTGACTAATTTTCGCCGCCGCCTTTGGCAATGAATAATTTACAATGAATAATTGAGTATAGCAAACCTCACATATCGCCCCACCGCAGTCGGTTCACTGTTCACTGCTCACAACTCACTGGCAGAGATTTAGAAAAGTAATTATTATCCGCCAAATGTCCCAACAATATTCTTCGCATCATCTCATCGTTCGCCCCGACGCCCGTCACACTTTTTCCGCAAAAGAGTGCGACGTGGAACAAGAATTCGCTTTCAGTAGTCGTCGATTTGGAGCTGATTTAAAATCAGCAGAATATGTTGATGATATTTATGGTGATTGGAGAGATCCAAATAAGAAATAACCCTGATATGAAGCAACTTCTTTATTTATGTTTTATTCTATCGTTATTGCTATGTCCGCTGTATTCACAAGGACAAAGAAAACACGAAAAGTATTATTATAAAAGTGGTGCTGTTTATTTTATGTTTTTAAAGAATCATAAGTTCTTACAATATGTTTACTGTGCAGGCCCAAGGCCCTGTGGTGATGGGATATCGATTTCAGAAGGCAATTTTAAAAGAAAAGGAGATTTCTTTATTTTAAATACCTACAAGAATTTTATTACGCCTTTTGATCCTCTATCGGTAGAAATACAATATTCATCAGTAAACAACGACACTCTTTATATCGCATTAGAATCTCCTTATGAGAGTTTACTTGAGCAGGAGGAACTGAGTAGAAGGCTCTGCACTTTCATGCACGATAGAATTTATCAATATTCGGTTTCTATTGTTTGCGATACAGATTCTCTTAATAAAGAATTTGAAGCCGCTTTTAATATTGCACATATAGCCGATACTTGCAACCAAATCGTATCCCCATTACCATCAGGAGTACGTATTTTCCAAATAGAGATAAATATCTCTTGGATTCCAGACAAAGCAGAAAATACGTCTTCTTCTAGCGCGTCAGTACCGATTTTCTCCCAGTCTTGCGAGAACAATCATATTATTATTACCATACCTTGCTTGACATACAGCTATCTGTTTCATAAGAAATATGTTAATGCAAAAGCTGTAATTCTTGACAAAAATAAATCTATTAGTGTGGAGGGAAGGACATTCCAACGAATCATTAGAAAATCATACGCTCGAATGAGAAGAGAAGAAAAGCAACGCTTAAAGGACTTGTTTAAATCAAACCTCGAACATTCCGAACAAGAAAATTGACTCCACTAAAGAATTTCAAGCGACAAGACGACATGAATTAAAATACAATCAAGATGAATTTCTTAAAAGAATCACAAGATAGTAGAAACATAATTGCATTGTTGTTGATAATGTTTGGTAGATTGGCAGTTAAATATCAGCCAATCATAACCTTAGACACGGGAACTTTCATCCCTAAAAATTTCCCCGCTGTGTATGAGAACTTTCTGAGAAAACACAAATGTTATGAAAAATTGATACAGAACAAATGTAAATTGTATTTGGATTTAATTAGACCGACGACGCAGAATCAACTAGAAGTTGATGTTAAAAAAATCAAAATAGTTCCCTATAAGAGCGAACGCGATAAAAACATAAATTCACTGATGAAATCCTATGTCGATCCGAATATGCACACTTTTGAATGAGAACTTGGAAAACAATGAGTATGTCATATTTTGGTGCGTAGTATGGTGAGCAAAATTAGTCCTGAAGTCAGATGGAGTACCGGATGTCAACCATTATTTCGGACAGCATATTTTTAGCACGCAGCAGTTGGATTTTCACGTTGGACAACGATATGCCGAGTTGTTCGGCAATTTCGTCGTAGGCCAAATCCTCGTAATAGCGCAACTCCACCACTTTGCGGTATTTTTCCGGCAGTTGTGAGACGGCGGCGCGCAGCATTTGCGCTCTCTGTTTGTCCATAACCTCTTGTTCGGGAGTGGGGGAGAAGTTTGACTCGGAACTGTCTATTAGGCGTAATGTGACGTCTTCGGTCAGGTCGTCGTCCAAACATTGCGGGGAATTGTTCTTATGGCGAATATAGTCAATGCTGTTGTTGACGGCGATGCGGAAGAGCCACGTCGAGAAGGCGTATTTGGGAGAATATTTGTCCAAATAGCGGAAGGCTTTGCCGAAAGTGTCCAAAGTCAGATCTTCAGCATCATCACTGTTCTTCACTATTTTTATGAGCATAAAATAGATGCTGTCACGATAGAGTTGCATCAGTTCGGCGAATGCATTCTGATCGTTGTCGTCCAAGGCGCGGCGCAAAAGGATGTAGTCGCGTTTCGCTTTATCTGTGTTGCAGGGATTTTCCATTATAAGAATCTATCGTGGTGAATTTGAGCGGAAATGAAATATAAAGGATTGAGGATCGCAAAAATCAGGTCGTAGATGAGCAGACAAGGGATTACCTGTTTCTCATTCAGTCTTTTAGCGGCAAATCCGAAAACGAGGTACTGGCTGATAAGACGCACTGCGGCGATACTCAAGGTGACGATGAGAAGAATCATATCAGATAAAGTGAAGAGGATGGCAAATGTCAATGCGATGTAAAACAGAAGGTTGATGATGGCATAGCCGTTCAACAGGAATCTGTTTTTGAAGGTGTTTAATTTACGGGTATAGAACAGTCCCAATTTATGGTCTTTCCAATAACGGAAATTGGAAGCGCGTTGCAGGACGGTTACGGCATCGGGTGAGAATTCAATGGCTGTGTTGTTTTTGGTGGCGGCGCGGGAGATGAAGATGTCCTCCTCACCGTATGAAATGTGGTTGTGTGTCGCGAATCCGCGTTGTTTGTCAAATAGGGGAGCGGTGAATGCCAGATTCTTGAAATCTCCGCGATAGGTGGAGTGGATGCGTGCCAAAGAGAAATACTCGACAGCATTGAGCAGCGTGTCGAAATGGAGCATTCTGTTGAAGGGATTGTTTCGTTTTTGGTAAGTACTGTAACCCAACACGATACGTGTCTGTCCTACAAAGTTCTCCGCCATTTTCCCCAACCAGTGTGAAGAAGAGGGCGTGCACTCCGGATCTGTGAAGAGCAGATGCTCGTAGGAGGCGCAGCGGACACCCATTGAGATGGCGAACTTCTTACCGCGAATCGTCGTCACTGCGGAATCCAAATCCACGAGCTTGATGTTCTTGTATTGCTGTTGGTATTCCAGCACGAGGAGCTTGGTCTCGTCTTGGGAATTGTCATTGACAATGACCATCTCGAACTGCGCATATTGCTGGTTGAGCAGTCGGGGGAGGGTTTTCAACAACACTCCGGCAGCGTCTTTCACTACCATAATGACAGAAACGGGTACTTGCTGGATGGATACGGCTTTCTTCTTTTTGTGGAAGGAGAATCTGGCAAAGATAACATAGTAATAGATTAATTCTAAGAATGTTATAATGCCAAAAAGCACCACGAAAATAATCGGAAGATACTTTTCAAACATAGGTTATAGGTTAGGTTGGTTTTGGTTCTGCAAAAATATTTTTTTGCTTGCAATAAAATGTTATTTTTGCCCGCAATTTACTAACAAGATGAAGTTTATAATAGACAAGAAAGACGAGAAGAGCAAAGCACGCGCAGGCGTGATAACTACGGCACACGGACAGATTGAAACCCCGATTTTTATGCCGGTCGGCACTTTGGGTGCAGTAAAGGCATTGCATATTAGAGATTTGAAGGATGATGTGAAAGCCCAGATAATGTTGGGAAACACATATCATCTGTATATGCGTCCTGGCACGGACGTGTTGGAAGAAGCCGGCGGCCTTCACAAATTCAACGGTTGGGACAAGCCCATCCTTACGGATAGTGGCGGTTTCCAGGTGTTCTCGTTGAGCCACCGACGCAAAATCGACCCTAATGAAGGCGTGTGGTTCCAATCGCACATTGACGGTTCCAGACATTTGTTCAGCCCCGAAAAGGTGATGGACATCGAGCGTTCCATCGGCGCGGATATCATTATGCAGTTTGACGAATGCATTCCTTATCCTTGCGAATATGATTATGCGAAAAAGTCGATGGAAACGACTTTCAAATGGCTGAAACGCTGCATCAAGCGTTTGGACGAGACCGAGCCGCTGTATGGCTACGAGCAGACGCTTTTCCCCATCGTACAGGGCGGCACGTATCACGACTTGCGCGTCAAATCTGCTGAGTATGTGGCATCTATGAATTGTGACGGCAACGCGATTGGCGGCGTGGCGGTAGGGGAGCCTACGGATAAAATGTACGAAATCGCCGATTTGTGCTGCCAGGTTCTGCCGGAAGACAAACCGCGCTATCTGATGGGTGTTGGCACGCCTGCCAACATTATCGAAAGTATCGCTTTAGGTGTGGATATGTTCGACTGCGTGATGCCGACACGAAACGGCCGCAACGGTATGATTTTCACTTGGGACGGAATCCTGAATATGCGTAACGAAAAATGGAAATACGATTTCACGCCGATTGACGCGCAAAGCGATTTGTTTGCAGACCGCGAATATTCACGCGCATATTTAAGACATCTGTATATATCTGATGAAATGCTGGGTCCGATGATTGGCAGCATCCACAATCTGCATTTTTATCTGGATCTCGTAAAGACAGCCAGAAAGAAAATTCTCGAAGGAACGTTCGCAAGTTGGAAAAACGAGATTCTCCCGAAGATATCGCAAAGACTTTAACCGGTTTATTACTAACCGCAGAGGACGCGGAGTCACGCGGAGGAATTTGTTTTCACGAACCACACTAACCGTAAACCAATATCCATAAGCTCTGTGTAACTCGGCGCTCTCAGCGGTTTATTACCAACCGCCGAGGACGCGGAGTCACGCGGAGGGAATTATTTACATGAACCACACTAACCGTAAACCAATACCATAAACTCTGTGTAACTCGGCGCGCTCAGCGGTTTATTACCAACCGCAGAGGTCGCGGAGTCTCGCTGAGGGAAATCATCTTGAAAATGTCGATGATTTTGCGTTCCTCAATTGAAGTGTTGACTAAAAATTACTCTGTGAAACGCTGTGTCCTTTTCGGTTTATAATTTGTCCTATAATTTACGTTATGTTAAATAGGATATTTTTACCACACTACTTCGCAATAAAAAAGACTGTTCGAAACAAACAGCCTTTTTTTATTTATGTAACAGGAAGTTTTTGTACGCTTCCGCTTCATTATTTATTCCTAATCGAGTTTTTCCACTTTTTTGTCCAGCTTCTGAACTTCAGGCCGATGACTCCGAAAATAGCTTCACGGAAAATTCCGCCGCTCATTTTGGATGTGCCCATCGTACGGTCACGGAAAATGATTGGAACTTCGACAATCTTGAAGCCCAACTTGTAAGCCGTATATTTCATTTCAATCTGGAATCCGTATCCGACGTGTTTGATTTCATTGAAATTGATGGTTTCCAGCACGTTAGAACGATAGCATTTAAAGCCGGCTGTCGTATCATTAACAGGAATACCTAATATGGTGCGTACATACATTGAGCCAAAATACGACATCAGCAATCTGCCTAATGGCCAGTTAACCACGCTGATACCTTGGCAATAGCGGGACCCGATGGCCACGTCCGCATTTTTTTCTACACAGGCATTGTACAGCCTTTCCAAATCGTGTGGGTCGTGGCTGAAATCAGCATCCATTTCGAACATAAAGTCGTAGTCGCGTTGTAGTCCCCATTTGAAACCGTGGATGTAGGCTGTTCCCAAGCCCAATTTGCCACTACGTTCTTCGATGAACAGTTTGCCTTCAAATTCAGGAATGAGGCTTTTCACGATGTCTGCGGTTCCGTCAGGACTACCATCGTCAATAATCAAGATATGAACGTCAATCAATCCGAAGACGGTGCGAATGATGTTTTCAATATTTTCCTTTTCCTTGTACGTAGGAATGATAACAAGTCTTTTATCCATAATAGTAAGTTTTATTTCGATAATACAATATAGACAGGCAGATGGTCGCTGAAGCCGCCCTGATAGTTGCCGCCAGCAAACGTTCTAAAGGGATATCCGCTGTAGGAACCAGTCTTTGTGAACATAAAGTCTCTTCTGAAGACGTGTGCGGAGGTGTACTTGTAGGTTGCCGGATGAGGATTTATCAAACCTCCGGATATGATGATATTGTCCAACATTTCCCAAGAATCGCGGTATGCGTAAGATCCGATACCGTCTTGGAAAAGTTTCCACATAGGATTGAACAGGTCGTTCGGTGTGGTAACATCCTTTATTTTCGTTTTGGTTCCCAAACATTCCATAATAGCCTTGGAATTGGGGTTGTCGTTCAAGTCGCCCATTAAAATGAATTTTGCGCCGGGATGCTTTTGCAAAATAGAGGTCGCGATATCGTGGGAAAGATTTCCAGCGGCCAAGCGTCCGGGAAGGCTTCGTTTCTCGCCACCGGCTTTGGACGGCCAATGGTTGACTAACAAAAACAAGGTATCGCTGTTGTCTAAAATCCCCGTCATCAGCCATTGGTCACGGGAAATGAATTCTGGTTGTCCGGGAACCACCAACGGGAATGCGGCCGTGTCAATAATGCGGAATCTGTCGCTGTTGTACAAAAAGGCCACATCCACCCCTCTCCTATCCGGAGATTCGTGGTGACAAACTTTGAAATGAAAAGGCTGTAGTTTTTCAGTAGCAACCAAGTCCAATAACACCTGCTCGTTTTCCATTTCCGACACACCCAATACGACCAGTCCTTCGGGCATCTTGGCCATTTCAGATATGACCTTCGACAAGGCTTCCAATTTTGCCATATATCTTTCAGACGTCCACTGGTAACTGCCTTCCGGAAGGAATTGCTCGTCATTTTTATGGGGATCATTGATGGTGTCAAACAAGTTTTCCAAGTTGTAAAAGCCTATAATAGCCTTTTTGCCTGTTTGGGCAAATGAGGAACAACAATATAATAAGATGATTACTATAGGCAAATAGAATCTTTTCATCTGCAAAAAAATTAGGCGCAAAAATACATAATAATTTTGAAAATATGAAGCCTTATGAAAATCTTTCAATTTGTTTGTTTTATGAGTTTCAAAACAAAAAAAACCGCAGAACATTTCATTCTGCGGCTTAGTTTTCCTATTTAAAAAAGATTATTTATGACCTTGGCATTGGTGGTTGCATTTGTGTTCACCGTTTTGACTTTGGCCTTGGCATTGATGATTGCATTTGTGAGTGTTGCCTTGAGCGTGTTGGCATTTGTGTTCGCCTTCCTTACCTTGACATTGGTGGTTGCATTGGTGAGTGTTGCCTTGAGCGTGTTGGCATTTGTGTTCGCCTTCCTTACCTTGGCATTGGTGGTTGCATTGGTGAGCGTCGCCTTGAGCGTGTTGGCATTTGTGTTCACCTTCCTTACCTTGGCATTGGTGATTGCATTGGTGAGCGTCGCCTTGAGCGTGTTGGCATTTGTGTTCGCCACTTTTGCCTTGACCATTGTCGCTACAGCTTTTTTCTCCTCTACAGCATGCCGGAAGATTAGCGCGTGCAGCAGCATCAGCTTTTACATTGTCAGCATTGAAACCTAATTTGCTGACTTCCTTGCGCAATTGGTCTGGATTGGTCTTCTGGGAATCATAATTGATAGTCAACTTCGCAGTTTTCATATCGTATGTGTAGGATTTTACGCCTTTGAAATAAGGAACGTTTTCACTGAATCGGTCTGCGCATTTCTGGCATACGCCGTTTGTTTGAATGGTAACAGTTTGAACTGTTGATTTTTGAGCAAATGCGCTCAAACTGAAGATAGCCACAATGGCTAAGATGAAGAATTTTTTCATTGTTTTTTTTTTTGATTTTAGTTATGTATTATTTTTACTATATGATTTTAAAAAAAGATTTTCGCTGACTGATGTTCTTGGTAAAGGTTTAAAATGTGAAAAAATTATTTTAGCATAAAACGCACGCCAAGATATCCCATAATTCCAGTAATTGGAGCATAAATCACTGAGGCATCGAAGTTTTCGCCAAATGGATTGTCCGCGTTGATAATGGGGTTTTCCTGTTTGTAATTGGTTAGATTTTCGGCACCCGCGTAAATTTCCCATCTTCTGAACTTTTTAGTTATTTGTGCATTCAGCAGGCAGAATGTCGGGGAATATTCCGGTAGATTGGCGGCTGGATTTCCAGTCATATCCGGCAATCTCTGCGGTCCGTTGATTTGCAGATTGACATTGAATTTCCAACGGTTGTAAGGCGTGCTGTAACTGATATTTACAAGTCCTTTGTGCGGGCTTGTCAGCACTTTTTCACGCATAAGGCCGTGACTCATATATCGAACGTCATTGTAACGGTATGCCAAAGTGAGTTCAAACCGGTTGAAGGGTTTCAGAATCAGCTCCGTTTGAAGGGAGTGGGAACGGGAGACATTGCCGTACCCGTTAAAGTTTCCGTTCAGATTATATACGTTGATGGCGTGAACGTCCTGGTCCAAATCGACAATGCTCTGGTTGACAAAATGGGTATAGAAATAATCTATGGAGAATGTGGATTTTCCGCCAGGAAGGTTGAAACTCTGAACGAAGCTGATGCCGGCGTTGTAGGCCTCTTCGGCCTTCAACATTTCGTGTAAGAAATAATTCCGGTTGGACGTGAGCAGACCGATGTTCTCAGCCAAAATATGGGCGGAACGGTAGCCTTTTCCGGCGGAAGCCCGAACGGACGTGCTCGGTGTGATTTGCCATTTGAAATGTACACGGGGAGTCCAAAACAGTTGGTTGAAATGACTGTTGTAATCCAAACGCATACCAACCATTACCACCAACTTGGGGTCAATGATGTAGCAGTATTCGCCGAAAATTCCGGGAACGGTCTCTACTATAGGAATGTGTACATTAAAATAAGGATCCACCTGTAAATGTTTCTCAAATATATCCACATAATAGTCGTACTGCATACTTCCTCCAGCCGTCAGCTTATGTCTTTTTTTAATGCCGAATTTGTTGGAATACAATATATTGACATATACACTCTGTTGCATAGACAAAAAATCATTGAGGCCGAAGACGGCTTGGGTCTGGTGTCCTGTATAGGAGACGATGGTTCCGATACTTTCATCAGCGCCTTTCAGCAGAAAGCCGTTTTTGGTAATGACGTCCCATCGTTTGTTGTCAATATGCAGGCCATAGACTTCGGAAGAGTATGAATGCTCGCGCCAGTCGTAGTTTTTCTGGCCCCCTACCCTATTGTCCCACACGAAGTCAATCAACGTGCGGCCCTTCCAGATGTTCTTGTAATTGTAGTCCCAGCGGTTCATCACGTTGATTTGCTGGTTGCGGGGTACATCCAGAAAACCGTCTTTGTTCATATCCATCCTGGCAAACTGGTCTCCGGCAAAGAGCAGCAGTTCACTCGTAACCTTGTCTTTTTTTCCGACTTTGAAACGGCTGTTGAGGCTGAGCTCTCCTTTCCCCATCGAGTTTCCGTACAGGTTGAGGAATAGGCGCTCATAGTTCGTTTCCGGTTTTTTGTAATCCACGTTTATTTGTCCGGTAATCGCTTCATAGCCATTGGTGACGGAGGCCACGCCTTTGGACACGCTGATGGATTCCATCCAGGAACCGGGCACAAAGCCCAATCCGAACTGGTGGGAAAGGAGACGGATAAAGGGGACATTTTCAAGTAGGATTTGGCTATAGATACCGGCAAGACCGAGCATCGATATCTGTTTGGCACCGGTTATGGCATCGGAGTATTCCATATCCACGGCAATGGTGCTCTCGAAACTCTCGGCCAAATTACAGCAGGCGGCACGTCTTAATCCGTCTTGGGTAATCACCATAGTGAGAATGGGTTGCGTGGAAATAAACGAACCGTCGTGCGCAATAATACTCACTTCGGACAAGGAATGGGCGTGTGACAAATAAACCGTGATGTCGTTTTGCGATTTAGCAATGACAACCGTATCCGGCTGATAGGTCGGGAATGAGATAACAAGTGTGTCGGTTTTTGCCCTGATGATAGAGAAATATCCGTCTGTACCTGAATGAGTTCCAACAGAGGAATGAAGCCATTGGACAGCAGCCATTTGCACGGCGGTTGTGTCTCCGGATTCGCCAATCTCGAGGATGCGGCCTCTCAAGGATTGTGCTTGCCCTATGAATGTGAGGCATAATGACAAAATGACCAGCAGCCAACGTCTCATTTCTTATTCGCTTTTTTTATCGTAATTGTAAATTTCTTTGCAGATGTTATCGTATTTTTGGTAAAGTACTTTGCGCTTCAATTTCATTGTCTGTGACAATTCTCCAGTGGCGATAGACCATTCATCCACAACCACGCGGAAGCGTTTGATTTGCTCGTGGTCTGCCAGAGACTTGTTCACATTAGCCACTTCCTGATTCATAATTTTCATAAAATCAGGATGTTTGATAAGTTCTTCGTGGTCTTTCGGGTAGTCAATGTGGCGATTTCGGAATTCTTCTTTGAATTTGTCAAAGGTAGGGACAATCAACGCGGAAGCGAATTTCTCATTTTCCCCAATAACCATTGCATTTTCGATATAGGGAGAGAGTCTTAGCTCTGTTTCAACAGACTGTGGTGAAATGTATTTTCCTAATGAGAGTTTGAATACTTCTTTCTTCCTGTCTGTGATTTTCAGATACTTGCCTTCTTCGAGTCTGCCGATGTCACCCGTATGGAACCATCCGTCCTTGTCAATGACTTCCTTTGTATAGGCTTCATCCTTGTAATATCCTTTCATCAGACAGGGGCCTTTGGTTAGGATTTCGCCATCGTCTGCCAATTTGAATTCGACGCCGGAAAGGATTTCGCCCACACAACCTATCTTCAGAATCTTTTTCTTGGGGTTGTTGACGGCGATGACAGGCGACGTCTCCGTCAAACCGTAACCTTCATAAACTCTGATTTTCGCAGCGGTGAACAGTCTGAGGATTTTTTCAGGGATGGAAGACCCACCTGACACAACGGTCATTTCGTGTCCGCCAAGGGTTTCGCGCCATTTGCTATAGACGAGTTTGTCTGCCAGATTGTAGCGCATCAAATAGAACGGATTCTCATTATAATAATCGAACTTGGTGGCAAATTGGAATGCCCAGTCGAAAATCATTTTTTTCAATCCCGTCAGGTTCTTCCCGGCGCCTTGGATTTTCTCATACATCATCTCAAAGACACGTGGAACGGCGCAAAAGCCGTCTGCGTGCATATCGTGCATATCCTTGGCAATGGTGGCCATACTGCCTGCGTAATAATGACTTACGCCCATATACTGATAGTGATAGTTTACGATTCTCTCATAAACGTGGCATAACGGCAGGAAGCTGAGCATTTTGGCGTGGTAATCCAACAACTGGTGCTCTTCAATGATGGGCATAAAGTTGTTGCAGATGTTTCCGTGGGAAAGCATCACGCCTTTGGAACGTCCCGTCGTGCCCGATGTATAGATGATGGTGGCGATATCGTCTGTGGAAATTGTACGTTTGTTTTCCTCAATCGAGGGTGTCCATTTAGTTAGATTGTCTCGCCCTAATTGTAATAACTGATCATACGAATTTGTTCCGGCAATAGGATCAATTGCGTATATCAAAGGGTGTTGCATGACTTCAGAAAGAATAGGCTCTACCCTTCTGTAGATAACTTCCGCACCAAAGACAATGCTTTTGCAGTCGCAATGATTCAAGATATACTTGTATTCTTCGGGGTTGAGTGTCGGATACACGGGAACGTGAATCATTCCCGCGAGCATAATGCCCATGTCCAAGAAGTTCCAGGCCGGGCGATTACGCATAATGGTTACTATTTTATCTCCTTTTTGAAAACCCAATTCCAAAAACGCGGAAGCCAATAAGTGGGAATACTCCACGTATTCCGCAATGCTGTAGGTTTTCCATCCCTCTCCATCTCTTTGGGCAAAGAAATCCGGCTTGTTATATTTTGCGGAAATCTCGTCTAATATGTCGAAAAGTCTTGTTGGTCTCATAACAAATTAGTTTTGTTCAGCAGTAATATAAAAGTTGAAGCAAAGGATAGATTTGTTTACTTTAATTATAGTCTTTCTGCTATTTGATATTTGTTTCTGTCAGAACCGTTGCGGGCAATGAGTTCTCCCAAGAATCCGGCCAGAAAAAGCATAAAGCCAAGCACCATAGCCAAAATGGCAATAAAGAAAAGCGGTTGGTCTGTTACTTGACGATATGGCAGTTGGTGTGCCTGGTGTACTAGCTTGGCGATTATCAACCAGATGGCGCTGACAAATCCGATGAAGAATGCGATACTTCCCCATACCCCAAAAGCGTGCATCGGCTTTTTGCCGAATTTGGTCATAAAGGAAATGGTGAGCAGATCCAAGTATCCGTTGACGAAACGATCCCATCCGAACTTGGTAACGCCGTATTTGCGTTTCTGATGGATGACCACTTTCTCCCCTATCTTGCTAAAACCGGCCCACTTGGCAATAACGGGAATGTAACGGTGCATTTCACTATACACTTCTATGGACTTGACCACGTCTTTGCGGTAAGCCTTCAAACCGCAGTTGAAGTCGTGCAGCATAATGCCTGACATCTTGCGGGTCGTCCAATTGAAAAACTTGGATGGAATGTTTTTGGCGATTTTGGAATCGTAACGAACTTTTTTCCAACCTGATACCAAATCATAGCCGTCTTCTTTAATCATTCTATACAATTCCGGAATCTCGTCTGGACTGTCTTGAAGATCTGCGTCCATTGTGATGACAACATCTCCGTTGCAAGCTTCGAAACCGGTGTTCAATGCGGCTGATTTTCCGTAATTCCTGCGGAATTTAATGCCTCTAAAGCATTCGTTATCTGAATGAAGGTTCTGGATAATATTCCAAGACTGGTCCGTTGAACCGTCATCTATCATCAATACTTCGTATGTGAATTTGTTGGCATCCATCACGCGTTTGATCCAGGCTGCCAATTCGGGAAGTGATTCTGCTTCATTCAATAAGGGGACAATTACAGTAATATCCATATTTAGTTGTTTTTCGTTTCTTCTTCATTAGGGGTGGATTCTGTTTCCGATGTCGTTTCAGCGTTTTCGGGAACATCCTCCTTCGGCATTTCGTTTTCTGACTCACCAGCCATTGACTGGGCGTAGGTGAGTTTGGATGTGTAATGGTACATGGCAATGAACAAACCGAAGAACATACCGTACAGCAGGTCCATCATCGCTGCAATGGCGACATAACGGCCTGGCTTGTCGTAATGGGGCACGTGCGACTTGTTCAGCTCAAAACGTGTTTCCGACGGGTTGATCTGCTCCAACTTGACGTTGGCGCTTTCAACTATTTTCTTAACGGCTGGCGTGGAAGCCTTCTGCTCGTTTTGGTCGATGTAGGAAGCCAGTGTCTCCACCAGCATTCTACGGGAATAGGCTTGGAAATTGGCAAGCACATAGCTGTTTGCCGTATCTAGGCCTCGCTTCTCTATTAATTTGTTTTTATGGTATTCGGCAATCATGGCAATGCCCTGATGAGCCTCTTGGCGAATCTCCGTAGTTAGAGAATCCGGCCACTGGTAAATCGCTTCTTCCGAAATCAGAACTTGATTCACCGTGTCCAAATAGGCGGTCAGCTCTTCCGTCTTTATGGTATCTCTATCAATGACGGTTCTGAAATTCTTCAAGGCAATTTCATACTTTTGATTCAAGCCATCCGGTTCAACAACCTGATAATGGAACATTCCGTAACAGAAGAACAGGACAGAACCGATTACGGAAATGATGATACATCCTAAAAATGCTTTGGCAAACGTCAGACGTTCCGTGTAGTGGGACTTGAACTCCTTGATTCCGGCAAAAAGGATGAGTATGTAACCGATAATGAGGGCTATGTCCAAGAGTTGCGTGCTCCCGTATTCTACTTTGCGGGCGCACATCTTGACCAACTCGAAAATCGAGAGCCCTACTCCTAAAAGGAGTCCCCATTTCAGTGTCGAGCGATAGGCTTTTTTCTGTTTCATTGCAATTGAAAAAAAAGGATGGGAAGAAGTGGGTTAATCACTCTCTTCCCATCTGAGTATGATTATTCGTTATTTTTCGGGCAGCAGAATTCTGTCAAAACGCTGCAGGTGGATTTCGGATGAGCAAAGCCAATCATAAGGCCTTCAGCACCGCCACGAGGAGCTTTGTCTATCAGGCGGATTTCCTTTTCTGCCAATTCGTTCAATGCGGCTGCCGTGTCAGGTACGGCAAATGCCACGTGGTGCAAACCTTCGCCTTTGTTCTCAATGAATTTGGCGATGGTGCTTTCCGGACAAGTCGGTTCCAACAATTCGATTTTGGTCTGGCCTACTTTGAAGAAAGCGGTTTTCACTTTCTGGTCGGCAACTTCCTCAACATTGTAGCACTTGAGGCCTAAGACGTTTTCGTAGTAAGGAATGGCTGTTTCAAGACTTTTAACAGCGATAGCGATGTGTTCGATGTGTGAAATGTTCATTATAATAGAATTTTAAAGTTGTTCAAAAGGAAATTAATCTCTGGAGGCATCCGCGTTCAGCAGTTTCGTATGATGTTTGATGGTGCGGATGACGAGCATTCCGACAAGGCAAACGACGAAGATATACAGAGAGGGGCGGAACCAGGAAGCGGTGGAAATCTTATATCCGAAGAATCTCGCATACGAGAGTAAAAACAAAAGATAGTCCGCAATCGTAAAAGAGAATACGGCGGAAAAAATAGTGACATACTCGCGGCGGACAAAGGTTTTAAAGGAAAATTCCAAATCACCCTTTTCATAAAGATCCCAATTGGGGATGAAGGCGGGCACATTGGCGGCCCATTCTTCGAACTCCTGTCCGAACTTATTGCGGAGAAATGCTTCTTCAGCAAACATAATACGCTCATAGTAAATCCAATAAACGAGGGAAACGATGAGGAATGCCCATAGGTTCATAGAAAAGATGAGAACACCGGCCCACAACAGGTAGTTGGCAAGGTACAGGGGATGTCTGACCACGGAATATATGCCTTTGGTGTTCAGATGGTCTGCCACCTGTTTGTCCGTATTTCTGCCGGATGTTCCTTTCGGTGTTGTGCTGACGGTATAGGCGCGAAGCACCAGTCCCAATAGGGTGACGACAATTCCAACAACGGTCAATAAAATCCGCAGAAAATGTCTTTGTCCGACAAACAACTGCATATAGAGATCTTGGTTGCTGAACCATACGATAGGAATAGCCAGCAGGAAAATGAGTGCGGGAATCTGTCCGCGGTATTTGAAAAGAGTATTTCCAGTTTTTTCGAAAGATTGAATTAAAGCCACAATAATATAATATTTAAACAGGGCGCGAAAATACAAAAAAAAGCGGTTACTCCAACTGATGAAATAACCGCTTTAATTCTGTTATGAAAATTATTAACCTCTACGTTCTTTAATACGAGCTTTTTTACCGGTAAGGTTGCGGAGGTAGAAAATACGAGCGCGACGAACGACGCCGTGTTTGTTGACTTTGATATCTGCAATCATCGGAGTTGCGAACGGGAAAATTCTTTCAACACCAATACCACCGGAAATCTTTCTTACTGTGAATGTTTTGGTTGCGCCAGCACCATTGATTTGGATAACAACACCTTGGAATTGTTGGATACGTTCCTTTGTACCTTCAACGATTCTATAGGATACTGTAATGGTATCGCCAGCTTTAAATTTCGGAAATTCTTGTTTCGTAATGAAATTGTCCTCTACGTACTGAATCAATTCTTGTTTCATCTCTATATTTCTTTTATTATTATTCGTTTTTTTGAGGCCGCAAAAATACATTTTTTTTGAAAATGAGCAAGTTATACCAATAACTTTTTTTCTTAACACTCCTATTTCCTTTTTGTGGTTTTTATAAAAAAATGATTATCAGATATATATGATATGTTTTCAACAGTTGCCAATGAATATTTTGCGGCTTTTACCGAATAAAACCATTTGGCGTTAGGAATATTTCCAGTGTCATTTTGTATGTTTTTTTTCTGTTTTATGCCAGATGATGCGAAAAAATCTTTATTTTTTTCAGGCTGGAAAAGTTGAAGAATCTTTCGTATATTTGCCCGCACTTTTCCGTTTTAACCATTAACAAATACAAATCTGATAATGAGTAAGTTTACACACCTGCACGTTCACACACAATATTCTATTTTGGATGGTATGTCCACCATCTCCGGTCTTGTCGAAAAATGCCTCCGCACGGGAATGAACGCCCTTGCCATTACCGATCATGGGAATATGTTCGGAATCAAGGAGTTCTTTGATTTCGTGGATAAGAAAAATGGCGGCGTGCGTGACGAAATCAAATCTTTGGAAAAAGAACTGGAAGCCGCAGACGAAGCTCAACGTGCTGATTTAGAAGAACGTATTTTCGCCACCAAGCAGAAACTCTTCAAGCCCATTTTCGGATGTGAAGTGTATGTGGCCAAGAAGACGGAAAGCAACCCTGACGGCAGCCGCCTGATTCGCGAGAAGAAAGAGAACGGCAGCGGCTACCACTTGATACTGTTGGCGAAAAACGAAACCGGCTACCATAATCTTTGCAAAATGGTTTCCGCCGGCTGGGTGGATGGTTACTACTATCGTCCGCGTATCGACAGAGGCTTGTTGGAACAATACCACGAAGGCGTCATCGCATCCTCCGCCTGCCTGGCCGGTGAAATCTCCCGCAACCTAACCAATAACGATTATGAAAAGGCAAAGGAGGCGGTACTCTGGTTCAAAAGCATTTTCGGCGAAGACTATTATTTGGAACTCCAACGCCACAAAACGAACAAGCCGGGAGGCGACAGAACCGTCTATGAACAACAGGAAATCGTCAACCGGGAACTCATCCGCTTGGCAGCGGAGACGAACACCAAATTGATCGCCACCAACGACGTCCACTTTGTGGAAGAAGATGATGCGGAAGCCCACGACCGTTTGATCTGCCTAAGCACCGGCAAGAAGTTCGCTGATGTAGATAGATTGCACTATACTAAACAGGAATGGCTGAAGACGCCCGAGGAAATGGCCGAAATTTTTGCCGATGTGCCAGAAGCTCTGGATAATACGCAAGAGATTGTAGATAAGGTAGAAACATATAAACTGAAACACGGTCCCATTATGCCGGTGTTCGATATTCCCGAGGATTTCGGAACCGTTGAACAATACAAACAGCAATACACCGAAGAGGATTTGGTTCGGGAATTCGAAGGCGATGAGGAAGGCAAAGGCCGAATCCAGAAGTTGGGCGGCCTCGAACGCGTCTATCGTATCAAATTGGAAGCCGACTATCTTCGCAAACTGACAATGGACGGTGCGCACAAACGCTACGGTGACCCTGTCCCCGACGATATCCAGGAACGTATCGACTTCGAGCTGAGCGTTATGAGGAATATGGGCTTCCCAGGCTACTTCCTGATTGTCCAGGACTTCATCACGGCTGCCCGCAGAATGGGCATCTCCGTAGGTCCGGGCCGTGGCTCCGCCGCCGGCTCCGTGGTCGCCTACTGTTTGACCATCACCGATGTCGATCCGCTGAAATACGATTTGCTGTTCGAACGTTTTCTGAATCCTGACCGTATTTCCCTCCCCGATATCGATGTCGATTTTGATGACGAAGGCCGTTACAGGATTTTGGAATGGATAACCGAAAAATACGGTAAGGACCGCGTCGCTCACATTATCACATACGGCACAATGGCCGCGAAGTCCAGTATCAAGGACGTCGCCCGCGTGCAGGACCTTGACTTGCAGGAATCCAACAGGTTGGCTAAAATGGTGCCTGCCAAATTCCCCGAAGATCCGAAAACGGGCAAAGCCCCGAAAGTCACCCTGAAAAACTGCCTGAAAATGGTTCCCGAAATGCAGGACGCTTACGAACACGGTCCGCAAAACGTTCACGACGTCCTGCAATACGCGACACAGCTGGAAGGTACCGTACGCCAAATCGGTATCCACGCCTGCGGCGTCATCATAGGTGCCGACGACCTCACCAAGTTCGCTCCCCTATCCATTGTCGAAGATAAGGAAAGCAAACAGGGCATCCTGGTCACCCAGTACGAAGGCTCCGTCATTGAAGATGTCGGTTTGATTAAAATGGACTTCTTGGGTCTGCGAACCCTTTCCATTATCAAGGAAACCCTTTCCAATATTAAAAAATCCAAAGGTATAGATGTGGATATCAACAATATACCTCTGGATGACCCTCTTACATACGAACTGTTCTGCAATGGTGACACGGTTGCGACGTTCCAGTTTGAATCCGCAGGTATGCAGAAATATCTGAAAGAACTCAAGCCCAGCAAGTTTGAGGATTTGATTGCTATGAACGCACTCTATCGTCCCGGCCCGATGGACTATATTCCTCAATTTATCCGTCGTAAGCACGGCACGGAGGAAATCAAATACGACATTCCCATTATGGAGAAGTATTTGAAAGACACCTACGGAATCACAGTTTATCAGGAACAGGTGATGCTTCTTTCGCGCCTGTTGGCCAACTTCACCCGTGGCGAGTCAGACACACTTCGTAAAGCTATGGGTAAGAAACAGCGCGACAAGCTGGACCACATGAAACCAAAGTTCATCGAACAGGGACAGGCCAACGGCCACGATCCTAAAGTGCTGGAAAAAATCTGGGGCGATTGGGAAAAGTTCGCCTCCTACGCTTTCAACAAGTCTCACGCCACTTGCTATTCCTGGGTGGCCTACCAGACTGCTTACTTGAAAGCCCACTACCGCGCCGAATATATGGCTGCCAACTTGACGAACAACATTAATGATATTGATACTATTAGTATATATATAGAAGACGCTCTGAAGAAAGACATCAAGGTGCTCGGTCCGGACATTAACGAATCAGACCAGACTTTCACTGTCAACAAGGCTGGCAACATCCGCTTCGGACTGGCCGCTTTGAAGGGTGTCGGCAACAGTGCGGCCAACAGCATCGTGGAAGAACGTGAGGCGAACGGCCCATACAAAGACATCATCGATTTTGTCTCGCGTGTCGATTTGCGAAGCTGCAACAAGAGCTGTATTCAAACGTTGGCTATGGGCGGCTCATTCGACTGTTTTCCCAATGTCCATCGTGCCCAATTTTTCTACGCAGAGAAAGAAGGTGTCACATTTACAGACAAGCTTGTCAGCTATGTGACCAAATTGCAAAACAAAAACGCCTCCCAATTTTCCATCTTCGATATGGACGAGGCCGAGGAGGAAGACGTGTCTCTGCCTCTTCCCCAGTGCGAACCTTGGGGCAGTTACGAACAAATCAAGAATGAAAAAGAGGTGGCCGGTTTCTACATTTCAGGACATCCGCTGGATGAATTCAGACCCATCGTTCACAACTTCGCTTCTGTGAATCTCACGCAGGTGTCCGATGAAGAATATATGGCCAAATACCACATCTCAGGCAAGCCTTTCGCATTCGTTGCCATTGTTACGGACGTTGTCAACAAGATTACGCGCACCAATCGAGAATTCGGAACCATTACGCTGGAAGATTACGACCATTCTTGGCAATGGACTATTTTCGGTGAAGAATATTCCAAATTCAAACACTTCTTTGAAAAAGGCAAACGCCTTTTCATCCGCGCACGACTCAACGTCAAGAAATGGAGGGACAAGGTGACCGGAGTGGAAACCGTTCGCACGGACATCCTTCCGATGGAAATCCATTATTTGGAAGAAGCGTATGAGAAATTGTGTACGGAACTCACTTTGGTGATGAGCATCCACGATGTCAACACCCAAGCGGCAGAAGCACTTAAACATCTTATCGAAAACAACAAGGGCAATGTGCCGTTCAACCTTCGAATCTACGAACAAGGGGATGTCTTCTATTCCGACTTTTTCAATTTCTCCACCAAAATCAACCCGGAAGAATTGATCAAGAGTGTCAGTAAAGACGATCTCCCATTCTCTTATAAAATTGAAATGAAATAATATGAAAAGAATACTATTGTTGGCGGTCTTCAGCTTCATACTTTTGCTGACCAACGCACAAAAGACAAAGGTCTATTACTATACTATTAATGAGAACATCGCCAAGCCAGCTTTGAGAAAGACCGAAAAAGCAGTAAAAGAGGCTGGCGAGCAGAAGGCGGATTTCCTATTGCTGGAATTGAACACCTTTGGCGGCGAATTGGAATCGGCGGACAAGATTCGCACGTTGCTTTTGAACGCACCAATGCCGACGATGGTTTTCATCAACAACAACGCGGCATCGGCCGGCGCGCTGATTTCCATTGCCTGCGACAGTATCTATATGGCCTCGGGCTCGTCCTTGGGGGCGGCTTCTGTGGTGAACCAGAACGGTGAGATAATGCCCAACAAATACCAGTCCTATATGCGTTCGCTGATGCGCGCCACCGCAGAGAAAAACGGACGTGATCCCGACATAGCGCAAGCTATGGTCGATCCCGATGTGACGGTCCCGGGCATTAGCGACAGCGGCAAGGTGTTGACATTTACAACGGAAGAGGCCATCGTCAACGATTTCTGCGAAGGCACTGCCGAAAATCGCAATGCCGTACTGCAGGCGGCCCATATCGACAACTACGAAATCGCTGAGCAGAAACTCTCCTGGATTGACAAATTTATCAACTTCCTTGTAAACCCCGCCGTCAGCGGCATCCTGATTATGTGCATCATCGGCGGACTGTATTTTGAATTCCAGGCACCCGGACTCGGCCTGCCCATCGTCATTGCCATTATCGGAGCCCTACTCTTTTTCGCACCGCACTATTTGGAAGGACTTGCCGCCCATTGGGAAATCCTGGTCTTTTTGGTCGGTGTAATCCTGCTGATGCTGGAGATTTTTGTGATCCCCGGCTTCGGAGTGGCCGGCATCTCCGGCATCGTCCTTATATTCGCCTCTTTGGTGCTGACTATGGTCTTCAACATCGGATTCCATTTCCATTTCGATCCCAGCATTGACGCCGCCGCCCAAATCGGGAAAAGCGTTATGATTGTGGTCATCAGCGTGGTGGCCGGATTCTTCCTGTCTTTGTGGCTGGGAAAAAAACTCATCACTGCCGACACCCGTTTTGGCTCTATGGCATTGAAAACGCAGTTGGATAAGGACAAAGGTTATATGGCGCAGGATTCGAGCCTTCAACAATATGTTGGTTGTCGGGGATTCGCCCATACCTTCATGCGCCCTGCCGGCAAAGTCGAAATCGACGGACAACTGTTTGACGCCACAGCCGAACACGGCCTTATAGATAAAGGAGAAAACATCGTTGTGACTAAGTTTGAAAATGCGCAACTGGTAGTGAGGAAATTAACAATGAATAATGAATAATGAATAATAATCCTTCATCATTAACCATTCACCATTAACCATTCCATGGACATCTACACACCCCATTCCCACAAAGAGCAAATTCCCATAGTTGAAGGAATTCACGCGGGATTTCCAAGTCCGGCAGAGGACTTTGCCGAACCGACGTTGGATTTGAACCGCTACGTCATCAAGAATCCGTCGGCCACTTTTTACGCCCGCATAAAAGGTGACAGTATGATTGGCGCGGACATCTGTGACGGAGACGTCGTGGTCATTGACAAGTCGCTGGAACCGGCAGACGGCAGCATAGCCGTTTGCTTCATCGATGGGGAATTTACCCTGAAACGTATCTTAATAAAGCAGGAAAAAGTATGGCTGCAGCCTGCCAATCCTGCATTTCCCGCTATCGAAATCACAGAGGAAAACCATTTCATCGTATGGGGAATCGTCACCTTCGTGATCAAAAAGGTGTGAAACAAAACTGTTGACCGCTTTTCGCTTTTTGCATTTTCGTATTGGGAGACGGTGCTGTGCACCGTCTCTACGGTGAAGCGGCAAATATCCATGTGACTTTTAAACTTGAAACTTGAACTTTAAGCGGACGCAATGAATTGTGTCCCTACATCTTGAAACTTTAAACCTGAAACTATGTACGGGCTGGCTGATTGCAACAACTTCTTTGTCTCTTGCGAACGCGTGTTCAATCCGGGATTGAACGGCCGGTCGGTGATTATTCTTTCCAACAACGACGGCTGCGTGATTTCGCGCTCTAATGAGGCCAAACGCATTGGCATAAAAATGGGACAGCCGTTTTATCAATTAGGCGAAATCATAAGACGATACGACGTGGCCGTGTTTTCCAGTAACTACATCCTTTATGGAGATATGTCCAAACGAGTGCAGCGCACATTGCAATCATTGGTGCCCGCCACAGAAGTTTATTCTATTGATGAATCTTTTTTGGACTTGCGAGGGGTAAGTCAGGACAAGCTGGATGATTTCGGACACCATATTTCCTATATCGTACAAAGGAACACGGGAATTCCTATTAGCGTGGGCATATCGCCCACTAAGACCTTGGCTAAAATCGCCTCAAAACTCTGCAAGCAATATCCCAAACTGCGCGGAAGCTGCTTTATGCATCGTCCACAGGATATTGAAAAAGTGTTGCGGAAATTCCCCATCGAAGATGTGTGGGGCGTCGGGCATCGTTTTTCCGTATTGCTGAAAAGTCAGGGCGTGCATACGGCTTACGATTTCACAAGACTCTCCGAATCCAGAGTCAGACAACTGATGCACGTGGGCGGCGTGAAAACCTGGCACGAACTACACGGCGAGCCTTGTATAGAATTTGAGGAAATCAGTAAGGACAAACAGCAGATTACCGTTTCACGGAGTTTCAGCAAGGAATTGTCAACGGCTGAAGACCTACAGCAGCAGGTTGCCATCTTCGCATCTATGGCGGCTGAAAAGCTACGCAAACAGCAAAGCGTCTGCGGTGCCATAATCATATTTGCGATGACCAACAGACATCGCACGGACAAGCCCCAGCAATTTGCCAACAGATTGATTACGCTGCCCGCCCCAACTGATAGCACATTGGAACTCGCCGAAGTCGCCACCTCCGTGATTTCGGAATTAATCAAACGCGGATACGATTATAAAAAAGCAGGCGTCATCCTGTCGGATATACAACCACGGGATAACGTGCAAACGGTTCTGTTCGATGAAATAGACCACGACAAACACGCGCGCCTGATGAGCGTGTTGGACGATATTAATCGCAAACAAGGAAACCATTCCGTCGTGGTGGCTTCAGCCGGCTTTGACGGCGTGAAGATGAACAGACAACATCTGTCCCAAAACTACACCACGGATTGGAACGACATCCTAACCATCTCACTTTAAAATCTAATTGGGTGTGTAGATTTCAAAACTCCTATCATCATAAAAGAAGATAATCTTGCTAATTTTCTTATCGCCTTGAGAATTGGATATTCGCTCGCGTTTGGACTCTCGTGCGGAAATATGCGATTCTTGATTTTTGACCCTACTACGGACTGACGTAGGCTCTGTATTGATATTTTCCATACGATGTGGCTCTTGTTCTACAACAGGTTCCGGCTCTGGTTGGATAATTGCAACAGAAGAGGTCACTAAATCTGGTTTTGGTTCGGATTTCGGCGTTTCAACTGTCGCTTTAACTGGATTAGCTGAAAGAGTCTCCGCCATATCTATTGCGGCAAACAAGTCCGTCTGCTGCATATTATCAACCGTTGAAACTGATATAGGCACCTCACTTGACACAATTTGTTTGACGGGAACCTTATCCAATTGAACCATATCACCTATACCCATTATCAACCATTCTGTTGATATTTCCGGAAATGCCGTTAGTATCTTTTTGGCAACATCCAAACTGGGTTGATTTCTCCCTGAAAAAATATGCGTCAAACTGGATCTATTAATGTCAATTGTATCTGCAAAAGCAGTTGGTGACATTTGTTTATAATCCATTACTTGTTTAATACGTTCAACCATATTGGCATTTTATTTTTGTAAAACTATCTTGGTGTTTGATTCGAGCACGATAGTATGTATATGACAATTGTGCATTTCATACTATACGAGTTTGAGTTTACAAAGTTACAATATAAATCACTTAAAAACCAACACTATCAAAATTGTTGATAAATATTTTGTTTAATACTAGAGGAAATCGGTGTAACATATTTAAGAACAATAAATAACATAAATAAATATAGATACACAAATCAATGTTCATTATTTTG
>JAZRYT010000008.1:0-6275 GCA_045600905.1 Bacteroidales bacterium
GAAATTCGTAAATGTTCTGACCTTACCAATACAGTAAACGGTTCAAAAGAAAGAATCTCACAATTACTTGTTTTCGCAGGTAAGAATAGAGTAGAAGTTGAAAAGGCTGTTGCTGGTGATATCATCGCTACCATCAAATTAAAATCTGCTCAAACAGGTACAACATTGGTTGCTAAAGGTGATGACATCATTGAACAAACTGCTTACCCAGATCCAAAATTCCGTACTGCTGTTAGAGCTAAAAACAGTTCTGATGATGAAAAATTAGGTGCTGTTTTGAACGAAATCCGCAAGACTGACCCTACATTCTTGATGGAACAATCTAAGGAATTAAAACAAATGATCATCTCTGGTCAAGGTGAACAACACTTGAACATTGTTAAATGGATGATTGAGAAGTTGAATAAGATTGAAGTTGAATACTATGCTCCGAAGATCCCTTATCGTGAAACTATCACGAAATCTGCTGAAGCTATGTATCGTCACAAAAAACAATCTGGTGGTTCTGGTCAATTTGGTGAAGTTCACATGCTCGTTGAAGCTTACTACGAAGGCATGCCTACCCAAAGCAAATACCCGATCCGTGGTACTGAAACCTACGACCTTCCTTGGGGTGGCAAGTTGATTTACAACAACTGTATCGTCGGTGGTGCCATCGATGCACGCTTTATGCCGGCTATCTTGAAGGGTATTATGGAAAGATTGGAAGAAGGCCCGCTTACCGGTTCCTACGCTCGCGATATCGTCGTCAACATTTACGATGGTAAAATGCACCCGGTTGATTCAAACGAAATGGCATTCAAATTGGCTTCCCGCCACGCCTTCAAAGAAGCCTTCACCAACGCCGGTCCGAAAATCCTCGAACCTATCTACGACGTTGACATCTTCGTTCCCGCAGACCGTATGGGTGATGTGATGACCGACCTCCAAGGCCGTCGTGGTATTATGATGGGTATGGATAGCGAAGGCTCCTTCCAAATGATTCACGCTAAAATTCCATTGGCAGAATTGAACAAATACTCCACTACATTGAGCTCCATCACTTCAGGTCGTGCTTCTTACACCATGAAATTCGCTGAATACCAAGCTGTTTCTGCTGATGTTCAATCCGAAATCATTAAGAAATACGAAGCTGAACACGAAGAAGAAGAATAATATTTTTCAACATCATACCCCCTGTAGTGACGGTGCACTGCACCGTCTCTACGTGTTTTATAACATCTGCTATCGTAAAATTCTTAACGATAATTTTTTATCTTTGCCACCGCATTTGTCTATTATGTTATTACGACCTCGCATAATCCTCATCTGCCGAATGATTTATTGGGAATGCATTCACCTGAGAGGTCATTGAATAGATATGAAAAAATGTTTACTCCTCATTTCCGTAATGTGCTGCGCGTGCTTTGCCCTACACGCACAAACCGTCATTTATAGCGACAATTTCGATTCCTATCCGGTCGGCAGTCACATCTCACAGGTCAACGACAATTGGGTTTGCTATGGGGATAGTTTGAAAGACGCCACCATTAGCAACACGATGGCAGCGTCTGCACCAAATTCTCTGCAAATTGGAGGGGATCATCCTAATCTGGTATCTTATTTTTTACCAATGGCATTTCAAAAAAGTGGCAGATACCATATAGGATTCAACCTCTATGTGCCAAGCTCAGGAGATGATGGGGCATATTTTGCAGCTTGGCACCCTTATTCTTACTCTCCAGCCTTTATTTGCGGATTCTCACCGAATCAAACCGGCCGTATATCTCTCATTGATATGGAGGGTAATCTAACTTCAGGATGCGAATTCACCTATCCGAATGACGTATGGTTACCCATATTGTTAGATATTGATTTGGATGCCAATTTGTTGAATATATATATAAATAATGTATTGGCATACGCTGGTGCATACGCCTCCGTGGATCTCAACAATTATGATCCGGCTTTAGGAGAAAAAGGATTGGGGTCAATAACATTCAATAATTCTTCCATTTACCTTCCATATTATGTAGATGATTTTTCCTTGACGGAACTAACTCCGCCCAATTTCGGGCTGTTCGACCTCTATCCGAATACGGATGTCAATCACTATTTGGCCCCCAACACATCGGTCACGCAGGATTTCTATTTGACCAATAATGGGGCAGAATATACTATTTATAGGATTGTACCGACCTACAATATTGACCATCCGGACACCACGTCCATAGGCACCACCACCGTTCCCAATTGTCAAGGATACAAAAGCGTGAGGATAAGTTCTCCAACATATATGGAAACGGCCGTGCGCATACCGGCGGATAGCCTTCGATCGCAGATAGGAAGAATGTTGAAAACCGTGGATGTCGCGTTGCAATCGGTTGACACCGCCACCATCAAAGTGTATGGTATGGGCAATCTTCTATATCATTATTATAATGGTATGTATAATTATCCCGATAGTGACTATTCCCACCGCGGACCATACAATCTGAAATATGAAAAGACCTTTATTCCGCACGACGGATGGAACAGTATTGCTATAGATACGCCTATATTTATTACTGGCGAGGACCTTTACCTCAGCGTTTTTTGGACGCCCAAGCAGGACTCCACCTATCTGCTTTTTGATATAATTCCCGCCAATAATCAAAGCTTCTATTGGGGCGATAGTTGGATAAAAGAGGGTGATATTCCTTGGGATCACGTCGTTAGTGATAATTTTGCCATACGTTGTATGCTCGATGGTGTCCCGCAGCCCGCGTGGATACATACAGGCTTAGCCCGCGAAGAGATATCATTTTATGGCCATCAAACCATTCCTATTACATTTGATGCCAACGATATGGATATGTATGAAACGCGTTCCGGGAAGCTCTATTTTTACTCCTCTGCTGAAGAGGAAGATGAGTTTGTCTTGGATGTCCATATAATGGCCTGCGGCGTTTCAATAGAAGGATTTGAGGATGCAGACCTCCATATTTATCCGAATCCCACTTCCGAATATGTTAAAATCTCGTCCGAAGAAGAAATCACGGAGGTGCAGATTTTCAGTATGATGGGACAATTGGTTTGCCAGAAGAGATTCAACAGCAATGAAGTCACGCTTCCCATTCAAAACCTGCCTGGCGGCATTTACACTGCTAAAATTTTCACCGCACAAGGTGTGAGAAATGCAAAGATAGTGAAGAGATAGCGTCTTCACCGAAAACCCCGTTTTACCTGCGCATTGTCAAAGATTCTGATGTTTTCATACCTGCGCATTGTCAGTACGACATTCATCCTCGCTTTTTATATCATTGAATATAAGGCACTCTTTCCTAAAACAGCCTATAATATTCAGCCAAATTCGCACATAACACATAGATTTTGGCTGATTATGCATCTATATATTCAGCCAAATTTATATAAAACATAGTGGTTTTGGCTGGTTATCAATCTTATCAATAAGAATTTTTCGATTTTTGCAGCCGTGTAAAATCCTAATATTATAGCAGAAATCATAGGTGGAGAATGGGAACAAATCATTTCCGGCACTGTCACCTTTTTCTCTTTTCTCGTCATAATGTAGTATTAACAATATTGTATGGACAGTAGCAAGTTTTGGGAGAAACAGTATCAGCGCAATATCAGCAGCATTATCGCGACCTGCTACCGCTACGTGGGCGATGATTCCATTGCCGAGGACCTTGCGCACGATGTTTTCATCAAGGCGATGGACAAGTCCCATACGATTCGGAGTATTTTCAATTTTGACAACTGGCTGAAACGCATTGCCGTCAACCACTGCTTAGACTATCTGCGCCAACAGCCGAATTTCGTTCCCTTGCCGTCAGATTTGGAAGAAGAAATCCCCGAAATAGATGATTCCCTTGTCTGGAAAGCGGAATTATCGAAGGATGAATTATTGAACACCATCCATCAACTTCCCGAGTTACACCGCGCCGTGTTCAACCTATATGCCATTGAGGGCTACTCGCACAGACGCATTGCGGATTTGTTGGGCATCACCGTTCCTTATTCCAAACAGCTGCTCTGCCGCGCCCGCGCCAAGTTGAGGAAAATGCTTGCTGACAAACATATAGAAAATGAAAAATTGAAAAAAGGACTGCTTATGACGATATGGATACCGTTCCTGAAAAAGGCCTTCCCGGCATCACGGCGCATCGACAGGCTTTACCGTTCGCAGTTATCGGCCTTGCGTTTGGCGCCCACGCATCCGATGGCTGCCTCCGAAATCAGCAAGGCGGCGACGGCCATGCCCGGGAAAATTGGGACTGTACTTGCAGCGCACAAGACAGCTCTGTTGCTCGTCACTGCTACGGGCGTCACGGGTGGGACCATCGCCTGGCAGGCCGATAGTAACACGTCGCCAGCCACGGACCCGGGAAACACGCCGTCGTCAATGGTGTCCTATTTTGACGAATCCCAACGCGACGTTGAAGATTCCACCATTGCCGATTCCACATTCTATCCGCAAAACAAAGCGTCTCTGCCCACCCAAGAGACAGCCAATTCTGCCTATCCAAAAACTGCCGATAACAACGAACCTGTCATTGTCACTAAAAAAGTCCTTGCTTACCAAAACGTTGATATTCACGACACAACGACAATCGCAGACACCGTTTTTATGCTCAGAGCGCCACGCACACGCAACAATGTCGTTAACGAACCGCAACTTACGGAAACCGAAAAAGTGCAGCAAACCGTCACCTTTTTGGAGAACAACGTCTTAAATGGTGAACAAGAAAATCTTACAAATATGGACAGCCTAAAGAACATCAGCCTGGCGGCAATGCTCGCCTTGACTATGAATGTCGGAGCCTTCGCACAAAGCGACAACATCAATATGCAAAAGAGCAACGAGGCCACGCCGGCATATAAGCACAGCGTGGGACTCATCAATGGATTTTCGTTACTGCCAGGTGTGACATACAAACACTGTCCTTCCCAACAGTTTTCTATGGAGACAGATCTTAATCCTAAAACACTCATAACTGGAAGGCTTCTCTCAGAAAAAGCCAACCATATTGTACTGATTATGGTTGAATTGTCAGAAAATTTTCTATATCAACATTCTTTTGCCCAAAAGAATAATATATCCTACCAATACGTCTTTGGAGGAGGAGTCAGTGGAGCAATGCAACCATTTTCACCTTTAGTTTGGAAAATTGGTGTCAATGCATTCGCAGGTTTTGAGTTCGTTTTTCTTGATCGACCTATCTCATTGCAAGTAGATTTTAGACCGGGATATGGGCTGCTCCTTCGTTCTGCCAAAACTTTGGAAGAACAGCGACACTATTTAGATCTTCTAACTCCAGGACTTAATCATAATCCACAGAGTTGCTTCGATTGGGCCATAAATTTCGCCATAAGATTTCATAAATAAAACATATTAATAGTTATGAAAAAAACATTATTCTTTGTATGCCTTCTCATTGCGAGTACCGCGTATGCGCAAAATGATGATTATGGAAATAGTCTTCCAACAGATTCAACATATTTCTACAAGTATAGTATCGGACTAAACATTAGCACTTTAGGCAATGGTATTAGTGCTAAATATGGCATTTCGAAAAATTGTGTGTTTCAAACCGATTTAGCTGGAAGGTTTTTCGCCAACAGATACTCCAAAGAAAAATCCTTCCTGCTATATGTTTTCGAACTCTCTCAGAATTTCCTGTTTCAAAAGCCATTTGCGGAGAATAACGGCGTGATTTGTTACTATATGGTAGGAGGAGGTGCTTCAGGGGGAATTACAATGTTACAACCTCATTTGTGGAAGGTCGGAGTATATCCTTTAGTCGGAATGGAATTCGTCCTGAAAAAACCTAAACTGTCATTTCAAATAGATGTAAGGGCCGGATATAGTTCGTTGCTGAAGTCAGCGTATGCACAACCACCTCGCACCGATTTGGATAGCAATCCCTTATGGCTTTTTTGCTATGCAGGAGTGCCGGACTCATATCCTTATCACGGATATGATATCTCTCTAAATTTCGCCATTAGATTTTGTAATATCAAATAAACTGTTCACAACACTCTGTTCACACTTCACAGCTCACTATTATCACATTTATTCGTATTTATTCTTATGAATTAATCAAGGGGTCGAGAATTTTTTTTCGTGGGATTTTTTCTCACATAATTGTGTGTGTAGATTTCGTCCCGTCGGACAACCGAGAACATCCTGCTGACAAGTTTTGCCCGTACAATGTTCAGGACACTCATCGGGTGCTTTCCTTCTGCGCACCGTCGTTCGTAATAGTCTTTGTACTCGCTTGATTTCATGT
>JAZRYT010000009.1:0-8093 GCA_045600905.1 Bacteroidales bacterium
GCGCCGTAGAAAAATGAGAGGTAGATGTTCTTTAAAACTTGCTTTTGAGGAGGGAACGTCTTGCTGACGTTGACCATAGAAAAGATGATTTTTTTATCGTCTGCCATAGTGATTTAATTTGAGGGCGCGAAGATACAAAAATAATGTGGTAATGCGATAATGTGCTACGCAGACAATTTTAATTTGATTTGCGGCACCCCCTCCTGCCTGAGTGTGTCCATTGTCAGCCGCGTTGTAGGTTTGGCGCGGAATGCCGCCAGAAACACCCTGACCAAACTGGTTTACAACGTGTGCCGATATGAGCAAATAGTACGATTAGGAATGAATTAAATTGTGTAACATATTGATATACAATAATTTTACCCTCCCCGTAAAATAATGATGAAAAGTTAGAAAATAGAAGAAAATTTATATCTTTGCCGCGTTGTTCACTTTGAATTTTGGCTAACGGACTTCACGAAGTTCAGAGGGATGGCGCGAAAATGTTAAAAATAGAAGTCCCCTAAAATATGAATAAGAAATTACCATGTTTCCTTATTGCTATATGTGTGATTTGCTTTTCAAATGTTTTGTTGGCACAAACTCCTCTTCCGCGCACATACGAGTACGATGCGTCTGGAAATAGAGTGCTTAGAAAGACTTTGGAACTGAGAAATTTGACATCAACGACACAGGATGAATTGCAATATGGTACAACAGATGTAGAAGATGATGCGGTTTATAATGAGTTTATAGGTGAACAGCGTGTTACCGTGTACCCTAATCCAACCAATAGCTGGCTTAAGCTGCAATTTAGTACTATCTTCTCAAATTGTCAATATAAAATAGTAACGTCCTCAGGGCGTCTTCTTGATACAGGTGTTTTTACTGGGAATGTCAAGGTTTTGGAGTTTTCAACTTATCCTGCGGATGTTTATCTCCTTGTTTTAACAATTGATGGAGAAACAGAAACATGGAAAATAGTTAAACGATGATATTATGAAACAAGTAGCCCAGTTGTTTTCAGTCTGTTTCTGTTTAATGGTAAACATCTGTCTTCCATTATTCCTTTGTGCCCAAAACACAAATCTTCCCGTAGGAGCAATACCAGCAACGGATATGGTTACATCCTTGGGTGCGGCTTCTTATACTATTCCGATAGAGGTTGTTCCTGGTACTCAGGGTGTTCAACCCAATTTGGCTATTGTTTACAATAGTATGTGCGATTATGGCATATTGGGGCCCAAAATTGACCTGAGTGGAATTTCAGTTATCAGTAGAACTGGAAAAAACCAGTTTCATGACTATGCAACCAGTTTCATTGGCTTGGATTATAATGACCGCTATATGCTGGATGGCACGCGCTTGGTCAGTCGGGATCCAATCTCGTATGGACAGGATGGCGTTGAGTACTATTCTGAAATTGAAGATTTTAGAAAGACAGTGTCCTATGGAATACAAGGAAACGGGCCACAGTATTTCAGGGTGCTTTCCGACGACGGAAGTGTATCAGAATATGGGAAAACGGATGATTCCAGACAGACCTTGGGAGGCACGACAGTACGTTGGTTTTTGAATAAATATACCGACGTGTCGGGAAATTCCATGACATATTCTTACGGAAAGTCTGGCAATGAGCTATGGATTGACCAAATTGATTATACGGAAAATACAGCTGCTCGGTTAAAACCCTATGCCCGTGTGGTATTTGAATACGATTCAGGATACCATATAAGCTCCTGTTTTATCGCAGGATATCAAATTCAACAGACAAGACTCTTGAAAAGCATAACAGTTCAGATAAAAACGGGATCAACTTATTCCAATGTCCGTCAGTATCTGTTTTCATATACATCGGATTCTCCCAAGCGTTTGGTGCGTGTGCAACTCGTGGCGCAGGACGGTCTGACAACGATGAATCCAACCTCTTTTTCGTGGAACGAGCCGTCTTTTGGGGCAGTGGACACCACGTGGTTCGTTTCAAATTTTTTTCAAAACAATGCAGTGCATGTAGCTGTAGATTTTAACAAAGACGGCCTTTGCGACATTGTGGAGAATGACGGTCTGCATAGCTATTATTGGTCTAATACAGGTCATGCGTTTCAGCTTACATACACGGAATCGTCTAACGGTTTTAATGTTTTTCAATGTATTCCGGCAGATGTGGATGGGGACGGCTTCAGCGAATTGCTGACTGTTTACAGAAACAATTCGGGTAGGACATTTGTGACGAATACGTTATATTCTGATGGCTGGCTTCATACTCAATCGTTCGGAGATACATTCTATACTACATCGATACAGAATGTCTTGACCGGAGATTTCTTCGGGAATGGGAAGCAACAATTACTGCTCAGGTATAATTCAACATCTGTAGCCATTTTCGGATACGACAGAGGATCATTTGTCGAAAGAAGGGCTTCTGTTCAATCAGGAAATACACTGATTGTTGATTTTGAAGGAGATGGACAGATGGAATTCCTGGTCGTAAATGCCCCAGATCTTTACTTGTACAAGTATAATGCCACATTCGGTATAGAGTTTGTCAAGCACTTGAATGCTCCAAGTCAATATATTGTCAATTGGGGAGATTTCAATGGAGACGGTATTTCAGATATACTGTACCGGGACCGGATTTCGGAAACAGAACTCGGATTCAGAATTGCACTTGGAACAGGTACGGACTTTTGGGAAAATGTGTCTTTGAATCTGACACCTTACCATACGGCAACAAACATCCCTATTGTTGTTGCCGATATCAACAATGACGGTTATGATGACATTCTGACATTTGTGAGCAATAACAATAGTGGAATAAAGGTGCGCCATTATCTCGGATCCGGATTCCATGATAATGCAATTCATTTCAGCGGAGACAATATTGTTTTTCTCAATAGTCCTGTTATTCTTTCATCTGCAGAATCCGCAAACAATTTTACAATAGGCGATTTTAACAATGACCACCAGTTGGATATATTGGCATTCAGGTCTGTAGATGCTACGCAAAACGGTGTGATGACTTATAATTTTGAGTCTCCCAAGCAACATTATGCGGTTAATGAAATCGCAAAAGGAGATGGAGCTTTTGTTAGATGGCACTATGCTGATATTCATGGACTTTACTATCGTTACGCTTCGTATGTGCGTACGATACCCTATCATTTCAATGTGGTGGATACGCTCACCCATTCAGGTACTTCAACTACTGCTCTTTTGAAAAAAGAGTACAAATTTATAGATCCTGTGTATAGTTACTACCGACGGCAATTACTTGGATATAGAACTACTGTAACCTATGACCAGACAACGTGTTACACAGATACCTTGTGGCAGGATAATATGAAGGCCAATGACGTCTGGCAGGATTTACTGATGCCTGTTCACCGAAAAACTTATATACTGCAATCTCTTGTAGAAAACACTGAATACAAGTCCTGTTGTCTGCAGAAATCATTGAGACGTTTGGTCCCGTTTTTTGAAAACATCACAACCACAAATCGACTGTCGGAAACGGTTTCTACCACGCGCAATGTCCTCAATTGGGAGGGACGATTGTGTTCTTCGTCCTTGGAGATTCGTGATCTTCACGATACGGATTTCCTACAAAAAGATTCCGTACGGTACACCTATGTCACGAAGATGCTTCCTAACGGATTTCTTGCTGTCAGGGAGGACTCTATTATTACAAAATCTTTCTTGCAAAATTGCTCCACGCCTATCTCTAAATTGCAGACCTTTGAATACAATGCACTTGGACTTCCGCTGGAGAGTCGCTTTTTTGAGGATGGTGTGACCGTAACAAAACGCGTAAACAACTATGATTTCTTTGGAAATGCTGTATCCGTAACAGAATATGCTGACGGATGTTCTGCCCGAACGGTATCCAAAGTATATGATCCTTCAGGACGGTTTCCCGTGTCGGAAACGAATGCGGCTGGGCATAGCGTATCCGTAAGTTATGAACCTTCTACCGGAAATGTGCTCTCTGCGACGGATGCCAATAATCTGACCACCCGTTATGTGTACGATCTGTTTGGCCGGCTGGACACTATTTATCGCCCGGATGGTACAGCATCGGTATTTCTTCGCAAATGGTACACCGGGGCGGAATTCCCGAAAGCCAAACGATATACCATAACCAAAACGACCGGACTGGCCAATAAGGAAGAATACTTTGATTTACTGGGACAAATAGTCTGTAGCCGGGAGAACGGCAGTTATACCGATTTTCAATACAACCGAGATGGCTCCCTTTATCGCACATCCGAACCTTATATGCGAGGAACTTCCAATGCCGACAAAATATGGCATACTTACCTCTACGATTCATACGGTAGAGTAACTCAGGAATACGGCCCTTACACCAATCTGTCATACACTTATTCAGGAAGAACCACATCCGTTATAGATAACCTGCGTCATACCTCAAGTCAAAAAAGCACTGACGCATTAGGACGTGTTACTAATTTTTCAGATCCGGGTGGCAGTGTCTATTATGCATATTCTATAGCTCTGAACAATGAATCGCCCGTTCTGCAAACAAACATTACCGCAAACGGACACACTACAATCATGAAAACAGACCAACGAGGCAACAGGATTTTCTTGTCGGATCCGGATGCGGGAGCGATAATCAGCACCTACAATTCGTTAAACCAACTCACGCAACAGATAGATGCACGAGGAAATACTACCTCGTTTGAATACGACATATTAGGTCGTATTACCCGAAAAACCTACACGAATCCAGAGGGGGGGCAACGAATGATACAGTATGCTTACGATACTTACACTTCAGCTAATCGGGGAAGAGGAATGCTCTCCACGATAACGTTGGATGGTGTTTTGTCGGACTCCTTCACCTACGACTCCTTCGGCAGACAGGTCCTGCATACGACGTATGTTGACGGTATGACTTTTGAAGAACAATGCTCGTATAACGCACTTGGCCAGGTGGCTGACCGGACCAGCCCAGATGGACACACCTTTACCTATGGTTATCTTTCTAACGGACGATTGGAAACCATATTTCTGAACAACAGCCAATTGCTCAAGATCTGCTCATACAACATTTACGGGCAACCATTGCGATACAGTTTCTGGAATGGTACGGCTACCGATTTTGAATATAATTCAACTGGTATGCTTACGCACATCAATACAGGAAACAAGCAGAGGCAACAACCCGAGCGTCCGCCCTTCATTCCTCTGCAGACAAGTGGTCTGCAGTCATTAACTGCTCCGTCTCCAGTATTGGACGAATTTGCCTTTAATATCGATAGCAGCATACAGAATCTTCATTATCAGTATGATGCTCAGGGACGTTTGGTACAAAGGACACAGAAAAACAGTCGGATTGAAAGTTTCCAGTATGATAACCTTGACCGGTTGACCTCGTTTTCGCAGGGAATCATCAATGTCAGTACTAACACTTTTGCTACAAGTTATGATGCACAGGGTAATATACAATCCAGTACACTGGCGGGTGCATACCAATACGACGGCGACCAACCGCATGCGGTGACATCCGTAACACCATCCACGGATTTTCCAGACGCCATACCGGCATCGCAGTGCGAAACGGAGTACAACCTCCTCAACCAGCCCTCCCGTATTGCGGAGGGCGATATGGAACTGCTGCTCTTTTATGGTGCAGACGGACAGCGCAATAAGGTTGTGTATAAACGCAACGGTGTCGTGGAGCGCACGCGCTACTACATTAGCGCCAATTATGAAAAGGAGATTGCTGCCGACAATACCGTGACCCACTACAACTACATCTATTCACCCACCGGCCTGGCAATTGTCTGTGTGCGATGCAACAACGTTGACAGCCTGTATTACGTCTATCCCGACCGGTTGGGCAGTTACACGCACATTACCAACAGCAGCAAGCAGGTGGTGCGTGCCCTGCATTTCGACCCGTGGGGTAACGTGAAGAGTGACGCCGACTGGTCGGTTTTTGACAACACCACACTGGCCAGTCCATTGGCGGGGACCTTCCGTTTCGAGCGCGGCTTCACCGGCCACGAGCACTACGCCGAATTGAAAATAATAAATATGAACGGCCGCTTGTACGATCCGGTGATTGCCCGTTTCTTCTCGCCCGACAACTTCGTGCAGGCACCCGAGTTCACGCAGAGCTACAACCGCTATTCGTACTGCTTGAACAACCCGCTGCAGTATGTGGACCCGAGCGGGGAAAGTTTTACGTCTCTGTTATTGTACAGCCTTTGCAATATCCTGACTATACCCGCCCGCGTTACCACGGAGGGCGTATCCTTTATCAATGACCATATCAATGGCAACGTGAAAAGCGATGGCTATTTCCATTCGGATTACCTATTTGGTAGTGCAGCACCTCACTATATCAATTATAACAATTGTGTGAATTTGGAGAATGCATTTGCCAATTCAATCCACGAGCCTGATATGATGACGGATGCCGATGGAACCTCCTATCGTATCGAATACTATTGGGCAGCAGTGGGTGTGGGTGGAGAATACCATCTATCTTTCGCTAATCAAAATTTCAGCGGAGTTTTTGGCCGTTATAAAGAAACTGTTCGTTGGTACAAGAGGGAGGTGCCGGTGGAAACAAAGGTTGAAAAACATACCAATGACAATTCGAGTATCACTAATGTTGATATTGGGATGATTGCCAATGTTATAGGAACATCAGCCTCTATTTATTCAGAAAACAAGTCAGGTTTGAATTATCATATTCCTTATGGACTTTCCGTTTTGGCTTATGGCACGCAAATGTATGATATTGGGAGGGACACATATAAGAAGTGGCCACCTTCTTTTGAAAATGTGTATGATTTAGCGACTGCGAACATTGGTTTTTGGGGTGGCCCGGAGGGTGCAATAGTAGGATTTATGTTAGATTTGCTTAAACGTGGCGCAAAATGGACTGCCAATTATTTATATGAATTGGAAATGGAATTGAGAAGAATGAACTCACCACAAACATATTATTAATATGAAGTCTTCCTTATCTTATAGAAATCTTTGTTTTGAAGGAATTATCCCCTTATTGTCGTCCTTGATAACTTGGATAGTGGTGATCAAATGGATTTTGAATTATCATTGGACAAATCCAATATGGGAGAGTATTTTGTTCCTTTTCATTATTATGGATATGATATTTCTTCTTTCCATTTATCCCATTGGTGTCCTGGTTAAATGTCTCTTATACGATTATGGTACGTTATTGGAATATGAGGATAGTAACGAAAAGATTTATTATGAAAGGAAGGATATTAAGGTTGATTTTCAATTGTCAGACATAAAATCTTTGGTTCGAATTCGTCCCAAGTTAAAATCTGCGCCAGGCTTTATATATGAAATAGAATTGTATTCGGGTTATGTTATCACCGTAACAGATTTACTTCCTGTAATGCAACAGGTAGAGAAACAGTATGGACGACAAATTGAAACATGCTACGAATGCGTATTATTTTGTCAATTTTACAACGTTAAACCTGAAAATGATTCTGAAAAAAACATTACGTTTTCATAAATTTGATCACAAACCCGACAGTACTATTGCATTTCAGTATGAATGGATGCGGTAGAAAATTTTAGATATACCTCCATAAGTGTGCCGCCGCCCATCTGTTTTCCCCACCCGGCGAGCCACGCCATTCCGCAAGCGACCGGAGGAAGCGCAGCGGAATCTCCAACCGAAGAGACCTCAGAGGGTGCCTTCGTGTTAATTTTTCTCGCTAACTTTCCGTAAATATGCGTACTTTTGCACCCCGTTTAAACCGCAGTCATAGATCTTCAAGATGAACATCACCTTCGACAGCAACAACGTTGACAGCCTGTATTACGTCTATCCCGACCGGTTGGGCAGTTACACGCACATTACCAAAAGCAGCAAGCAGGTGGTGCGTGCCCTGCATTTCGACCCGTGGGGTAACGTGAAGAGTGATGGCTATTTCCATTCGGATTACCTCTTCCCACACACTTCAGCTTCAAAAGCGTCTTTGTACTCTGACGTAGTTATGTCACTAAACGGGTTCGCGATGGCAAACGGATTTAAAACTAATTTGATGGATGCCACCGTAAGATATAATTACAAATCTGCGAGATCGTGGATTGAATTT
>JAZRYT010000010.1:0-8397 GCA_045600905.1 Bacteroidales bacterium
ATAATGAATAATGAATAATGTACAATGTACAATTAACAATTTACAATGTACAATTATTTGTCTTCATAATTTCATAGTTTCATAATTCCATAGCTTCATAATTTCATAGTTTCCTAATAAAATCCCATACATAATGACAAACATCGTACTTTTCGGTGCCCCCGGTAGCGGCAAGGGCACACAAGCAAAGCTCATCGCTGAAAAATTCGGTTTTGACCACGTATCCACCGGAGATCTTTTCCGTTACGAAATTTCACATAAGACTCCCCTCGGTCTCAAAGCTCAGGAAATCATCAATCGCGGCGACCTCTGCCCCGATGACATCACCTTGGGAATGTTGAACAACCACATTCAAAAACATCCCGACAGCAAAGGCTTTATCTTTGACGGTGTGCCTCGCACCATCAAACAGGCTGAAATGCTTGATGACAAAAATCTTTTCAAAGATTTGAACATCGATATGGTACTTTACCTGTACGTTGAAATGGAAGAAGTTGAGAAACGCATCCTCAGACGTGCCCAATTGGAAAACCGCGCTGATGACACACCAGAAACCGTCAAGGCTCGCGTTGCCAATTTCTTTGACCAGACAATGCCGTTGGAAGAATACTACAACAAACAGGGCAAAGTCATCCGCATCGACGGTATGCAGGATATCGAACACGTGTTTACTGATATCTGCAAGGCCATAGAAGGAAGATAGTTTCAGGGTTTAGGGTTTAGGGTTCAGGGTTTAGGGTTTAGGGTTTAGGGGTTAGGGTTAAAGTTTAAAGAAAAATTTCAATTACATATTATAATATGTCCGAACAAACAAAACGTCGTATTGCCCTGTTAGGCTCAACAGGCTCTATGGGCACGCAGTCACTGGAGGTGATTGCGCAGCAGCGCGACTTGCTGCAATTGGAAGTGATTGCGGCCAATTCCAGCGCTGATTTGTTGATACAGCAGGCGCGCCATTACAAGCCCAACATCGTCGTAGTCGTGCAGAAGGCTGCCTATCTGAAAGTCAAAGAGGCGCTTGCCGACGAAGACATCAAGGTTTTCTGCGGCGAGCAGTCGCTGTGCGACGTTTGCGAGATGGAATGCGTGGATATGGTGCTATCCTGCATCGTAGGTGTGGCCGGTCTGCGTCCAGCCTATCACGCCTTAGAGTGCGGCAAGCCCTTGGCCTTGGCCAACAAAGAGACCCTTGTGGTTGCCGGCGAGCTGATGACGCGCACCGCCCACGAAATGCAGACCAGCATCCTGCCCGTGGATTCCGAACATTCCGCCATCTTCCAATGCCTGGCCGGTGAGCACCACGACTCCATAGAGAAACTCATTATCACAGCCTCCGGCGGCCCGTTCCGTGGTTGGACCAAAGAGCAACTCCAAAACGTCACCCTTGCCAAAGCCCTCAAGCACCCCAATTGGAGTATGGGACCCAAAGTCACCATCGACAGCTCCACTTTGATGAACAAGGGGTTGGAAGTCATCGAGGCCAAATGGCTCTTCGACATTCCCATTGACAAGATTGAGCCGGTCGTACACCCGCAATCCATCGTCCACTCGATGGTACAGTTCCACGACGGCTCCATCAAAGCGCAACTCGGGCTGCCCGATATGAAGCTGCCCATCCAATATGCCCTCACCTACCCTTACCGTTTGGCGAACGATTTTCCACGTCTGGACTTCTCGCAATATTCCCAACTCACCTTTGAGAAACCCGACCGCGAGGTGTTCCCCTGCTTGGACATTGCCTTCCGTGCGTCACGTCAGGGCGGCAATATGCCCTGCGTGATGAACGCCGCCAACGAAGTGGCCGTTCAATTGTTCCTACAAGAGAAAATCCGCTACGTTGACATCCCGCATTTCATTGAAAATGCACTTGACAAAGCGGAATTCTGCACTCCAAACAGCGTTGACGAATATCTGGAAATAGACAGAGAGACCAAAGCCAAACTGACAAGCGAAGCGCAGTAGGTTTCAAGTTTAAGGTTTAAGGTTTAAAGTTTAAAGAATAGGTAATCGCATATCTACTTTTATACACATTACCGCATTAGCACATTAGCTTATGTCTTTTCTCGTCATCAAATCTACTGGCAGTTGGTACGACGTCCGGCAGGACGACGGGCAGGTTATACCTTGCCGTTTGCGGGGGCAGTTCCGCATCAAGGGTATCAAAAGCACCAACCCCGTGGTAGTTGGCGACCACGTCACCATTGAGATGGAGCAGGACGGGACGGGGACCATCGTTGGCATAGAGCCACGCCGCAACTACATTGAGCGCAAGAGTACGAACCTGTCCAAAATCAGCCACGTCATTGCCTCCAACATTGACGTCTGCTTCCTATTGGTAACGTTGAAAGAGCCCCGCACCTCGTTAGGGTTCATCGACCGTTTTTTAGTATCCGCCGAGGGGTTCAGGATTCCCGTATGCCTCGTTTTCAACAAGATGGACATCTACGACGAAGCAGAGTTGGCCGTTATAAACAGACTCACTGACTTATACTCGCAGATTGGATACGACATCATACGCACCTCCGCCAAAACAGGATTGGGCATTGAAGAACTTCGTCAGCGAATGGCTGGGAAAGTGGCTTTGTTCAGCGGGCATTCCGGAACAGGAAAATCCGCACTCATCAAGAACTTGGACCCTTCTTTGGACATCAAGGTCGGCGAGATATCCAAACAGCACCTTAAAGGGAAACACACGACAACGTTTGCCGAAATGTTTACTATTGCCGGCGGCTTTATGATGGACACGCCCGGCATCAAGGAATTCGGGCTGATACAGTATTCCAAAGAGGAAATCCGCGATTATTTCCCTGAAATCCGCGCTTATAACAACCAGTGCAAGTTTGATGACTGCATACACCTCCACGAGCCGGGTTGCGCCGTGCAGCAGGCCGTAGAGGAAGGTCTCATTTCCGAATCACGCTACATCAACTATCTGTCCATCCTTTTAGACGACGATATGAAAGTCGCCGACTGGCAATTGGAATAATGTACAATGAATAATGAATAATGTACAATTAACAATAACTCATTATCACATTATCACATTATCGCATTGCCGCATTTCCACATTGTCACATTTTTTCTTATCTTCGCGGCTTCAAAAAAAACATCATTTCAATGAAAAAGAACACTATTACCTCCCTTTTGCTGATTGTTCTAACTTTAATCAGCACAACGATTTATGCACAAAACAAAATGACTTACCGAATGCTCGGAAAGACGGGTATAAAGGTCAGTGAAATCGGCATCGGCTGCAGTTGTTTCGGCAAATTGTCCGCAGACAAAGCCATCGGCTTTATGGATTCCTGCCTGAAATATGGCGTCAACTATGTTGACATTTACGACTCCAATCCGTTGGTGCGTGACAATCTCGGCTTCGCCTTGCGCGGCCGTCGCGAAAAGATGAACATCCAAGGCCACATCGGCGTATGCTGGAAAGACGGACAGTACAAACGCACCCGCGACCTCAACGAGGCCAAAACCGGCTTCGAAGACCTGCTCAAACGTCTGAACACCGACTATATCGAAGTGGGTATGATCCACATTGCCGATGACATCGAAGATTGGAACGTCATCAAAAACGGTGACATTATGAAATATGCGCAACAGCTCAAAGCTGAAGGCAAAATCCAACACATCGGATTGAGCAGTCACAACGCCGTTGTCGCGCTCGAAGCCGTCAGAAGCGGACTCATCGAAGTACTGATGTTCAGCATCAATCCCGCATTCGACCTGCTGCCGGGCGATGCCAACATCTGGAAAACGCCAGTCGGCGAAGGCAAACAGAACATCGACTCCATCCGTTCTTTGCTTTACAACACCTGCGAGCAGATGGGCGTGGGCATCACCGTCATGAAGACCTTCAACGGCGGCCGTCTGTTGGATGAGAATAAATCACCCATCCACGTAGCCATGACGGAAAGCCAATGCATCCAATACGTTCTCGACCGCCCGGCTGTCGCTTCCGCTTTAGTAGGTGCTTCCAATGTTGAAGAACTGATGGCCGACCTGCACTATGTCAATGCCACCGATAAAGAGAAGGATTATTCAATCGTATTTTCACAAACAGGATATTGGAAGGGAGAATGCCTCTACTGCACCCACTGCGCACCATGTCCTGCCGGCATCAACATTGACAAGGTAAACAAACTCCTTGACCAGGCCGAAGCCGAAGGCAAAGTCACCCCAGAAATGCAAAAGGAATACGACGCAATGGGACACAAAGCCAGCGAATGTTTCGGTTGCGGTGCCTGCGAAAGCCGCTGTCCGTTTGCCGTACCCATTCGAAAAAAAATGCAAAAGGCCGCACAACTATTCGAACACAAATAATAAGCTATTAAGCTATCATCCTTAAACTTTAAACCTTAAACTTTAAACCTCAACTCGTCCCACCCCCTAAAAGCACTCACCTCTATGCAAATTTCAAGACTCAGAAACATCGGTATTGCGGCGCACATTGATGCCGGCAAGACTACCGTATCAGAACGAATACTCTATTTCACAGGTGTAAACCGTAAAGTGGGAGAAACCCACGACGGCCAAGCCACGATGGACTTTATGAAGCAGGAGCAGGAGCGCGGCATCACCATCGCTTCCGCAGCTATCACTGCTACTTGGAACGACCATCAAATCAACCTCATCGACACTCCGGGACACGTGGATTTCACCATCGAAGTTGAACGTTCCCTGCGCGTCATCGACGGTATGGTGGCCGTGTTCTGCGCCGTAGGCGGCGTGGAGCCCCAAAGCGAAACAGTCTGGAACCAGGCTGACAAATACAGAGTGCCCCGCATCGCCTTCGTCAACAAGATGGACCGTACAGGCGCCGACTTCAACGAGGTTGTTGCGCAAATGAACAAGTATTTGGGCGCCAACACGATGCCCATCCACTTGCCAATGGGCGCGGAAAGTGAGTTCCAGGGAATGATCGACCTGGTCAAGATGAAAGCCATTACCTTCAATGAAAAAGAACGCATTGAAGACGAAATTCCTGCCGAACTGTTGGCACCTGCCACGGAAGCACGCCGCCAGATGATTGAAAAGCTTTCCGACTTCAACGACGACATCGCGATGCTCTACTTGGAAGATGGTGAAATCAGCGAAGAACTTCTGAAAAAGGCCATTCGTGAAGCCACCATCAAATTGCTAGTGACTCCCGTTTTATGCGGTGCCGCCTACAAGAACAAAGGAATCCAATTACTTCTGGATGCCATCGTCGATTACCTGCCTTCCCCGACCGACATCGGAGCGGTAATGGCCAACGACCCCTACGACGAGGAGCGCACCCTGCAACGCAATCCTTCCAACAACGAGAAATTCTCCGCTTTAGCCTTCAAACTCATCAACGACCCCTACGTGGGCCAACAAACCTTCATCCGTATTTTCAGCGGAAAGCTCTCCAGTGGTATGAGCGTATATAACACCAACAAGAGCAAGAACGAGCGCGTCGGGCGTATCTTCCGCATCAAGGCCAAAGAACGTGAAGAAATCACGGAAGCCGGCTGTGGCGAAATCGTCGCCCTCGTGGGTATGAAATACACGCGCACCGGCGACACCCTGTGCGATGAGAATCAACCCGTTCTGTTGGAATCCATCAACGTACCGCCCGCCGTCATCGAGATGAAAGTCAACCTTGAAGACAAAAAAAGCCGCGACAAATTAGGCGAGGCTCTCGCCAAGCTCACCAACGAGGATCCCTCCTTCCACTCCCATTACGATGAGGAAACCGAAGAAACCATCATTGCCGGTATGGGCGAACTCCATCTTGAAATCCTCGTGGAGCGTATCCGCGACGAATTCAAAGTGCCGATTTCCGTTGGTGAACCGTCAGTCTCTTTCCGAGAAACCATCACAACGGAAGTGGAATACGCCTACAAGCATTCCAAACAGACTGGTGGCAAGGGACAGTTTGCCAACACGGTCATCCGCTTCGAACCCAATCCGGGCAAAGGATTCGAGTTCGTCGATATCACCAAAGGCGGTGTCATTCCCAAAGAGTACATTCCCTCCATTGAAAAGGGACTCCGCAAAGCGATGGAGAAGAGTCCTATCGCCGAATATCCCGTGGTGGATGTCAAATGCGTATTGGTAGATGGCAGTTACCACCCTGTGGATTCAAGTGATATGGCCTTCCAACTCTGCGCCGCACAATGTTTCAAACAGGCTTTCCGCAAGGCCAACCCCATCATTATGGAGCCGGTAATGAAGCTGGAAGTCAACACACCAGACGACTACATTGGGAACGTCACCCGCGACTTGAACAAGCGTCGCGGCCGCATAGAGAATATGCGTCGTTTCAGAAAAGGCTCTCAAAAGTTGGACGGTTTCTGTCCGCTGATGGAGATGTTCGGCTATGCCACGGCATTGCGCAACATCACCTCCGGACGAGCCAACTACTCTATGGAATTTTACCAATATATGCCGATGCCCGCTTCCAAGCAGGAAGAAATCATCAAAAAGGCACAAGAAAAATAACGACCTCAGCCAATATCCGGCAATCGGATATTGGCTTTCTTTTTACGATTAACAACCCCTGCACGAATGCTTCTGACTGCCGAAATCAAGCTATACGTCTGCGCTTTTGCCGTTCTGCTGCTCGCTTCAATCTTTTGCGAGCGGAAAGAGAAACACAGCCTTGCCTTATTCCTATTGACCGTCGGCGGTTTCTTTGTCTATTTTGCAGCTGCGAACCTGTTCCCCTATCTCAACATCTGGGACGAGCAATATCACGCATTGGTGGCCAAGAACTGTATGAGGCATCCCTTTGCGCCGATTCTCTATGATGAAGCCATTGTCAACGCAAACGACTACAACTGCTGGATCACGTCCCACATCTGGCTACACAAGCAGCCGTTATTTCTATGGCAGATGGCACTATCCTTCAAACTGTTCGGCGTTTCCGAAGTCACCGCGAGAATCCCGTCTGTTGTGCTATGCACCCTGATGATTCCCGTATGCTATAGATTGGCCCACCTGATTTCAGGCAATCGCGACACTGCTTATTTCACGGCCCTATGTGCAGCCTGCTCTTGGGCATTTATACGGCTCACCTCCGGCATTGCCTGCACCGACCATAACGACGTAAGCTTCGTCTTCTACGTCACCGCGTCCGTTTGGGCTTTCTGCGAATACGTCCACCACGACCGCAAAAGCTGGTTCTGGATTGCCCTCACCGGCATTTTGGCCGGATGCGCCATCCTCACCAAATGGTTGGCTGGCCTTCTCGTCTTCCTGGTATGGGGCATCTACCTTCTTTCCGAATACAAATTCCATATCAAAGAATGGAAAATCGGACATATTTTAGCTGCTTTGGTCATTACGCTCATCGTCGTACTTCCATGGCAGATTTACATTCTCCATCAGTTTCCCGATACCGCCCGACAGGAGTTGCTTTACAACTCCAAACATTTCAGCGAAGTAGTTGAAGGACACGCGGGATCCGTATGGTTTTTCCTCATTGTCTTGCCTATGCAGTATTTTGGAAAAGGAAACTACTACGACATTGAGCATTTCGTCTGGAACAGCAACACCACTTCCACTTACCTCATTTTGTTGGCCGGCCTCGTCCTGATGTGCCTCCGATTAAAAAAGAGAAGCCACCAAATCACCATCCTGGCAGTGTTAGTCTTTATCTATGCCTTTTTCACGGCAGCCCAGACAAAGATGCCGTCGTTCACCCTGATAGCGTGCTTCATCTGGTTTTTCAGCATAGCCAGTCTGTTTTCCTTCCTCATAGAGCTCGTGGGAAAGCTATGCCGCCGACCGATCATTCCCCATCTCGTTTTCGTTCTAACGGCGTGTTGGCTGACCTTTTCCTTTTCCAATTATCCGAACTACTATGTGGGCACGGACGAGTTCTATTCCAGCATTTTCATCAAAGACAAAGCCATATTCAAGCAGTGGGACCAAACTCTGCCCAAAGGGTGTTACGTCTTCAACGTGAAGAGCTCAGACATTTCCTCTTACGATGTCACGACGGCCATTGCCGGTACATTCTACAGCAATCGCCAATGCTATGCTACGCTGCCCAGCGCGGAGGAGATTCACGCCATTGAGCGCCGCGGCATTCCGGTAGCCGTTGTCAACAGTCCGTGGATTACGGAGGAAGTTGCCGCCGACAGCACAATTAGGAAAATCGGATTATAAAAAAGCAGCAGCAAACACAAATTTCTTTAATGATTTATTTGGGCGGTCCGGCATCGCCAATGCAGAATCCCACGCAATGCCGTCGGGCTTTCCGCACTAACTCGCCGCCCAATACACCATTATTCATTATTCATATGATTATCCGCAAAAAAGTGATTTTTTTCTTGGATTTCCCACTAATATTTAGTATTTTCGCGGCTCAAAAATTGATGTATGAAACTACTTGAATTCAACAAACATTTCAGTTCGGAG
>JAZRYT010000011.1:0-47025 GCA_045600905.1 Bacteroidales bacterium
TAGTAGCTCAAGGCGAAGAAATTGCAACACTGAACACCACTGTAACCACGCAAGGCCAAACGATTGAAAATCTGAGCAACACCGTAACTGAACAGAGCCAAACGATTACCACACAGGGCAACACCATTACCACGCAAGGCCAAACGATTACCACACAGGGCAACACCATTGACTCTCTCGCCCGCATTGTTGACTCCCTCTCCAACCTTTCCCACGGCGGCGGCACGACGGAAGTGGCCGACGGCCAACCTTGCCCAGGCGCTCAAACGGTCAAGGACATTGACGGCTACACTTACAACACCGTGAAGATCGGCAGCCAGTGCTGGACGAAGGAGAACCTGAGAACCACAGCAGGTCTTACAGAGAATACATACTACCGACATGCCAATGGTCAATCCGCTAATGACGGAACCTATGGTCTTCTTTACAACTGGGCAACCGTCACGAAGGACGCATCCACGACCTATCCTCAGAATGCAAATGATACATTGGTCCACGGCATCTGCCCAACCGGCTGGCACGTGCCGAGCCATGCGGAGTGGGACACGCTGACCACCTACGTGAACAGCAAAACGGAATACAAATGCGGAGGAGCAGAGAACGCCATCGCCAAGGCGTTGTCCACCACCACGGGCTGGAGTAGCAGTAGCGATTCTTGTTATGCGGGCAACAGTGGTGAGAAATCGAACGCTACCGGCTTCGCGGCTGTTCCCGCCGGCGGTTACTTAAACGGTTCCTACGGTTTCAACACCATCGCCTCTTTCTGGAGTGCTACCCAGAAAGAGGACAACAACGCCAACGCTTGGTTTTGGGGCGTGGACATCTACCGTTCCAACGTGAACAGTGACAACGACAGTAAGACTATCTACTTGTCCGTCCGCTGCCTTCGCGATGCGGGCTTAGGCGGCACAACCCCCTGCACACGTGCCACGATGGGCTGCGATGATGTGGTGAGTGGTATGGGCGGCACACTCGGCAAACACAACAACAAGATTGAAGCGCAAGGCACCGAAATTGAAACACTGAACACCACTGTAACCACGCAAGGCCAAACGATTACCGAACAAGGCAACACCATTGACTCTCTTGCCCACATTGTTGACTCCCTCTCCCAACTTTCCCACGGCGGCGGCGACACCCCGACCGCTTTCACCTGCGGCACGGACAAGGTGAAGGACGTTGACAACAACGAATACAACACCGTCCAAATCGGCAGCCAGTGCTGGATGAAGGAGAATTTGAGAACGACGACGAAGAGAAACGGTGTAGGTAATATTTATACTAATAATACCCAAGTAGGTTATAATGCTGAAACATACGGTTACTATTACGACTGGGCAGCCGTGATGCAGAATGAATCTGGTGACACGGTTCAGGGCATCTGTCCAACCGGCTGGCACGTGCCGAGCAATGCGGAGTGGACTGCACTGACCGGCTACGTGAATACAGAAGCCAATGGTTACAGATGTAACGGTAACGGAACTATCGCCAAGGCGTTGTCCACCACCACGGGGTGGAGCAGCAATACCAGTGAAGGTTGTAATGCGGGCAACACGGGCGACAAAGCGAACGCCACCGGCTTCGCGGCTGTTCCCGCAGGCCATTGCGTCTCCGGCGCCTTCGACGATTTCGGCTACTACGCCTTCTTCTGGAGTGCTACCGTTTACGATGACAACACCGCTTGGTGTCGGGGCCTGTACTTCTACGACTCCTACGTGGACAGTTACAACGACAATAAGGCTTACGGTTTTTCCGTCCGCTGTCTCCGCGATGCGGAATAAAGATGAAAGTAATAATCTGATCTCAGTTCACTGATCACAGATCACAAAAAAAGGGGGCTTTGTGCGGTTTCGTGCAAGGCCCTTTTTTTAATGAATAATGAATAGTGAATAATGAATAATTTTCTTTGTTTGTTGTTTTGGTTGGGGATTCCGCTTCGACCTCCTACCGTCGGTCGCGTGGAATGGTGGGGCGGTGCGGTGCACAATAGGAGACGGTGCATTTTGGGGCTGTAGAGACGGTGCACCGCACCGGCTCAAACTGCACCGCACCGTCTCAATTCATTGGTGCACCGCACCGTCACAATAACAACGAATTTCGTTGCGCGATAGGAGACGGTGCAGTGCACCGTCTCTACAGCTGGGGGGTGGCAATAGCCACCGTGGGCATCGGCGCTGGCGGTCCATTGCGATGCGTTACGGTGTGGCCCGTCAATATCCGCACAAATCAGCACATACGGTGGAATGGGGCAATCCCCCGTAGAGACGGTGCACCGCACCGTCTCAAATCATTTGTGCACCGCACCGTCACAATAACAACGAATTTCGTTGCGCGATAGGAGACGGTGCACCGCACCGTCTCAAATCATTTGTGCACGCACCGTCCCAAATCATTTGTGCACCGCACCGTATAGCAATGAATAATGAACAATGAATAATGAATAATTGAATTGACAATAATCTGTTTTTTATCTACGCCGTAGGCGCAAAACCTTTGCGTCCTTTGCGGTTGAATTTTCTGTGGCTGAGTTTCTGTAGTTGAATTTCCTGCGGTTAATCCCGCGCCGCAGGCGCCCCGAAAACTTCCAAAATCGGGTTTGCGCAGAGTTGCCTCTTTTGGCGCACGAAAACACGATGTGTAAGAAATCCATCGAAATCTGCCAGAAACCTCCCCTTTTTTGCATATTTTAATCACTTGCCCATCAAGAATTTACAACTTGACTTTCCTTTTCCTTCGTTGTATCTTTGCGAAGCAAAATTTTATCAATTTACAATTAACAATGTACAATTTACAATGAAGAGAGTGGAAAATAATATTGTTTTGGTGAAAAGCAAGTCATTTGCCTTGCGGGTTATTAATCTATACAAATATTTGTGTGGAGAGAAAAAGGAGTTTGTCTTATCGAAACAAATATTAAGGAGTGGGACGAGCATTGGTGCTAATGCACGGGAAGCGATTGTCGCTCAGTCCAAAAAGGATTTTGAGGCGAAACTCTCCATATCTCTAAAAGAAGCTGGCGAAACGGAATACTGGCTTGAACTGCTGCACGAAAGCGACCTCATAGATACAGCATCTTTCAATAGCATCTACGCAGACAACAAAGAACTGATAAAACTTTTAACAAGCATCTTGAAATCATCCCGAAAAAAATAATTGTAAATTGTTAATTGTCAATTGTTAATTGTCAATTGTGTACTTTTGCGCGCCTGTTCAAAAAGTCGGAATACCGTGAATCTCTGCACCGGTGGCTATACACCATCAAGAACATGGGCGAGGAAAGCACCGAAGAATGTCCCTTTGATGACCCTATATTCCAGGACTTTTTCGAGCAGGGACAAGTAGATAAACTCACAATTATGGAAAAGGAAGATTACGCCAAAAGCATATTGGAATACCAGGAAGTCAAGGACACTATTGAGTACGAGCACGAGTATGCTCGCAACGAAGGTCGCGCAGAAGGACTTGCCGAAGGCGAAGCCAAAGCCAAGCTTGCTATGGCAAAAGGTATGCTAGAAAAGGGAATCGATATCGAAACGATAATCTCCATTACCGGCCTGGCAGCAGAAGAGATTATGTCGAATTGACAATTAACAAACGAATGGGGAAATGGGGCTTTGTGCGGTTTTCGTGCGAAGCCCCTTTGTCCTTACATCTTATAATAAGAACCCAGTATGTCGGCAAACCACTTCGCTGGCAAGATTCGTTTGAGGAAAACGGAGAGCTTTTGTTCAAATGACGCAATTACGTAGCCGTGTTTTGGATGTTTCAATCGGATGATCTTGCTGACTTTTCGAGCTAAGACGATGGGTTTTAGGCCGCCATTCTCATCGTGCTCAATTTTGGACATAGATTCGGCGTAGGTCTTATAAACTTTGGAGGATTCCTCATGGAGAATCTTTTTCCGGCTGGCCGTGAATTTGGTGGCAAAATCGCCGGGACGAAGTACCACGACTTTGATGCCCAAGCTGCGTGTTTCCAATCGGAGTGCTTCGCAATAGCCTTCGATGGCGAATTTGCTGGCGGAATAGAATCCTTGGAAAGGTAATCCCATCACGCCGCCAATGGAGCTCAGGGCGATGATTTTTCCGGATTTCTGTTGGCGCATATAGGGAAGTACGGCTTTGACGCAGTGTACCAATCCCAGAAAGTTGGTACCCATCTGAAGTTGCACGTCTTCCTCAGAAGCAAATTCTATCGGACCGCCAATGCCCATGCCGGCGTTGTTGATGAGAACGTCAATGCGATGCTCCTTTTCAATAATATAATCAATGGCCTCTTGCACGGATGCCGCATCCCGCACATCTACTTTCAAATAGTTGACGTTGGGAATCGGATCAACCTCACGGCGAACCGTTCCATACACCGTGTGCCCTTCTGAAGCAAGTAACTTTGCGGTTTCATAACCGAAACCCGATGAAATTCCTGTGATAAATATAATCATAGCACGTATATAAAAATGTTTAAGGTTTAAAGGGAGGGATTTTTCACATCTTAACCATTAACCTCGTATGATCTCCATTCGCTTGAACGCCTTGGTTATTTTGTCGATGGCGAAATCCACTTGTTCGTAGGTGTGCGTAGCCATTAATGCGAATCGTACCATACTGTCGGTAGGAGGAACGGCAGGCGGAACGACGGGCGTGACGAAAACGCCGTCTTCAATAAGTTCTACGCTGAGCCGTAAGGCTTTCTGCATATCGTGGACAAAGAGCGGGATGATGGGCGTTTCGCTGTGCCCGGTTTCAAACCCTCTTTCTTTAAATTGGTTGCGGGCGTAATCGGAAATGTCGGTAAGGTGTTGGATCCTCTCAGGCTCGCTCAGCATAATGTCTATGGCCTTGTTGACGGAGGCAATGTTAGACGGTGGCATGCTCGCGCTGAAAATCAGGGAACGAGCGTTGTGTTTCAAAAAGCCGAGGACTTCGTGACTGCCGGCAATGAATCCGCCAAGTGAGCCGAAGGATTTGGAGAAAGTGCCCATTATCAAGGCAACTTTGTCAGTGAGGCCAAAATGGGAAGCAGTACCGCGTCCTTGTTCGCCGATAACACCTAATGCGTGGGCGTCATCAAGCATAATGTCGGCATTGTATTTTTCGGCCAATTCTACCATTTGCGGCAGTGGAGCGATGTCACCTTCCATAGAGAAAATTCCATCTGCCACAATGAGTTTCAATGACTCTTTGTCGCAGTGCTGCAATTTCTCCTCCAAGCTCTCCATATCGTTGTGCTTGTATTTTACGGTCTTGGCAAATGAAAGACGGCTGCCGTCAATGAGCGAGGCGTGGTCAAGTTGGTCTAACAAAATGAAATCGTTCCTGCCGCACAAAGCTGAAACCACACCCAGATTTACTTGGAATCCCGTGCTGAAACAGACGGCTTCTTCTTTGCCTACTAGTTTGGCCAATTTTTCTTCCAATTCCACGTGAATGTCCAAAGTCCCATTTAGAAAACGCGAACCTGAGCAGCTGGTGCCGTATTTGGCAATGGCCTGCTGAGCGGCTTCCTTCAACCTGGGGTCGTTGGCCAATCCTAAATAACTGTTAGAACCGAACATCAAAACATCTTTTCCTTGATATTTTACTACAGTACCCTGTTCTGATTCTATCGGACGATAATACGGGTACATCCCGTTTTCCATACATTCTTTATGGGCAGTATAGGCAGCACAATTAGTTTGTAGAACACTCATATTATTAGTTCGTTTATATGGTAATAACTTTTTTTAACAATAATAAAATACTTATATCTAATAATTTAATAGAATAAATTTTTGTTAACTCAAAAAAAAATGATCTTTTAGACCATTTTTTGCGTAGAACAAGAGCGCAAAAATAATAAAAAAACGTTAGGCTGGGAAATTGTCTGATTTATATGTCTAACGTTCTAACAATAGTATAGTTATAAAGAAATTTTGCGGTCTTATTGTTTGATTACTTTCTTTGTTGAAATGCTATTGTCAGAAAAAATCTTGAAAAGATAGATTCCATTTTGCATAGAAGAAATATCTAATGTGTTTCCCGGATTGTTAACAACTTGAACGATAGCACCTAAAGTGTTATAGATTTCAATTTTCTGAATATTTTCACCTTGTATGCGCACAAAATCCGACGTGGGGTTTGGGAAAATGTTGACGATATCAGAAGGATTGTCGTTAATTCCTGTGTTAAGAAAATGGACGTGGAAAGAAAGCATACCGGCTTCTTCGTGGATGTCCGTGATTTCAAAGCTGTTTTCGGGAGTGCCGTCTGTGAGATAGGGGTGTGGATTGCTTCTGGGCCCGAAATTAGGTTTGGTGGCCGTAAAAGGCGCAGCGTATAAATCCCCATCTACCGTATCTATGGTGCTGTTTGGTCTGAAAATCCAGTAGCCGTTGGCATTGTTGAAAAAATCGAAATGCGCATTCCCAGAGGTGTATATGTTATTGACATCCATTGTGTCAACCCAGCGGCCTATGATCAAACCGCTATTGTGTAGGTTGTCCATAAAATCATATTTGTTGCGATACTCGAAAGTGTACCACTGGGTGCTATCGATGGCAGATTTGATGTAGTAGCAGTTTTGAATATCGGAGCTGGCATTGCTGTACAGCGTGTAGTCTCCGTCTTCCGTAATCTGAACGGGCTCGTCAACAATACCTAAGAACTTGTATTTCATTATAGCGTTAAGTTGCTGCATGGTGTTCTGTCCCATAATATCCCAGGAACCGACGGGGTCAACGTCGGTGTAGTGGTAATAGTGGTATAAGTCGGGAACACCCAGCGAATGTGTCATTTCGTGGCAGAAGACATTGGCGGAGAAATAGTATCCGGAGCCTTCCAGTTCGAAATTGAAGGTATAGGGCGCAACGCCATTGACTGTGACAGGATATGGCTCGTCATTGAGGAACTCCATATGTGGCCAAAGCAAAGAAGCCCATTCGCCGCATCCGCCTTTGACGATGAAGCTGATATTGTCAATGAATCCGTCTTCGTTACCATCCAAGTTGATGTTGGAATCCACTAAATGCAGGGAGTCAATGTGATGCAAGGCGTCTGCCAAGAGTTGTCGCTCGCGCGGGCAGATGGAATCTGGGGAGAAAGGCAAATAACCTTCAGGATTGTTGACGGCGTACGGCTCGAAGTAGCGACGCGGATGCCTGTCGCAGTAGGATACAATCGCGTTGTCTTGGATTTGGTTTGTATAGACAGTATTATAGTGGATTTTTCCATAACTCATCGCATCGAAATAGTTATAGACAGACATTGCGCCTGCGGATGAGTCGTTGAACATTTGATTGATTTCCTGAAAGTTTTGTCAATTTCCGGGTCGTCGGCAAAACGGATGAACACCACTAAGTTTGTGAGTTCGAAGTTGCTGCGGTGGTTGTCCAGACGAACTTTGGGTAGCGGTTTGTGTGTCCGTGGCGGCAATGGCATACGCATTCGCGAGGAATCCGGCGTGCTTGCCAGACAGCAACTGACAATAGAACAGATGAATGTGAGTAGGAGGATTCTTTTCATAGAGTTATTGATTTTGATTGTTCGCATTGCGAATGATCTCTTGTGTCTTCTTTGGCATTTTCTTAACGACTTCATTGTATGAATGGTCTATAAGCGAACAGAGTAGGCTGTCATCCACGTCACCGTGAAAATAGATTTGATTCCAGTATTTTTTGTTCCAATGCCACGCGCCCTCAACGGCGCTGTATCGGTCTCGAAGCTCGATGGCATAGCTCGGTTCGCATTTCAACACTACGAGGTCGGGGCGCTCCATATCCAGACAGGCAAAAATTTTGTTCATCACGCGGATGACGAGAGTTGTCTCGTCAAACGGCGTGTCTTCCGTGGCGAGCGGTTTGCCCAAACAATATTCGCGACAGGATTCGATGTTCATAACAGATCAATTAAGCTAAAAAAGCGCCAACTAACACCACGCCGATGATCAGCAGGGTGATGATGACCATCATAGCTAATAATGTGCCTATGCAGCCCCACTTCTTCTCCTGCCCCGGCAATGGGTCTGACAATAGTACCCCGATGAGCCCGGCAACAGGGGTGAGGATTACGGACAATAAAAACGTCCATCCGAAGCCGATGCGACGGCGCGCGCCAAACAGTCCGATGATGACGGAAAGCAAAGTGTGGCTGGCAAGTCCGAAAATCAATAGAGCGAATGTCATAGTAGGTGTTTTTTGGGGGCGCAAAATTACAAGTTTTTTATGTACTTTTGCGCTGCTGAAAAAAAGAGTGAAATGAAACGTCCCAAAGTTGTTGAGCAAATACGAGATTTATTAAGCCAGATTGCGCCGTCGGCAACAAAAATTCTGTATGGAAGTGAGGCCCGTGGCGATGCACGGGCAGATAGTGATATAGACATTCTGATTTTATTGGATGAGGATGATTTGTCTATAGAACGAGAACAAAGAATAACCACTCCATTGTATAAATTGGAATTAGAGTCGGGCGTGACTATTAGCCCGATTGTCATGTTGAAAAAGAATTGGGACAACCGTCCGTTTAACACTCCTTTTTATTTGAATGTTATAAATGAAGGCATTATATTATGAAACAAATATTAGATATAGAAAGCAAAAATGCTTTGGTGAAGTATCGTTTGGAACGCGCTTCTGAAACTATGAAAGAAGCAGCACTTTTATCTGGTGAGGGATACTATAATGCTGCTATAAATAGATTATACTATGCTTGTTATTATGCGGTTATTTCTTTGTTGTTAAAAAATGATTTACAAGCTCAAAGTCACACTGGGGTCAAAACAATGTTTGGTTTACATTTTGTGGCTTCCGGAATTGTTCCAATAGAGATAGGAAAAACGCTATCAACACTTTTTGAAAAAAGACAAAGTGGCGATTATGATGATTTCGTTTTGTGTACAAAAGAAGATGTCAATGCTCTTACTGACCAAGCCAATTCTTTTATCGAATATATAAAATCACTTGTGGAATAGGAATAAAATTTGGCTATGAATCATTTACGACATTTTCTCTCCCTAATAGTTCTTTGCATTGCCTTCAAAATCTCTGCCCAGACTTTCAACGAATGGCAAGACCCGGCCGTGTTTGAAATCAACAAACTCTATCCGCGGGCCAATATCCTCCAAAATAACGAGAGCGCTATGATTCCGCAGCTGGATCTCAACGGTCCGTGGAAGTTCCGTTATGTGGAAAATGCTGACGAGCGCCCGACGGACTTCTTTCGTGCCGACTACGATGATAAAGAGTGGAACGAACTTCAGGTGCCCTCCAATTGGGAACTTAACGGATACGGCATTCCCGTGTATGTGAATACCACCAACGATTTCGACAACAGCCAACTGCCGCGTGTGCCCGTCAAAGGCAATGCCGTGGGCAGCTATCGCAAGTGGGTGACTATCGACAAAAGTTGGCAGGACAACTCCGTTATCATGAACATTGGGGGAGCGAAGTCCTGTTTTTATCTATGGGTGAACGGCCAGTTTGTGGGCTATAGCGAGGATGCTAAAACCAACTCGGAGTTCGACATCACCCGTTATGTGAAATTCGGCGAGCCCAACCTTTTTGCCATTCAAGTCTTCAAGTGGAGCGATGGCTCCTATTTCGAGTGCCAGGACTTTTGGCGTTTCAGCGGCCTCGACCACGAGGTGATAATCTACGCCCAACCGAAAGTACATATTGTGGATTACAAGGTGGTGGCGGATTTGGACGAGTCTTATACCAGCGGCAAATTGGACGTGGAAGTCTTAGTGGAAGTTCCGCGTAGCCAAAAACCACAACTTTACGAACTTGAGCTTATCGTGGATGGTGTGCTCGAACGAGTAAAAAAACAGATTCGCTTTGCCCCGAGCACGCCTGACAAAGAATTGGTTTGCCGCCAAATTGTGAATCTGCATCTAAATGTGCCCAATGTGGAAACGTGGACCGCAGAGCATCCCAACCTGTATGGGATGGACCTCACCTTGAAAGATAAGAAGGGCCGTTGGATTGATTATGCATCGATGTACATTGGCTTCCGAAATGTCAAGATTGAAGACGGTTTGTTGAAGGTCAACGGCCGGCCCGTGACCATTCGCGGGGTGAACCGCCACGAGCACGACCCGCTGACGGGCCACGTGGCCGATAATCGCATTTTAGAAGACCTCAAGTTGATGAAGGCCAACAACATCAATACGGTGCGCACCTGTCATTATCCGAACACCCCGGAATTTTACAGTCTTTGTGACTATTTCGGGCTGTATGTGATTGATGAGGCCAATGCAGAGTCGCACGCGCAGGGTTACGGCGAGCAGTCACTGGCCAAGCGATTGGATTTTCAAGATGCCACGGTGGCACGTACTCGCAATATGTACGAGCGCGACAAAAACCACCCGTGCATCATCACGTGGTCGTTGGGCAATGAGTCAGGCAACGGCATCTGCTACGAGGCCGCATACGACTGGCTGAAAGCTCAAGACAGCACGCGCCCCGTACAGTACGAGCGCGCCCTCTATGATCGTAACACAGACATTGTGACCATTATGTACCCGTCGGTGGATTATATCGCCGAGTATGGTCGCAAACATCAAGACCGTCCGTTCATAATGTGCGAATATAACCACGCGATGGGCAACAGCTGCGGCGGCTTGCAGGACTATTGGGATACTATATACAAATATCCGCAACTTCAGGGCGGCTGCATTTGGGACTGGGTGGATCAGGGCGTTTTGACGCACGATGAATACGGACGGGAATATTATGCCTACGGCGGCGACTTCACCCGCCCCATCCACATCCCCACACAAGCCAATGTCGTTAATCCGGCGGTGAGCGTTCCTTCTGATGGCAACTTCTGTGTCAACGGGTTGGTGACACCCGACCGCAAACCGCATCCGCAGTTGGCAGAGGTAAAAAAAGTCTATCAGCCGATGAAAATAGAGGCAGTGGACTTGCAAAATCTTCAGTTCCGCATCATCAACCGCTTTGATTTCAGTAATCTGGGCGAATACGAGTTGCGCTATCGCCTGCGCCCCGACGTGGCACGCGAGAAGCCCGTTCATCCTGATGATTTTCTGAAATACGAGCCGGACTCTACTGTCTTGAGATTCGATGAAGACAATACGATAAACGTCTCTATGGATGAACCCGATACGCTTTGTGGCGTGATGATGGTGCGTCTTGCCCCGCACGACACCGCCGAGTTGGTGCTGCCGCAACGCTTGCTTGACCAGATAAAATCATTAGATTCCGTGTCGGCTGGCAGGGATGTACTGTTGGATTTCCTGTTGGTTCCCAAGACGGAAAATCAGAACAATGTAATTGCTTACGAGCAGTTTGAGTTGCCAATGTTGCCCATTTCAAAAGCCATTTGCCAGAAATCAATGGAAACATCGATTTATTATGAGAGGCAGGGTGACGAGCTTAAAATCTCTAATGGAACGATGGAGATAATGTTTGATTTGGGCCAGGGCACTATTTCTACAATTAAGAAGAATGGAGAAACGCTGTTGAAACAAGGTCCGAAACTTTGTCTTTGGCGTCCGCCGACTGATAACGATGAGCGTGATGCGCAAGGTGAACTGCTTTGGCGACGTGTGGGTTTAGATAGCCTGCAATGTGAATTGAGACATATAGAGGGCAATTATGAAGGTAAAGGTTTTACCGATGTGTTGGAATTGTATGTGGAATGGGTGTGCCTGAATAAAAATTCAGAAGAAGTCTTGTGCTATAATCAAATGTATTCTATTCATCCATCGGGAGATATATTCTTGCGCACAAGAGTTTTTCCCAACAAATGGGTGCCGAGTCTGTCTAAATTAGGATTGCAAATGCAGGTTTCGGATGTGCTGACCACAACGGAATGGGTAGGATATGGCCAGGAAACCTATCCTGATCGTAAAGCTGTGGGATTTGTAGGCCACTACGAGTGCCCAACTGATGAATTGTTCCATCACTATGTTCGACCGCAGGCGGCCGGCAACCGAATGGAGACCCGCTATGTGTCGCTATTTAACAAACAGCATCAGCGATTGTTTGCTGCTCAATTTTTAAACCAAAATTGCCAATTCAGTATTTATCCTTATTCGGATGAGAATGTGGAAAGAGCGCAACATCTCAACGAATTGCATCGTGAAGATTATTTCACACTCAATATGGATTTAGCCCAATGTGGCCTAGGCACGGCTACTTGCGGTTCCGGAGTTCGCCATCCGTATTTGGTACAGGTAGAAAAGTCAAATACAGTTATCGGCTGTGAGCCCTTTGATTTTACTTTGCATTTTCAAATAGGTGAGAATGATGGTTTTGATCGCTTGTTCGTGAATAAGGATTCCGTAGTTGCGAACAATTATACTACAATGTTGCAAACATTAGGTCCGATAATTCCGTGGAATTCGCAAGAAGCCCAAATATGTCCGCATATAGATTTTCAAACGGTTCCTTCTGAACCTTACAATAAAAGTGCGCAACGTGTTCTGACAGACGGTAAGATTGGCAGCCCGGCAGATTATACAAATGGATGGGTCGGCTTTTTTGGAGATACATTGCAAATGGTGGTTTCACATCCTTTTTCTGTAAGTGAATTGGCATTGAGTTTCTCGCACAACCCAGTTCAATGGGTGTTCTTGCCTGAAAAGGTCAAGGTTTCCTATTCCAAAGACGGCGTGACATATAGTGAACCAGAAGAAGTGGCATTACCCATCAATCCGACATTGAAGGAAAACAGCAAGGGGGAAGTCTGTATCTTACGTCACAAGGTTGCGAACAAAAATGTGAAGTACATCAAGATTGAGGCGCAACCAGTTCCCAAATTGCCGGAATGGCACAATAATCCAGGCGAGAAGGCCTGGATAATGATGGATGAAGTACGTGTGAGATAAAGGAAAAAATTAGATTTTTCTTCGTTCATTTGCGAGACATATCTTTTATATATTTGGCGAAAAGATATGTTATGAACTTTTCGAAATACCCGCTTGTAAAAATCCTGTTACCATACGTTTCAGGTATAATTTGCGCCTATATTTGCAACTTTCCTGAAGGAATTGGTCAATTATTATTCTTTTTTGCAGTCGCTTTTTGGTTGATTTCGTTGCTTTTGTTGCAATTTAAGAGTTATAAATGGCAGTGGGTGAAAACAGTGGCAATGTCTATCGGGTTCATTTTTGCGGGAATGTTCACGACAAATTTCCGATTATCACCGCATCTTTCCGAGACACAGCAAGCTGCTTTGGAGAATGAAGAGACCTTTTTAGTGCGTGTGGCGGATTTTCCCGTGCCGCGGGCCAAGAGCGTGAAGTTGCAGGCTGAAGTGCTGCAGACTACGTCGGGTTTGCCAATGAACGGCAAAGTGTTGCTGTATTTGCAGAAGTCTCCAGAGGCAGAATCTGTCGAGTACGGCGATGTGCTGCTTATATCCACCAGGCTGTCGGAGTTTGCGCCGCCCGTTAATCCTGATGCTTTCAACAATCAAAAATATATGCGGCGTAAGGGCTTGTTCTATACAGGTTATGTCCCGCAATACGGGTGGCAGAAAATCGACCATCAGGTGCCGCACCCTCTTCGGGCATTGTCGCGACGAATGCAGCAGCAGTTGTCGAGGCAGTTTGCCACGGCGGGAATGTCAGGCGAAGAGTACGACATTATCAAGGCCATTTTGCTGGGCGATGACGACACGATGGAACCGGAGTTGCGCGCGGCGTACGCTTCCGCCGGCGTGAGCCACATACTCTGTGTTTCCGGAATGCACGTGGGTGTCATCTTTATGATTCTCAACTTTTTACTGAAACCAATGGACCTTTTTCGTTACACACGTCTGCTGAAAGCGCTGATTCTGCTTTTGACAATATGGCTCTACGCCCACATCACGGGGCTGTCTCCCTCGGTCACACGCTCGGCCACGATGTTCACCTTTGTAACTGTCGGGGGCATGTTACAACGCAATACCAACGTGTTCCACAGTTTGTTCGCCTCTCTTTTTGTACTGTTAGTCATCAATCCGTTATTGCTTTTCGAAGTGGGTTTTCAACTGAGTTACTTGGCCGTTTTCGGTATCGTGCTTTTCCAACCGAAGATTGCGGAAATATACCATTGCCGTACCAAAGTGGGCAATTATTTCTGGGAACTGATGTCCGTGTCTGTGGCGGTGCAAATCAGTACGTTTCCTATTTCCGTTTATTATTTCGGACAATTCCCCAACTATTTTCTGCTGTCCAATCTTACGGTTATAGCGCTCTCCTTTGTGGTGATGGTTTCGGGCGTGGCGCTCTTGGCCGTATCGTTTGTTCCATTATTGTCAACGTGGATTTCCTTTCTGCTGACGTGGGAGATACGCCTAATGAACGGTATCGTGAATTTCGTGGATGGACTGCCAGGCTCGGTTACGCAGAATATTGATTATTCGATACCGCAAGTGGTTGTTTTGTATCTACTAATTATTTTACTGTATGCGGCCATTCATTACAAGCGTAGAACGTTGGGATGGATGGCATACGGTTGTTTTGCCTTGTTCTCAGGAACGTTTCTTTATAGAAAAATAGAATGGCAGAGGCAGGAAGAAATGGTGGTGTATGATATTCGGAATGTCAGTGCCGTAGGATTTTGCCATCAACAAAAATGCGTCCTTTTTTCGGATTCCATACGTAATGATACCTGCCAATCGTACCGCTATTCGATGCAGAACCACGCCCGCAAGTTGCACGCGGATTGGACGTTTGTTCCCATTGACACGGATTATTATGATGCCGATTTTGTGACGAAACGCGGCAATTTCATTTTTTACGATAATCAGTGCTATTATTTGCTGAAACGGAAGGAGAAAGTATATCCGACATCCATTCGTCCGAAAGTGGATAAGTTGTTGTTGCAGTATAATCCGACGATGGAACCGGAGAAAGTCCGTTTGGCATTGGACTTCAAGGAGGTGATTGCCGACGGCACGGTCACACCGTTCTATCGGGAACGTTGGCGGAAATATTGCGAAAAAGAAGGCATTAAGTGTAACTTTAATACAGCAAAGCGATAAGGAACTTTGCAAATACCGCATTATCGTCATAGTGATTGTCGCATTAATTTGTATCTTTGCGCCCTCAATTTTGAAAAATATAAATACAATACTATGGCAAAAGTTTTAATCATTGGTGCAGGCGGCGTGGGTGCTGTCGTTGCACACAAATGCGCTTCCGTACCAGAAGTCTTCACAGAAATAATGCTCGCTTCCCGCACGAAGTCCAAATGTGACAAAATCGCTGCTGAAATTGGTGGCAACCGCGTGCAAACAGCTCAGGTTGATGCTGACAATGTGGAAGAAACCATCCAACTGATCAATAGCTATAAGCCTGATTTGTTGATTAATGTGGCACTCCCTTATCAGGATCTGCCATTGATGGACGCTTGTTTGGCTACCAAGACCAACTATATGGACACTGCCAATTATGAGCCGCGTGACAAAGCGAAATTCGAATACAGCTGGCAATGGGCTTATCAAGACAGATTCAAAGAGGCCGGCATTATGGCACTCCTCGGTTGCGGCTTTGACCCGGGTGTTACCAGCATCTATACGGCTTACGCAGCCAAACATTATTTCGATGAAATCCACTATCTGGATATCGTCGATTGCAATGCGGGCGACCACGGCAAGGCTTTTGCCACCAACTTCAATCCTGAAATCAATATTCGTGAAGTGACACAAAGAGGCAAATATTGGGAGAATGGCCAATGGGTGGAAATTGATCCGATGTCCATTCATCGTGCCGTCGAATATCCGAATATCGGTGACCGTGAGTCCTATCTGCTCTATCACGAAGAATTGGAATCTTTGGTCAGAAGCTATCCTACCATCAAGCGCGCGCGCTTCTGGATGACCTTTGGACAACAATACCTTACTTTCCTCAATGTATTACAGGAAGTCGGTATGACCAGCATCAAGCCGATTAAATACCAAGGCATTGATATTGTTCCGTTACAGTTCCTGAAAGCTGTGCTTCCCGAACCGTCTTCACTCGGCGAAGGTTACCACGGCCAGACTTCCATCGGCTGTCAAATCAAGGGCGTCAAGGATGGCAAAGAACGCACGTATTACGTATATAACAACTGTGACCATGCCGAATGTTATAAGGAAATCGGCGCACAAGCTGTTTCTTATACAACGGGTGTGCCCGCAATGCTCTGTGCCAAGATGATCCTTACAGGCACGTGGAAAGGCACAGGCGTGTTCAATGTGGAGCAGTTTGATCCGGATCCGTTTATGAAGGAAATCGGCGGCTACGGCTTACCATGGCACGAAGTTATCGACCAACCTCTTCCAGTTTATAAGAACGAATAAAGCAATACGAAAAGAGACGTGCGGTGAGCACGTCTCTTTTTTTATTAAATGTCTGCATTCATTCAGGTCGTTTTATAAAAGTTATTTTAAGTGCAAACATACTTAAAATCTATTTTGAAAATTCATTTGATGCAATGGAAGAAGAAAATCAACCTTCTTCGATTGTTTTGGCAATCTTTTCAATATTTAGAGAGCGGGCAGAGGCATCGATGATGTCTTTATAGATACCGCCTTTCTTATAGACATCGTCTGGGTCTCCAGACTGTTCCACGTGTCCGTCTTTCAAGGCATAAACAACGTCTGCGTCAATGATTTGCGAGATGCTGTGCGAGATGATGATGACGGTACGGTTCTGCTTGATGGCATCAATGCTGTTCTTGATTTGCTCGGTGGCAATGGCATCCAGACTGGCGGTCGGCTCGTCCAAGAAGATGATGGGCGGATTTTTCAAGAACATACGCGCAATGGCGATGCGCTGCTGTTGGCCACCGGAAAGCTCATCGGCTTTGCTGTCAAACTGCTTCGGCAACTCCATAATCTGATCGTAGATGTAGGCCTTTTTGGCAGCATCCACCACCTGCTCGTGTGTGGCGTTGGGATTGCCGTACAGGATGTTCTCTTCAATGGAACCGTCAAAGATGTGGTTTTTCTGCAATACGATGCCGATGTTCTCGCGCAAGAATTGCGTGTCATAGTCTTGAAGACTGACACCGTCCAATGTGATATTGCCACAATCGGGTTCGTAAAATTTATCCAAAAGGTTGACAATCGTACTCTTTCCAGCACCGGACAATCCCACAAAGGCGGTGATTTTACCACTTTCGATGTTCATATTGATGTCGTGCAGCGCCTTTTTACCGTTCGGATATGTGAAATCGACGTTCTTCAATTCGAAGTTGCCAATCACTTTGTCGGAAGTATATTCGCCAGAAGGTTCAATGTCTTTGTCTGAGTGAAGAATACTGAAGAAGCCTTCGGCATAGATGAGCGCGTCATTCATATCATCGAAAATGCGCTGCAACTGCGTAATCGGAGCCACCACATTGCTGAAGAGCATCACGTGGTACATAATCTTACCGATGGTCATCCCCGGATAGCCTATCAACACGAGATAAGCCGTGAGGATGATAACCAAAACCGTGCCCACTTGCTTTACGAAACTTTTCACGCCGTTGTAGAAGAAACTCACTTTGCGGGTGTTCATCTGGTTTTGTGTGACATTGTTCTGGATAGTCAGTTGCTTATCGGCTTCAATCTGTTCACGGTTGAACGATTTGATGACATTGATAGATTCGATGATGTTCATAATACCGTGGCTCTTGGTTTCGAGCATGGAGCGCATTTCACGGCGCCAGCCTTTCAGCCGTTTCGCTTGGCGAAAAGTGATGAAAAAGTAAATCGGCACAATACACAATGCTACCAAGCCGACATAGACATTGGCGGCAAACATCAGTATCAAGGCAAGCAGGGCGCTGGTGAACAGAGGCAGCAGGTCGATGAAGAAATTCTGCACCGTGCGCGAGAGGCTGCTCACACCCTGGTCGATACGGGTTTGAAGTTTGCCAGTACCATTATCTGTCGCGGAGAAAAATGCCATTCGGAAAGTAAGCACCTTTTCAATAACGGACTGTGCCAAATCTTTGGAAACGAAAATCCTCATCCGCTCACCAAAGTAGTTCTGCGCGAATGTGATTAAGGCGGAAAGGATTTCCTTGCCAAGCAGCACGATGGCGATGGTGACGACAATCTTATAGGCAGCAGGCCCCCATGGCGTGTGAGAGTTGACCATTCCGTCAACTTCATCCACGGTCCAGTCCAAAACGATGGCATTTACCTGTGCCATCAATGATCCGATTAATGTCAGAATCAAGGTGATTAAGACGAGCCATTTGTATGGTTTTACAAATGGCTTTATGTTTTTGAAAAGTTGAAACAGGTTCATAATTGATTAGTTTTAAGTGAACTGTGAAGCGTGAACAGTGATTTGTATTGGGTTATCTTTTTTTAATCTGCATATTAGTTGTTGGATATTTATGATTTAGTCAATAGAATGTGCATCATTATTCGACATTCACCCTGACTTGTCGTGGAATGATTTCCATTCGCGTTTTGTCAACAGAAGTGTAACGCGGTGTGGTTTTCGTCCTTTCGTGATCTTTCTCCTTATAGGTCTCCACTTTTACGATGGCGACGGCCTTCACGGTGACATCCACGCTGTTATGGAGATTTTCGTTTTTAACGCACACGAAGTAAGGTCCTTGACATTGCTCAGCTTCGGAAAAACGACTGTAGGAACCTTTGCCGCGACCGTAATCCAAAGCGTGAAAATCTTTGCCTTCCATAAAGGCGGCCTTGCCCGCTTCGTCTGTGACGGCATACCAAACCGGGTCAATTTTATTACCGTCAGGGATGATGAGTGCCGTTGCGACGCCGATTGCCAGTTTGGCCAAAGGATTGGCTGTCACCAAACCCGAGAGATTGACAAGCGTGCCTTTGTTTCTGGAAAAGAAGTTGTCAGCCGAGGGCCCGACTCCCATCCAGTATGCCCAGGCCATAATCTCCTGATGGCAAGTTTCCGTACTCTCCAATTTGGGCAGATTTATAGGCACGCACATTCTTGGATTGTCGTGCTTCACAATTCCGCGCGCTTTGATATTTACTGTTTTATCCAACAAATTGTACTCCTTTAATCCGGTGGAGACTAATTCCCTGGAAACTTTTTTCTTGGATAGTGTGTCATAGCCGATGATGGAATCCTGTGAAAAGGGAATGTATGTGGTGTCATAAACAGTTTCCCATTTCCATCCTGTGTTGAAGTTGGCAGTTTTTTCGTCCGAAGGAATACGAGAAATCCGAATCTTACAGGTACGATTGCCTAAAGAACCGTTTTTTATGGAAAATTGATATACGGCTTTCTGGTTTACTGCAACGTGTTTGTCCTTAATCTGATGGAAATCAGACTCCTTGTATTTGGAAGAATTGGGCAGCTCGGAAACTTCAAATTCCTTTAAATCCTTTTTGCCGGTTTCCGAAAGTTGCACCACGATTTGGTCGCCGGAGGCAAATCCGAAATACAAACATTCTTCTTGCATCGGCTTGATTTTGAGGGTGCCTTCATAAACCAAAACAGGCTTCTGCGCAGAAAGAGTCCACGTGCCAAGAAATATAAGAAAGGAGAGAATAATAGTCTTTTTCATTGTAAAAAATTAATTTGCAGAAATTTCTTTCAATTCCAAAATTTTGCAGCTGCAAAGATAATCAAAAAACAAAGGCAATGCTTTAGATGTCTCCATCCTTAATAAAAATTTTGCCGCGGACCGCATTCTCATAATCACGTCCTACACAAAGCATATAGGTGCCCTTGGTAAGATTATAGACCACCGACCATTGCGTGTTGCTGGTTTTGCGCGCCGTCGGTTCTTGTGAAACATTTTGTAAAACGGACATAGCTTCCTCTTCGGTCAGAATCCATTGCTTCTCTTGGAGATAATCCCTGGCCGTTTCAAAGCGTTCGTGGCCGTGCCCGATGCCCCAAAGCGAATCTGCGAGGTAGAAATTCGTCACCAAGCCTGCATTGATGGTGTCCATCAGCCATTCCCCGTTTCGCGGAACATATTCTAACACAATGGATTTTCCTGTTCTGTCGCCCAAAAGGAAATGGTAGCTGTAAGGCGGTTTCCTGCCGTTGGCGAACATATTATATTGTTGTAACAGCGTGATGGCTTCCTCCACGTTCGCGGCGCGGTCGAGTACGAGGCGCATCGCCGTGGTGGTCATAATGTCGTGCTTGTGTCGGTCGTACTGCTCGGTGCCTCCATACCAAACGCCCGTGGTGGTGTCGCTTGGGTCGAGATACAGCACGCTCACGGCCAGACCTTGCTCGTTCATCCCGTCCATCAGCAAGTACGGCGCCGCAGCTAATAGACTGACATCCGTAGTGCCGTCGCTGAGACTGCCTTTGGGGTATTTGAGCAATGACATGCTGATGAGCGAGATGGATTTATAGCCGTCATTGGGGAAAGTTCGTGCCACAACGACCGGCGCGGGCCCGTCGGCGGTAAAGTCGAAATTGCGGGCGTAGAGCACATCGCCTGACGGTGACTGGCAGACGAAGGCGGTGCAGCCCGTCTTCAGTTTCTTGAGGTTGGCGAGGACCTTGCCCGTGCTCAGAATCTTCGTGCCGACGTAAGTCTTGAAGTCGCCCAATCCTCGCACGTCGGCCTTCAGCATCTTGTCGAGCTGGTAGTCATTCTTGAAATCCAGGTAGTAGAGCAGGCCATTCAGAGCGGTGTCCGGGCAAGCTGTTAGGGCAAGGCCGTCCGCTTGCTGCTCGTTTTTCAACATAGAGGCCGGGTTCGTGCCGACGTAATAGGTCCGACACGAAGTCAAAAGCAGGCAAAGTGACAGAAATAGTAGAGACGATTTTCGCATTATTTGATACTAATATTGGTGATTGCTTACTAAAAATTAAATGCCAACCAATGGCTGAAGAAAATATCGCTGACAGCATATTGAGTGCATTCATCAACAAATGAATCGGTTATAATTTCCTTGTCAATCAAAGCGGGAAGAAGGGACTGTATGGTTGAAGCAGAGGGAAGTGCGTATTTCTGCAAAAACTTTCTCGATGTGGGATTTTTCACCTTCCCCTCTTTTGCTATAGCCACCAGAAGACGCCACTGCCTGTCCGAAAGCATTTGGCGATACTGATTGAACACCGTCGTGTCGGTTTGAAGGATCTGCTGCGCCGACTCTTTAACTTGTTGAACATCGATTCTTTCATCATCAAGTTGATAGACATAATGGCATAGTCGCTGCGTATAATAGGTGTGGCGTTGCGTCCAGTCTAAAATGTAGGCTACTGCTTCTGCGGTAATATTTCGGTTACTGTCTGCGAATTGCTTGATGATGAACTCGGAGTAAGAGTGCTCGGATATTTTATCCAATGCCAAAAATTCGGTACTTCGATAAAAAGGAGCTCGCTCATTGGCAAAAATATCGAGCATCAAGTGTCGTTTGCTTCCGCAGAAAATAAAGTTCACATTGGCAAGTGTTTGGATATGTGCGCGTAACAGTGCCTCCATATTTTGTTCGGGATAATGGCGAATCTGCTGAAACTCGTCGATGGCCAGCAGTACGGGTTGGCCCAAGCTGTTGAGAATATCAAAAAGGGAATACAGCGTTTGAATTTTTTCAGGCTCGTTTTGATAGTTGATTTGGAATTGCGGCATCCCTGAAAGGGGGTCGTATGTTACCATTGGGCGGAGCGATTTGATGAATTGCATAAACTTGCCGCTCATCGATGATTTATCGTGAATGGTGCGCGCGACAGTTTCGGAAATCACTTTGATGAAATCCGCCAGACTGCTGGTGGCGAAAATATCCACGTATAGAGGCAACATATTGATTTTCAAATCTTCGATTTCTTCAAAAAGACGATGGATCAGCCCTGTTTTGCCCATTCTTCGCTCGGAGATGAGTGTGGTATCTACATTAGAGGTACAATTAGCCAAAAGTGTCTTCAATTCTGCTTCGCGATCACAGAACAGCTGTTTTGAAATGTAGGATCTGTAAATAAAGGGATTACGCATAATGACGATCTTAAATACGGTGCAAAAATAAACAATTTTCCTATTGTACGAAATTTTCGTTACGAAAATTTCGTACACCCCAATTGTCCATTTTCAATTCACCATTAAAAAAGGCCTCGCACGAACAAACGCACGAAGCCCTGATTTTCAAATGTCAAATCGTTCTAATCGCGGAGGCAGCGAACGGAAAACCCATTGGTCTTATAAGCATAATAATAATAAAATGGAGCAAAATCATATTCCAGATAGTGGTAGTAGGCTTCATCGTAATCATATTGGTTAGAGGCCCAAAATGTGGCAGTAATACCAAAAGCATCATACCCAATCATACCGACAGGAACAGCTGAAAAACCTGTTGCATTGTTGTTTTCAGGTATATTACCCACCGAACAAGGCACTTCACTATTACTCCATCCTGATACGGATGCCAATGCTTTTGCTGTATTTGACGTATTGTTATTACATAGATAGTTGTTCTGACTACTTACATAGTCATCCAATGCGTTCCACTCTTCATTACTCGGAATGTGCCATCCATCTGGGCAAATGCCGCGACGTTTACCGTTAAAGGTCACACTTACGGCTACTTGTCTGCTAATTGATGTCTCTCCATACGAAGTACAAAACGTATCTATCGCCGCATTCCAGTTGTACAGCAATCCATACGTGGATAAATTGGAGGTATCGTCGTTCACAAAATATGCCTGCTTGCCCGTGTAAGAATAACCGCTTGGATTGGAATTCAAAATGGTAGTACCCGTGCTTGGAGAGGTAGTGCATCGCATGTTCTCTCGCATCCAGCATTGTGTGCCAATCTGAACGGTATTATATACATTGCCTTCGTGGTCGGAGACTGTAGGCGTTCCAGGACAGGAGAAGTTATCCGCATGATGAGTCGTATCGCTATCACTGTTTAAAGTTGTGAAACTTACTTGGTCGCCATACGCCGTGCCCTCGCTGTTGGTGGCGTATGCACGCACGTAGTAGGTTGTCCCAGCAGTTAATCTGGTGATGGAAGAGATGAAGCTGCCCGTGTCTGTGCCTTCCGTAGTATGCGCATTTTCAATAGTCGGGTTTTCGGAAGTGCTCCAGCACACGCCGCGGGCGGTAACCGTGGCTCCGCCGTCATCCGTCACATTGCCGCCACAAATGGCAGTAGTGGTTGTGATGTTGGAAACCGAAGAGGTCTGAACAGTGGGGAGAGTGTAAGTCGTTGTTGTGAAACTTATCTGTTCACCATACGCCGTACCCTCGCTATTGGTGGCGTATGCTCGCACGTAGTAGGTTGTACCTGCAGTTAATCCGGTGATGGAAGAGGTGAAACTGCCCGTGCCTGTGCCATCCGTAATATGTGCATTTTCAACAGTCGGGTTTTCGGAAGTGCTCCAGCACACGCCGCGTGCGGTAACCGTGGCTCCGCCGTCATCCGTCACATTGCCGCCACAGGTTGCCGAGGTAGAGGTGATAGAAGAAACCGAGGTGGTGGTTACAGTTGCCGTTGTAGGAGCAAGGGTTGTGAAACTCCTCTGGTTGCCGTAAGCTGTTCCTGCCTCAGTGGTGGCGTATGCTCGCACGTAGTAGGTGGTACCAGCCGTGAGGTTCGTAAGATAATTGGCGAAATAACCTGTCCCTGTCTCATCATCTATGGTAACACTATCAGAAATGGTAGGGTTTGGCGAAGTACTCCAACAAAAGCCTTTTGATGTAATACTAGATGTACAATCGAAATTATGAGAATATACTTCACCATACATATAAGCCGTCGAGTGGTTTATATCAAGTACATCAAGAGTATTTACCCCAGGTAATTGATGTTCAAGTGTAGTAAAACTTATCTCATTTCCCCATGTTGTACCCAAACTGTTGGCAGCGTATGCACGCACATAGTAGGTTGTCCCAGGGACAAGATTCTCTATGTAATACGAGAACTCGCCGATAGTACCTCCTCTTGTAATATGATTATCTGATAGGGATGGATGTGGTGAAGTGCTCCAACATAAGCCCGTTTCAGTCACAGGTGGGTCACAATCCTCGTCAATGTACACATAACCACGCACTTGGGCGGATGCGCATGTAACATCATAATATTGAGAATCTTCCATCGTTACTAATGGAATAGCCGGAGAATATGTCGTGAAATTTATTTCATTGCCGTATGCAGTACCCACAATATTGGTGGCGTATGCACGTGCATAGTATGTTGTGCCAGCTGTAAGGCCCTCTAAATATACATCATAAAATTCTGAGCCGTAGTAACTATAACCCGAACTGTGATTATCCGAAATTGTAGGATTAGGGGAAGTACTCCAGCAAATACCAAACGTTGTTGCATCATCGCCACCGGTAGATCGTAAATAACCATCCACATAGACAGACGTACACCATAATCTGGAAGTATCTATTTCGTACGTAGTAACAGATGGAAGATTATATGCGCGAGTCATGAAACTCAGTTCGTTGCCGTAAGCTGTTCCTTCGCTGTTGGTGGCAAATGCCCGAATGTAATAGGTTGTACCTGGTGTGAGGCCACTTATAGAAGAAGAGAAACTGCCTATTCCCGTACCTTTTGTGAGGTAGTTGTCTGAAATTGTAGGATTAGGTGAAGTGCTCCAGCAAAAGCCCCTTGTCGTAACAGGTGAACCACCATCATAAATCACTTCACCAGACGACCAAACGGATGTGAAATCATAATCACTTGTAGAATTGGTGCTCACTATAGGAATTGTAATAGTTGCACCTCCTTCCACATCGCGAATACAACGGACGGATAAACCGGTGCGAGTATTAAATGATGAAAGATAATCTGAACTTGAGGTCGCGGAGCACAAGCTAAAGGTTTCAGAGAACCATTCATAGTTGCCATTATAATCAGTAGAAAGATCCCCGCTCCAAAAAACCGAATAATTAACTGTACTATAGGATGCATCCTCTGCAAAGTATTCATTTGATAACATCGGGTAACTACCAGCCGGAACTGCTGAAAATCCTGAAGCATTTCTATCTGAATAGGCATAGTTGCCAGGTTGCTCACCTACTTCGTCATCAGCGAGTATATAGGAGAACCACTCGTCACCACCCGACAATTTACCGGCATAATGTGAGGAGGTTACACCTGCAGCCCAACGCATAATTGCCCATTCTGTGTAGGAAGGCACATGCCAACCTTTCGGACAGATACCCCTGCGTTGGGTATTTGGTGCAATAACAACGAAATTTTGAGGATTTTTACCATACGATGTTTCGCCGTATGACGTATTAAATGTATCCATAGCTGCGTTCCAGTTATACAACACGCCCAAGCGGGCTGCCGCATCCGGATTATCTTGCGGATAATAGGCGCGCTTGCCTGTGTAGGAAGTGTTTTGTGCGGGAAGTTGCAAAATATTAGTACCCGTGCTCGGTGAAGTGATGGCACGCATGTTCTGCTTCAACCAACACTGAGTACCTATTTGCACTACTTCGTAACTATTGTTTTGGTGATCGCGTACGGATTCAAGGGTGTTCCCCGAACCTGTTTCATTGCTGTGGAGGGCATCCACCGTACAAGTTGTGGTCGGCTCCACATAACTGCCATTACGCTCCCATTTGGCATACAGGGTAAGGTTGTTATTTATAACCACACTTTGGCCATCGGTATAATAGATGACAACACCGTTGGCACTAGTGTACCAACTAACAAAGTCGTAGCCTTCGCGAGTAAATTGGTTGGCGTTAAGGGTTTGCGGAACACCCTGCAAGAAGGTCTGGCTGCCCATCGTTCCGACACCTCCGTTGGCATCAAAATAAACCGTGACCGTGGGGACGATTGTCCATTGCGCGTAAAGCGTGAGATTTGAGGTCAGGGTGAGATTTTGCCCATTGGAATAACTGTTTCCTGTACCATCAGCAAAAGTGTTCCAATTTGCAAAATTGTAACCGTCGTAGAGAAAAGCATTGGAGGTGAGATGTTGGGATTGGTCACGGTAGAAAGTTTGTGAGGTTTGATCTGTCGTACCATTATTGGCAATAAAAGTCACCGTATATTCTTCGGGTATCCATTGGGCGTACAGGTCAAGATCTTCAGAAGCGGAAAGAGTGTAGTTGTCTGCATAACTGGTACCCGTACCGTCAGGCTTGGTGTTCCATCCGTTAAAGATATAACCTTCCTTGCTCAAACTACAGATGTCGAGGTCTTGTGGAATGCCAAACGTAAAATTCTGATCTGCCATTGAACCATCACCACCATTGCTGTGATAAGATACTGTATAATGATTCACAGTCCATTGGGCAAAGAGTTGTTTGTTAGCAGTCAGTGTCAAAATTTCGCCTTCAGCGTAGGCAGTACCGCTGTTATCGGCAGACTCGTTCCATCCGGCAAAAGAATAACCATTTTTAGTAAAAGTGTTGTAGAGAATAGCTTGAGAAACACCCAAAGGGAAAACCTGAGTATTCATACTTCCCGTTCCTGAGTTGGCATTAAAGGTAAGGAAATAGAGCTTGCTTTGTTGAGGAATAACCACATAACTACCGCCTGTCAGAAAAATAGTATCACCATTTTGGGTGAGGATTTGACTTTCAGTGAAAGAGGTCAAATAACCTGCATCATTGACAAATGCACTCACATTTGTCGGAATGTTTGCAGCTTCCTGCACATCAACACTGGTAACGTAACCAACATCATTATTGAAACTGCTTATATTGGTAGGTATGGTGGGAATGGTTGGTTTGTTCGTCAAATCGTTGTAATCCCCGCTAAAGCCAGAAGGGAGTGTAACAGTATTTCCATCAGAAATAGAAAGATACTGACCATCAATGGAAATGGTTTGAGGAATGCCGACACCGGCTGGACCTTGAGGACCAACTGCACCATCTTGACCGGCGGGACCAGTTTCACCCTGTGGACCTTGCGGACCTTGAGGACCGGCGGGACCAGATTCACCTTGTGGACCTTGGACACCTTGTGGACCGGCAGGACCAGGTTCACCTTGTGGGCCTTGCGGACCAACTGGACCTTGCGGACCTTCGCCATTGCCGGAAGTGGCCGCGTATAAGGCATACGGAACACTCAGCAGTTGCTGCGTGGTAGTTACACTGTAGTTGATGCCGCCTTCGGGATCAATTTCTGATTTGATAAAATAGGGGCCGTTTGCCCAGTCGATAGCGGCGAAGGAACCGTTAGCCGCGTTGCCGCCGCCAATCTCCAAGGTCATCAGACCGTTGGCATTGGTCTGCACGTTGTGCGTTTCGGAATAGACAGCCGCGCCCGTGGCACTGCCTTGCAACAGGGTTATGCGTACAGAAACATTCTGGTTTGCTACCAAGGAGTTGCTGGCATTGCGAACCACTGCCTGATAGTTCATCTTCTGCGGTGCCTGTGCGAAGAGGCAGATTGAAAGCAGAAGCGTTGCGATAAGGGTAAAGATTTTTTTCATATTTAGATTTAATATTTTGGCGTTATTCTTTAAAAGTTATGCTTGACTATCTTGAAGGTCTTCAGTAAGCGTTTGTTCTCCATTACGCGCAACTGATACGTGGCCGTGGGGTACTTGGAGAGATCAAACTGCGTGAGCAAGTCGGAGACAGTATAGATTTCAAGCAGCTTGCCATTGGCATCATAAAGTTGGGCCTTCAATCCGTTATCGGGAATAACGTAGTTGGAAATTTTTAATTGAACAAAATGTTGTGTGGGATTTGGATAGACCACAGCATCCAATGCGATGCCAGGATATTCATCCACACCTACGGTTTGGATTTCGTAGGGTTGTTGCACGCCTTCGAGCACAGACTTGTCGCCGTTGTCCGCACTCTGCACGGCAATTTGTCCGACCGTGTAAGTCACGGAGCCGGAAGCACCGATGGCAGTACCGCCAACAGGAACAAAGTCGGATTGTGCAAAAATTCTACCGCATAAAAATAGACAGAAACCAAAGAATAGAATTTTTTTCATATAGTTATTTGATGTTGTAAAATACGATTCCCTGCTGTTTGCCAATAGCAGGGAGTCAAAATTAAAGCGCAAAAATATGATATTCAATGTGATCATTAAGGATTTTAACTATCCATATAGAATAGTAAATCCTATCCATTGTGGATAAATTCTTGAAAGAAATTGTATCCTAAAATGTTGGAAATGCGAATGAGTAAATCTGTATCTATGTGTGAATTGGCATACACCTTATATAGATGGTTCGGCGTACAGGGAATCTGCGAGGCAAGCCATACTGAGGTTCGCCCCTGCTCCTTGAGCTTGGCTTGGATGATTTTCCCGATGTGTATTTTCTTAATCTGAGGCATAAAAAAAGCGTGGAACTAAATCTTGCCTGAACTCCGGGTTTCCACGCCCACCAATCATACAAGTTATTCCACGCCGTAACGATACGGCACTTCATAACTAATCCTTGATTGGTATGTCCTCAAAAAGAGGACGTTGTGGAAATTGGAGTTCAAGGATAGCTACAAATGCTATCTAAAATATATTATTGTATATTATTTATTTGGTCTTTCTTAATATTCTTATTTTTCGTTAATAATCAGTTTGATAATTGCGATTATTCCACAATCGTGATTTCCTGCATCAGGTTCTGGGCGTTGGCCATCTTGTCGATGATGAAAAGCAGGTAGCGCATATCCATACAGATGGTGCGCTGCACTTCGTTTTCGAAGGAGAGGTCACCGCTCATTGCTTCCCAGTTGCCGTCGAAGGCCAAGCCGATGAGGTTGCCGTGGGCGTCGATAACGGGGCTACCGGAGTTGCCGCCCGTGATGTCGTTGGTGGTAATGAAGTTGACCACCAAGTCACCATTTTCGTTGGCATAGCGGCCGTAGTCCTTGTTTTCCCACAACTTGATCAATTCCTGAGGCACGTCAAATTCCCAGTTGCCGGGTACGTACTTGGCCATCACGCCGTCAAGAGTTGTAATATAATCGTATGTAACGCCGTCGGCGGGCTCGCAGTCTTGCACGCTACCGTAGGTGAGACGCATCGTGAAGTTGGCATCCGGATAGAAATTGCGGTCTTTCTGCATCTCCATCAAACCCTTCATATAAAGGCGTTCGGCACGACCGTTTTCTACTTGTTCTGATTGCTCACTCAAGTCCCAATAGGAGTTTAGAATTTCATACATCAGGGCGTAAATAGGATCCTTATCTAAAGATTTCGGATTCTCAATCCAGACATTCAACTTGTTTTCATCCACAAAGATGGATTTGGCGAAAGCGTTATCCACAAATGCTGTGAAGTCGCCGCCGTTTTTAGCGCCTGCCTTCTTGATGGTAGCGGGCAGTTGTGCAGGATTGATATCTTTATAGAAAAGGTTGAGCAAAGCAATGGTCACGTCGCGGTCAGTGGCCTTGTCATAATCTTTGAAATAGTCCTTCACGGCACCGGTCAGATTCTGCTTGGCGTATGCGGCGATGTCGGCTTGCGAAGCGGCCTTTTGATTTATAGTGTTGTTGAGGCGTCTGAATTGCAACGCAAAGGCCACGGCTTCGCTGCCTCGCAGACCGGCTTCGCGATGATAGACGAGGGCCTTGGTGTATTTTTCCTGATGGTTCCAGTAATTGTCCGTTTCCGTGAAGATGTTGCCGTACTCGGCTTTGCGGTCGCTGTTCTCATTAACCCAATTGCGGAAGGCCTGTTCCTGCTCGGTACGTTTTTCAAACACCTTGTTGCGTTGGAGCTGTTTCACCTGTCCGATGTAATATTTCCAGTAGTTGCTGACGCTGGCTTGCTTGGAAGCATATTTGATAAAGACAGCCTGGTCGGCATCCATGTGTGTGCGGTATTGCTCCAACTTGGTGGTGCGGCAGTCGATGATGGCGGGGCCTTCCTGTTCGATGACGTTCTTTACCGCGCCGGAAGTGGAGTAGCGGTCGGTGGAGCCGGGATAGCCCATAATCATCGTGTAATCGCCGGGTTGCACGCCTTTCAGGGAGATGGGCAGATAGTGTTTGGACTTCATCGGCACGTTGTTTTTGCTGTACTCGGCGGGAGAACCGTCGGGAGCGGTATAGACGCGGAAGATGCAGAAGTCGCCCTTGTGGCGCGGCCAGGTCCAGTTGTCGGTGTCAGCACCGAACTTGCCGATGCCCCAAGGTGGACAAGCCACCAATCGTACATCTTTGTAAACATCATAGACAAAAAGGATATACTGGTTGTTGTGATAGAAAGGAACGATTTCCACTTCCACGTTGCGGCCGTCTTTACGTTCCTTAATGATTTTCTGTCCGTTTTCTTTAATCAGTTTGTCGCGGTCGGCTTCGGACATATCCGTGGAATAGCCTTTCAGAATAGCCTCGGTAACGTCTTCAATATACGTAAGAAAAGAAACGGTGAGGCCTTCGTTGGGTAGCTCCTGGTCTTTGCTTTTGGCCCAGAAACCATCTTGGAGGTAGTCGTGTTCCACGGAGGCATGCGATTGCACGTAGCTGAGCCCGCAGTGGTGGTTGGTGAGCAGGAGGCCTTCCGGGGAGATAAGCTCGCCGGTGCAGCCACCGCCAAACTGCACGATGGCGTCTTTGAGGCTGGGTTGGTTGAAGCTGAAGATCTGTTCAGCGGTAAGTTTGCAGCCGAGGCGCTGCATTTCGGCCAGGCTTTGGCCGTTAATGGAATAGGGCAGCCACATTCCTTCGTCGGCGCGGACACCGACAATGATCATCATCAAAGCGATGAATAAGAAGTTGATTTTCTTTCTCATAATTACGATATTTTAGTTCTTATATTCTGGAAATTTGAGGCGGCGAAATTACATAGTTTTTACGAATTTCACTTCGCTTGTTGTGCCATCATTGTTAATAACGCGAACAAAATGCAGTCCGGGGGCAAGGTCTTCAACGGAGATCGTACAACGATTCGAATCAAGCGTAGCGATTGTTTTTTGCAACTGACCAACAGCATTGAACACTTCAATACGCCGCATATTGTTGCCCGTTACGGTAATATACCTATCTGTTGGATTCGGATAAACCGTAATGCCATTCATCAAAGAATGCTCTTCCACACCATCATTGAGAAAATGCACATGGAAAGTCAAATACTCGCCAAATTCTTGAATTTCGGTAATTTCAAAGCTGTTTTCCGGTGTTCCATCAGCCAAATAGGGATGAGGATCTGTGGTAGGACCAAAAGCGGTTCGTCCCGCAAAGGCACTGAAATGAGCATTGTTAAGGTTTCCATTTTCAATATCACTATTACTTTCCGGACGGAAAATCCAATACAAATGAAGAATGCTGTCGTTGTCAAAAAAGGCATTTGCAGAAATGTTTGCGGGCACGGCATTGTTCCAGCGGCCAATAATCAAGCCCGTTCCGGGAATACCCTCATCGAACAAATCTTCCTTGTTCCGATACTCGAAAGTGTACCATTGGTCAGCATCAATGGCCGACTTGATGAAATAGCAGCTTTGCGAAGCACTTGTGGCATTGCTGTAAAGCGTATAGGTTCCGTCCTCGGTGATTTGAATCGGGTCATCAGCCACATGTAAAAACTTATTCTTGTACATCATATTGGTTTGATTCATCACATTGGAAGTACTCATTACATCCCAACGACCAGACGGATTTACATTTTCAAAATTCGTATAATGATAATTGTCAGGAAGACCTAAAGAATGCGACATTTCGTGACGGAATACATTGACATTAATTCCATAGGTAACAGAACCTTCAAACTCAAAATTGAAAGTGTTGGGAAGTTTACCGTTAATGCTCACAGGATGGTCGATAGAATCATGAGGGAAAAATTCCATGTGAGGCCATAAGAGGGATGACCAATCATCAACATCCCCTTTGACAATAAAAGAAATATTGTCAATATAGCCGTCGCCATCACCATCCAAAGTAGCGTAGTAGTTCACCAACCCCATTGAATTAACATAATCGATAGCGGAAGCTAACAGTTGTGCTTCGCGCATAGAGATGCCTACCAGCGGATTTTCTCCGTGGAAGCCAATAGGGTTTGTTTCAGAATATGGCTGATAATATCCACGAGGATGTTCATCTATGAATGAAACGATTGAATTGTTTACAATTTGATCGGCAAAGAGGGTGTTAAAATGGATTTTACCGTATGACAACACGTCAAAATAATTGTAAACGCTCGGATATCCAGGAATTTTGCAATTAAACAAGCTGTCAATGGAATTGAACGGATAGGTGATTTCATCGTCATCGGCAAAGCGGATAAAAATCACCAGGTTGGACATTGAGGATTTGTTGGTGTCAACGACCCAGAAATCAACTTCAGGGGAATTTAAAGTAGGAAACACCATAGATTCTAAAGTAGAAGAGTCATTGACATCAATGGTGTCATGGGCAAAATGCATATAAGTATAATAGCTGCCCACTGGCAAATTGACCGGAGCATCAAATGAGTAGTGCAAAGTGTCGTGAGCTGGAATAATAAGATGCTGAACATCAATCCATTGAACAAATTTTTGGGAAAGGTTTTCAATTACTGCCTGACCTACAAAAAAGTCAACGGCAACATCATTTGGATTGTGAATATCAACATGTCCGCGAAGATTATCTCCCTTTTGAACGGTAGCAGTGTCGAGAACCACATCAGAACCCAAAATGGAGAAAAGCAAATCATCTTCTTCATAATCAGGATGAAGATTTAAAATAGCTTCTTCAGAATGTGAAAAATTGTAATGGTCACGCACTGTTAAAGCAAACAGATTGAAGTATCCATCGTAAGAACCACCCCAGCCCCAATTGACGTGCACCATATCGTCTTCATCATATCCATCCAAAATAAAAGCATGGCCGGCAGGATGGGTGTCTTCATCAGCATCCTCTACAGATTGCCCGAAATATAAGATAGGTAGGTGATTGTCCAAATCATTTTTTATCAGTGTTAACCATTCGGCATCAGAATAATTAAACCTTGATTCGTGCAATGAATGAACATTATACTTGAAGAAGTAGTTGAGTGCAAAATGGATGGCGAAAGAATAGCCAGAACTACTGGCTTGACAATCACTATTATACCACATATTGGAAGCGATACCGCAATGATATTGCAACAGCCCTACGGCGTCACGTTGGGCTTGCGTACTATTGCCATCCAGTTGTGTCGGCATATTGTTCCAATCGTAAGTGGTTGATTCAAAATCCGCACATAAAGTGTCGTAGTGCCAGCAACCACCATCTTGGGTTATACAATTCGAGCCTCTTCCATTGGTCGGCCACTGCCAATAGTTCATCACTTGGGCAGCCGCCGTGGCAACGCAGCCGGTTGTAGGTCTGTATCCTGTTTGTGGCAAAGTTGAATCAACGGGAAGCATAGAATTATACATCGTGCCATCGGCAGAATATTGTTTCCATTGTGTTTGGATGAGTGGGGCCACACTTCGGGTATTGCGGTGTGGAGTATAGGCGCTCACTTCGGCGCCTTCGGCTATGGCTTTCAACTGCTCATTGTATTTCTGCAACTGGGAAGCAAATCCCGGAGCCATATCATTTACGTTGACTTCTCCGACGGTTGAATAACCTAAGACCGGCATTGTACGGTCGTCATCGCTTATGATGACAAAGCCACCTCCTTGGAGATTGTAAACGAACAAGTGGTCAAAAGATGTGTTCGCTTTAGTGAGTTGCGAAGCATTTATTGTGCCACGTGTATTTTCTATTTTGCTGTTCATAAAACGAATAGCACATTGTCGAGCAGCATTGTCATCAATGGGACCTGCCACAGATTTCTGCATCACCAATACTGCACACAGAAATAAAAGAAGGTAGATTTTTTTCATTCTATAGAATTTGTTTGTTGTCATTTATAAAAAAGATATACTATTGTTAATGTTTTATCATACAATGCATTTGTCCAGAATCAATGTTCCCAACGTCGTTTCATATCGGCAAAACGTTCGTACACGTTAAGGATACAATCCTCAGCGTGGCCCGCGTGCCGTGGATCTATGATGTCTCGGTGAATATGGGCATAATCGCCGCATATACCTATGTCAACAAGTTCAGTCTCAAACAATTTCTTGATTTCAGGAAGCAACTCTTGCGCCTGTATATCAATCAATTCGCAAACCAAGAGACCTGCGAGCTCACTGTCAAACCATTGCGTTTGAGGCAGTATTTTGGTGGCAAAACGAGTGACTTGTCGATACCATTCAATTACTTCGCTGCGGCGTTCCGGCTGATGAAGGGCAATCTGCGTGATGGCATCAAATACTCTGCATTTGGAAAAAGTATCTAGTCCCTCTTCTTTAATGAAGTCCAACAAATAATCCAATCTGTTTTGTCCCAATAAATAAAGGGTTGGACAAAATATCTCCATGCGGACATCACCGAAATGGTAATCGCTAAATCGGATATTTTGGCGCAGCAGTTCCAGCATCACATCGAGACTGCTGGTTTCATTGCCCACTTCTCCCAATAAAATTGCGGCGTTGCCCACTATTCCTGTGAATCCATCAGATTCGTATTCCTTTGGTATCTCATCACAAGTCTTTCCAATATGGTATAGGATGATTTTTTCCAGATTCTCACGCACAAGGTCGTATGGCAGTTGCAGAATACGATTTACGAGGTCTTCGCTTAACGCCACCTTGTTAATAGGCTTGTGCAGTTCCTCATAAAACCAATCCGGCGTGGTAAGTTGGAGCGTGTCCGGATATTTCGGATGTTGATAAGTGTATTCTGTCTGAGGTCCGTACGATTTAAACATCGGATTGTCTTTGATGTTGGCCAGCCGTTCCTTCATAGTTTCCTCATCCCAATCATCTATATCATCCCAATCATTTCCGTCTCCAATAATATAATCGAAATCATCTCCTAAATGTTTTTTCAAAATAGGAAGATAGCGATTAGCTTCTGAAATACTGTTGCAAAACAGGAAATACTTTCCGTCTTTGCCGAATTCATATTCGATGAGCGGAATATCGTCCGTGTCTTCCTCCAACATATACTGTGTTAGTTTGAAACTTCGGTCTGGCTCAATGCCTACTTCTTGAGCAAACGCCACAGCACCATAAATCCAATTGTGTAACTCCTCATAACTACACTCTGTTAGAGGATACTCACTAATCTTTTCATAAAAATAGTCCGCATCATTCCGTAAATAGTAGTTTGAATCTTTCACGCCCAAGCAATAGATATCGACCAGGAAGGTGGCAAAACTTATTTTCCCATTCGTGTGTATTCTCGTGACAATGAACTCTCCTTCTCCACACTCTCGAATGCCTTTCGACATATAGCATTTCCCAATAGCCAAACCTCTTGCTCGCTGTTTTATATATTGTTCGGGAGATAAAAACTGCTGATTATTTTGTGATTTCCTTTTCTTTGACATGATGGGGCTTTTATTGTGTATATAACTTGTATTCTTCTATAAACGTCTTCGTTTTTGAGGTCGCGAAAGTACAAAAATAATGCGATAATGTGGTAATTCGATAATGCGGTAATGAAGGAGTCGCAAACAAAAAAAATCCCTCTGGGTTTGGTGGAGGGATTGTGTTATGGTATATCATTGTAGAGACGGTGCACTGCACCGTCTCTACGGTTATTGAATTTGAATCCAAAAGGAACCTCCGTGTCGTTCCACATTTTGCAAATTGGGATGTTCCCAAATGGGTTCTATGATTTCAGACAATTCCTTGTCTTCACTGATGAAGAAATTTGGAAGGATAGGGCGGTACTTTTGAGAATTTGAGAGAAGGAATGCCGCTAACATATATTGCTCGTTGTAAAAGCGGTCGCACATAAACTGCGGGTAATCATACGGCAAATAAATATCGTGAAAATGAACAATTACGCCTTTTCGAAGAAAAGGAAGAAGCTCTAAAAAACAAACCATTGCATCTGAATTGGGGAATACGCGATGAGAATTGTCAATGAACAGGATGTCGTTCTCTTGTAAACGTTCAATAATAGAGGGTATTTCATCCCAATTCTCCAAAGGTTTCCGAACAATTTCATCAGCCAAGCGATCTATATTGGCACGCGGCATAGGGTCAACAGACATTATTTTAGTGCTTAATTGATTGTCTTCAATGCTCTTGCGTGCTGTTTTCGTAGAATTGCCCGAGCCTATTTCGATAATCTGCTTTGGTTTGAATTTTGCCACCATACCGTAAATGCCAATAACATCTAATCCCGGAAGATAGCCGCTATTCCATACAGGCATATCCTCGTTAGTCTCCAAAGTACTTTGTTTAAACAGCTGAATATTATCTTTTTGGGTTAAAAGGAAGGTTAATAGGTCTTTGTAATTATCCCGATATCCATTAATAATTTCATACAAAGCTGAAAAGGGTTGCGGCCGAGAGTTCTTTGCTGTGGGATTTTTGATGAATCTTGGAATAGAGTTTACTCTATACTCCAAAAATATAGTTTGAAATTTTGGAGATAAGAATTTGTACAAGGAGAGGAGTTTGTTCATTTTAAAGATTTATCATTTGTGTTAAACTTTTCTAGAAACGCAATCGTTTTTGAGGTCGCGAAAGTACAAAATTAATGCGATAATGTGGCAATTCGATAATGTGATAATGAAGCTGCCGCAAACAAAAATTCCTCCGTTTTTTTGCGGAGGAATTGTATTACAATGTAGAGACAGTGCACCGCACCGTCTCTACGGGGAAATCACCGTTCCTACGGCTAACGTGTTGTTTTCCCGTCAAAACGGACAAGGATACCATCTTTCCAAAGTCCTTTTATGGTAGTTCCACTCGTGTCTGTCAATTCACCATAGCCATTAGGAAGGCCATTCTCAAAAGCACCTTTATAGCTGCGTCCGTCCTGCATATTCCACACACCCTTTCCGTGACGCTTCCCGTTGACGACATCTCCTGTGTAGCCCCAATTATCATTAAAACGCATAATATATGTGGGGTTGATATTGTTTACCGTATCTACTTCGCCAAATTGCTTGACAATCTTAAATTTTTCAGGGTATTTTCTAATACATGGGTACACCGTTGTATAGGCATGTCTAAACCAATCATCAATAATCACATAGTCAATGTTGTTTTTCTTAAAGTAATTATAGATTGTATCGGGTTCACCATACATCGGGAACATATTTGCCTTATGGTAATGAGAATAAATATAGAAAACTTCCGGTTTGCGGCAGGCCATTCGGGCAGTATCCGGAATGCTGTCCTTGCACCACTCGCAGGCATGCAGATAGTCACTCATCCTTGTGTCATTGAGTTGATACCAAGACTTCATTTTAGCCATATTTCGAGCTTCCGTTTGGCCATTGACATAAATAGGTTTGACAAAACCGAAAACCACTATAATCAGAACTAAAGCCTGTGCCACCAGTGTTAGTTTATCCTTTCGAAGCAATTTAATTATGACAGCAATTACTGCGGAAATTCCATTTAGTGCGGCCAATATGAAAAAAGGTGTCACTGGGGTAAGGTACCGCGTGCCTCCATATTGTTCTGGATACAAGATAAGTACGCATACAGAAATAGCAATGTAAAACAGGACCAATAGACTGCCAGTGTGAAGATAGCAACAACCGCCAACGATTAATAACAAGAGAACAATTCCACTGACCCACTCTCCTGCTGTGATATCCTCGTCTTTGTTGTATGTTTTGAAATAAGCATCTTCCGGTACCCATCGGGTTATGTAAGAGGCGGTATTAGACTTGACACGAGTACTCCAATCTTCAAAGGTTTGCATAGTTTGGCCATCGGTTTTTTTCATAAAGTCGCTTGCGTATGCAGATCCTTTTGTGGCATTGACACTTTGATTTCGATGTGACCAAGTCAGCATAGCAATACCAAAGGCGGCCACCATTCCGCAAAGCATAACCACTCGCAAGAGCAAATGCTTTTTTATTACTGTCTGTTCCGCAGTTTTCGTTTCATCTGTATCCTTTCTTGCCTTTAACCATTTTACAAAAATTGCTATCGTTAGAAGTCCGCACCAACCAATCAAAGCGCAAATAACAGCTATGCCAAAAGAACGAACGAAATAAATATATGCTACTGTCAAGAACAGGAGTATAAGCAGTACTATTAATTTTATACGGCGTTTCGGGGACATTTTTTCCGTATCTAATGAAAAATCCCATTGAATTAATAGAACCGCCAAAAAAACTGCTAACAGAGAAAGAAACATGTAGAGCGTTTCACTCATCATAATGGTGGCAAAACGCAACACCCCGCCATGGGAGACCAACAGCATAGACGAAAGAAACGCCAAAATTGAATTTTTCGTAAGCTTGCAAACCAAGAAAAACAGCAACACCATACTTCCCCATAAGAGAAATCCATTTGTTTTCTTAACAGCTGGAATATTATCGGGGAACACTTTCATTACTAAAGACAAAAATGCCGGATATCCTGGAGGAAAATGTGTGTGTGGAGACGGGGTTATACTCATAATGTTAGTATATCCATTGCCTTCACTCAATGATTGGCCTAAAGAATAATAATAAATATTGTCGCCGTTGTTGTCAATCTTTTTATCAAAAACAGCTCCATAGTTACTGAAAAAAATCACAGTTAATATGGCCAACATACACAACAGCACCCACCTGTTCAAGGTGAAATTGCTGATTTTATCCCAAAAGGTTAAAGTCGATTTTTTACTGCCTGTAGTCTTGTTCCTATTTTTCAGGTTGTTTTGTTTTCCCATAACTTGTATGTAATCATAGTGACGTTCCTACATATAGATTTAAAGTCCAAGCGGATTTTTATATGAAGGATTATATAAGTCAGATTATTTTTTAGTTTCGTGGTATTCTTCCTCAGTATTAACTGCCCAAATATTTTCTTTCGAAGTGATACCTTTACTTATATTGTTAACGGCTTCCATTGCAGTTAACATAGAATGGTCCATATTGTTATAGCGATGTTGTCCGTTTCGGCCAAGGCAATATAGATTTTCGATACTATCTACAAAGTCACGAACTTTATCTAATTGATAATATGTCCCATAATAGGCTGGATATGCCTTTTTGATTTTTTCTTGAGTGGCATCTATTACATCGTTTTCATCAATAATATCAATTTTAGCCATTTCACGGATAGCCATTTTTATAAACTCATCCTTAGGCATTTCCCACAATTCATCACCTTCCGAACAGAAATATTCGAGACCGATGAACATAGTATTCTGATAATCATTTACCATATAAGGAGACCAGTTGTTGAAAATCTGCATACGTCCCACTTTGACATCACGTTCTTGAATGTAAACCCAAGTGTCGGGAACTCGTTTGTCAAATGTCGGAATCTTAGTTGTGTTCTTAATCTTCATTTTTTTCACGAGAAGGCCCACGGTGATGAAGTCTCTATAAGGTAAATTTGAAGATATTTCTTTAACTTCCTCTGGAATTTCAATGCCTCGAATAGCTGCTATTAAATCTTTGATTGGCATTGTTGACAACAGATAATCGCAAGTGTGGTTTACAATTTGGCTGCCGTTTTTGACGTCAACCGAGGTTACTTTCCCATTTTCGACATAAATGGCGGTCACTTCACTCTCTTTAGCGATTTCTCCGGATTTTGCTACAATATCACTGGCTACTGTTTCCCATAATTGTCCCGGACCATATTTAGGGTAAATGAACTGCTCAATCAAAGAAGTTTCTACATTCTTTTGGGATAAGTCTTTTGATGAATGGAACTTCTTAGTGATCATATCTTTGAGAATAGCTGAAATGGAAAGGCCTTTAACACGTTGAGAACCCCAGTCGGCGCCCAATTTTGATGGATGGATTCCCCATACCTTTTCTGTGTAGTCTTCGAAAAACATCTTATATAAAGGCTTCCCGAAGCGGTTGATATAAAAGTCCTCCAAGGAGTTCTCTTTTCGTTTAAAGATTGAAGCGTAGCAGTAACCTACTCCGGCTTGGACAGTTCTAATCAATCCCATATTGTGAAATGTCTGAAATTTCAAAGATATGGGATAGTCGAAAAATTTACGCAAGTAGAATATCCGTGAGACCCTACCTCTCAATAACATTACACGATCTTCTTTTTCAGGATCGCCCCCATCCTTGTTGAACTGCTTGGTCTGGTTGTTTAGCAGAATATCATCAGAGGAAGGAGCTCCTTGAAGAGGCATGATTTTGTTCCACCATTCCATAACGGCATTGCTCTTGGAGAAAAAACGATGTCCTCCAATATCCATTCTGTTTCCTTTGTAGTTGACAGTTTGTGATATTCCTCCGATTCGGTCTGTCATCTCGAAAACGACAGGATGAATGTCTGTCTTATCTACAAATTCGTATGCTGCTGTCAGTCCGGCAGGGCCTGCGCCCACTATAATAGCTTTCTTTGTCATAGTTTATTTCGCTTTAAACAATATGTATTTTCGTGCAAAAAAATTCCAAAAAAACACCAAAATGGTAGATATTATTTTGGAAATCATATAATGTATGCCTAATATGTCTGTGGATACATACATAATAAGAGTATTTAAACCTAAACCGATAACTCCAATTAATGCAAATACTAGGAATTCAAGCAAGCGGTTTGACAATTTCCCGTTATTGAAAACCCAAGATATGCTTAGTAAGTAGTTAACTGCGAGACCTAGAATAAACGCAATGGTCGCGGATAGGAGGTAGTGTAAGCCTGCAAATTCAGTGAGCGCAAAGAGTGTTCCGTAATCAACAAGGAATGCGGCTCCTCCAACAAATCCGTAACGGAACAACTGGACAAGTGTTCCCTTAGCTTCTCCTGTGAAAAGTGATTTTATTTTTTGAAAGATCGACATATATTAATAATTAAAGTGTTTTTCGTTATTAATCATTAAAAAACGACCATAACAAGTAAGAGGAAATTCTTTTGCAAAAGACGGCAATTTTCCTCTTTTCACGCCATTGTTATCGTGGTTAATCCTAACGCTTTCGTGAAAAATATTCACGCTTTTAGCTCCTTAAGTAACTCTGTTAAGCGGTGCAGTTTTTCAGTGTCAATATCATTTAGAGTGATGTCTAACTTCAACTTGGGAGCAGAATTGGAGGGAAGTTTGTAAAGTCGTATTGCTTCTTCAATGAAATTGTAGTCAAGAATTTTAGACAATTTTGCCAGCAGCTCCACATCTACGGAGCGGCGTTGGAAAATGGAATATACATTGCTGCGGTCGCAGTGCAACTGGCGCGCCAGCTCTGACACGCTCAAGTGGCTGCTGTCGAAAACCGACTTTACCAATTGTCCAATATGTATCTCTTTATCTTGCATTGTGTTCTGCCGCAAAAGGCATAAAAAAAGCGTGGAACTTAAATCTTGCCTGACATCCGGGTTTCCACGCCCACTCATCTAACAAGTTATTCCACGCCGTATAGCTACGGCATATCATAACTAATCCTTGATGAGTTTGTTCCCAGAAAAGGGAACGTTGTGGAAATTGGATGTCAAGGATAGCTACAAATGCTATCTATATAATATGTTACTTTATTAAATTAGTTTTCTTTCTTATTCAATTTTTGTTCAACAATATGTTCTATTTGTGGCTCTGTTTTTGAGGTCGCGAAAGTACAAAATTAATGCGATAATGTGGCAATTCGATAATGTGATAATGAAGCTGCCGCAAACAAAAATTCCTCCGTTTTTTTGCGGAGGAATTGTATTACAATGTAGAGACGGTGCACCGCACCGTCTCACACTCCAATGGTCGCACCGTTTGTCATTGTAGAGACGGTGCGGTGCACCGTCTCTACGGCGTGTTTGCGAATTATTTCCCGCCACCGAGTAATTTTCCCATCATTTCAATAAATCGGCTCACATTCTGTTTGTTGGAAACAGGGATGTTGAGGTATGTCTGTCCGGTGTTTTCATCTTCTTTTACGATGCTGTCAATGAGTTTGGAGGTGGCTTCGGGAGATTGCAGGGTCTGCAATAGGCCCGAAAGAAATGAGCGGCCTTGGGCGATGAGTTCGTTGGGTGAGGTCGGTGTGCAGACTGCATCGGAAGAAGGTGTTTGATGGACGCTCTGTGTAGAAATGTCATTCACTTCTTTACTTACAGTAAGTTTTTTGTTTTCAGAAAGATTAGCTTCTGTATCACTGGTGGAGGGTGCCTCAGCTGTTGATATTATATTGTCTAAAGACTTGTCTTCCTGTTCGTTATCCTCAATAGTTTCCGACTTCGTTTGGGATGAACCGGATTCTGCAAAATCCATTTTGTCAAGAGTTTCCAACAGGTCTTGGAATTTGCCTTTGCCCAAATAGACAACATCGGCACCGTTATCCAACGCGCCTTCAAACATAGAGGATTTGAATTGCAGTTTTCCAATCATATCCTCTTCAAATGAATGAGAAGATATAAGATTGATTACTTGTACGTTGCGTTGTTGTCCGATGCGATAGATTCTGGCGATTCGCTGTTCGAGAACGGCGGGATTCCAGGGAAGATCAAGATTGATGATGGTAGAGGCGGCTTGCAGGTTCAGTCCGGTGCAACCGGCATCCGTGGAAAGGAAGACGCGACTGTCGGGGCATTCGTCAAAATTCTTTGTAAGCTCCTTTCGGGCTTTGGATGGAACACCGCCGTGCAAATATTCGAACCGTATGCCGCGAGCTTGGAGTTCTTGAGCCACGATGCGAGTCATTCTTTCCCATTGGCTGAAAATAACGACCTTCTCATTCCCATTGCTGAAAATAGAGTCCAAAATATGCATCGTCTCATCAATTTTGGTGTCATATCGGCTTTTTTGGTCCAATATGTAGGTGCTGTCGCATACCATTCTCATTTGGGACAGTAGCTTGAGCATTTGCAAGCGGTCGCGGTCGCTGAGAAAATGGTAGCGCTGCCATTTGGCAATAATGCGGGCAACCATAGACTTGAACTCATCGTGGATTTCACGTTGCTTGCTTGTCATCGGAACGAGCAGGTTCTTGTCCATCCTGCGAGGCAATTGCAGTGAGACTTCCGACTTCTGTCTTCGAACAAGCACATTGTCAAGTTGTTTGCGAATGTCGTTGAGATTTTTATATCCGATGATTTTTCCATTTTCATCACAAAGAATGTGGCGGTCTTTGAAAAGATAGTAGGGCCCTAAAGCGTATTGATCAACCAGCTGGATGATGGAGTAAAGTTCTTCCAATTTGTTTTCTAAAGGAGTGCCGGATAGTATTACGGAGTACCGTGACTCGATTTTGCGTGCGGCGTGTGCAATTTGCGTCTTCCAATTCTTCAAGCGCTGAACCTCATCCATAATCAACATATCCGTTTGAAGAGAGCCCAACTGTTTGACATCGTTGCACATAGTGTTGTAGGACACGATTTTATATTGGATAGGCGAAGAATAAAGCTCTTGTCTAATCAAAGGATTGCCTTCTATGACAAGGGCTTCGGCCTGTGCAAAACGTTCAATTTCCCGTTTCCACTGATATTTTAAGGAAGTGGGGCAAACGATGAGAATGCTGTCAACGAAATTCTCTTGACGAAGGATTTCGGCGGTGCAAATCGCCTGAATGGTTTTTCCGAGTCCCATTTCATCGGCGATGATGGTTCTTCCGTTTTTGAAGGCAAAGCGGACACCCTCTTTCTGATAGGGAAAAAGTTTGGTGGTAAGTACGTTATCTAATGTGACATCATCGTATTTTTTGTCAATAAGGGCAGCCCTTTCGGTACGTTCTTGTTGTTCAAGGACAAAGTACAAAACATCGTCATAGCAGCGGAAGGTTTCATCAATGGATCTGGCGAGGCGTAGAAATTCGTCGAAATGTTCAAAACCGGATTTTCGTAATTCGCCTGTAGTAGTAAAATATTTGGATGCCACCTGCTGAAATTCTTCCTTGTGGCTTTCTCCGATTCTGATTTTGACGGTTCTTTTTCCAGAATAAGAAAGATATACGGAAGTGTAGGGCGGAAGGAGTTTGCAAACGGATTTGTGGTTAGATGAGATCCATTTTTTCACGTATGCGAGATGCTTGCAGGTGCCCAATTGGGAAGTTTTGAAATCCATACAGGAGCAGTAGTTCCATTCGCTTTTGTCACCTCTGTATACTACTTTATAGTTTTGTTGTGTGTTGGGATTGGTGACGCAGTATTCACCCGTGGATACGCCTGGATTTAAATCGCTAACGCCAAAATATTCGCTTTCTGCGATTTGCGTACGCAGCGCGATTTGCCATTCATTTAACGACATATTGTTTGGCTTAGCGGTAAAGGATACTTTGGGCTGGCTGTTGGTTGTCTTTTTCCCTTTTGAGGACTTGCTTTTGGAGGAAGTTGTCTGGTTGGTCATCCGTGTCAGATTTAGTTCTATTTCTCGATATTTTCCGTTTTGGCAGTCAGCATTTGAACCTTTCCTGCGTTTTCAATGGCTTTGACGGCGATTTCCTTCACGTCTGCATCCGCACGGTTTGCTTTTTCCAAATAGTCTTTCATTTGTCCTTGCAACTCTTGAATCTTTTCTTGCAATGTCTGGATGAGCTGGTCTTTGACTTTGATGTCAGCGTCGTGTTGTACTTTCAGCATCTTGATTTCAAAGTCGTGTTGCATTTTCAGAGAAGCGGTAATCTCTTTTTCCTGGTTTTTCAAGGATTGTTCCAAGCGAGTCGGGAACTCTTCATTGTTTTTGCGCAACTCAGCCAACTCCATTTCTGTGGCTTTCACCTCTTGTTCGCGTTGGGCCATTTCCTGCTCGAAAGCGGCTTTCTTGTCTTTCATTTCGTTTTGTAGAGCGGCAAACTTGATGTCGTAGGCGGTTTGGTCTTTCTGTCTGGAAATCTTCAAGTTATATTGGTACTCCTCTTCTTCGCGCTTGCGACGTTTGTTGAGATCGTCATTGTATTCTTTTTCTTCGGCTTTCTGTTGTGCCTTCTCAGCTTCCCATTGTACTTTCTGTTGGTTCATTTCCTGTTCAAAAGCTGCTTTGGCCTCAGCGGATTGTTTTTCAAAGGCCTCTTTTTGAGCTTTTTGTGTCAGAATCATAGCGGCTAACGAATCGGTATTGGCGGAAAGGGAATAGAGGTCTTCCAAAGACTGTTTCTCAATCTTCATAGCATTACGGATGTCTTCCAATCGGGCGAACTCATCGCAAAGACCATCGCTCAGATGTTCCAAAGCGGTGCTTAAGGAGCCTTTCAAATCGGCAATGTTTTGAAGTATGCTTTCTTTGGTGACACCCGCGACTTTGGCTACTGTTTCGGTTTGCAGTTTTTCTGCCTGAATCTTCTTGGGTTCGTTGGCTTTGGCATTTTTAACTTCCTTGAGCAATGCCTCGTAGGCATCCATTATTTCCTGTTTTGTACTTTTTGAATTGATTTCCATAGAGATATAATTAAACGTGAATTAAGTGGCAAACCTTAGATTTGCAGCCGCAAATTTATAAAAAATAACAACACGCCTAATACAATGTATATTTATGATTTTCAACAGATTGACTTTTTTCATTCCTAAAATTGCGAATTACGCTTGGAGCGTAGCGGAAACCGTAATCCGCAATTTGAACCGGCCAACCGATCGACTTTGACAAATACATACTACTTTTGCCACTCGGAATACAACAATAATAATAGACATAAAGGACAATGGATGTCGGGCGGTTCACAGTCAGTGCAAATGGGAAAGACCCGAGTATTTTTTTTGACCGCCTGACACCGTTGGTTCTAAGGCCTGTATAAGAATTTGCCTTGTAAACATTAAGGTTTGTAGGCAACGAACCGACTTCCAAAGTCCGTAAAAAAAACGTGCAAATATGGAAAATTTATTCTTAGGAATTGACATCAGCAAGGAAAAAATAAACATTTGCCTGATGAAGGAACTGAAAATCGTACACGAGGATGAAGTCAGAGTTACCACGCCCACCAATCTAACAAGTTATTCCACGCCGTAAAACTACGGCATTTCATAACTAATCCTTGATTGGTTTGTCCTCGCAATGAGGACGTTGTGGTAATTGGATGTCAAGGATAGCTACAAATGCTATCTATATAATATGTTACTTTATAAAATTACTTTTCCGTTTTATTCAAATTTCGTTCAACAATATGTTCTTTTGCAATAGCGATAGCACGTTGCAACTTTTGAGCAAGCAGTTGTTTGTCTGGAAGTTGCGTGTAATATTGTGCCACTTTAACGGGACTGTTCTCCTCCAACATCAAATATTCGATATGTTCGGTATTTCCTTCACTGCATAAAATCAATCCTATTGGAGATTCCTCTCCTTCTTTTCGTTCGTTTTTATCTAAATATCGCAAATAAAGTCGCATTTGGCCTTCGTGCTCGGGTTTGAATTTGCCCAATTTCAAGTCTATTGCAACCAACCGATGCAAGGAACGATGATAAAAAAGCAAATCAATGTGATAATCCACTGCATCAATGGTTATTCTTTTTTGCCTGCTTAAAAATGCAAAATCAGTGCCCATTTCACAAATGAAGCTTTGCATTTGCGAAACAATGGCCGATTCCAAATCATTTTCAGAAAACATATTTGGCAAACCCAACATATCCAGAAAATAACTGCTTCTGAAAACCAGGTCTGGATTCAGAGTATTGTTTTCTCTCAGCTCTGACAATTCTTGTTTTATCAGTTTTTCAGGTTTACAACTGATGGCTGTGCGCTCATATAGTTGGGAATCTATTTTGGCATCCAAAGTACGGGTGTCCCAATGCTCTACACGACACATCTCCATATAAAACTGGCGTTTAAGCGGATCTTCAATAGACATTAAAGAACGAATATGCGTCCAACTGAATTGGATACGCATTGCGTATCCAATCTCATCTAAGGAAAAAATCTCCGCACAGCGCAGGCAATGTTTCAAACTTCCGTAACCCCATCCGCTGCCATATTTGGCGGTTAATTTAACAGCCAAATTCTTCACAATTTGCTTGCCATATTCAGCTCGCTGGTTATAAAGTACGTCTTCCTTGATACGTTTGCCTACATACCATTTGGTGAGGCAAACTTCTGAATTGACATATACGGCAACGCGGCTGTGCGCATTTTCTATAATGCCGCATACATCGGAATAAAGATTGTTTTCTTCTTTGCTATATTCCATAATGTTCTCTTGGTTAGCCATATTTATTAAACGCTCTGATTAATACTCTGTTATTCGTGGTTTACTTTATTCAATAGGTTTAAAATTCTTCTATTTGAGGTTCTGTTTTTGAGGTCGCAAATGTACATAATTTATAAAATCGCACAGACGAATAAAAATGTACGCGAAAACCGCAGGATTCTGTATCTTTGTAATTTAATTCACAAAACGTTACGAAGATGAGAACCTGCGGTTTAGACGTGCACAAAGATACGAT
>JAZRYT010000012.1:0-6385 GCA_045600905.1 Bacteroidales bacterium
CGACATCGCACTGAAAATCGACAAGGCATTGGCGGAAGTGGAAAGACAGAACAAGCCATTGAGAGGCGCGCTGCCTAACAACTACTACGCCAACCTCGGGCTCGACACCTCCAAGCTGGCTTCCTTGCTGGATGAAATCAAGAAAATTGACACGCTCAAAGATGAAGAAAACGACCTGATTGGGCGCGTTTACGAATATTTTCTGGGCAAATTCGCCATTGCGGAAGGCAAGGGCAAAGGCGAATTCTACACGCCGAAGTGCATCGTCAACCTCATTGCCGAGATGATAGAGCCTTATGAAGGCAAGATTTACGACCCCTGCTGCGGCTCCGGCGGTATGTTCGTGCAGTCGCTCAAGTTCATCTTCGCGCACCACGGCAACCGCAAGAATGTATCCATTTACGGACAGGAATACACCAAGACCACCTACAAGCTGGCGAAGATGAACCTCGCCATCCGTGGCATTGCCTCCAACTTGGGCGAATCGGAGGCCGACACTTTCCACAACGACCAACACAAGGATTTGAAGGCCGACTTCATTATGGCCAACCCACCGTTCAACCAGAAGGCGTGGCGCGAAGAGAGCGAACTCACCAACGACCCGCGTTGGGCCGGCTTCGACGTGCCGCCCACCAGCAACGCCAACTACGGCTGGATTCTGAATATGGTATCCAAACTTTCCAGCGACGGCGTGGCGGGCTTCATCTTGGCCAACGGTGCGCTGAGTGCCGATGGCACCGAATACGCCATCCGCAAGAAAATGCTGGAGCGCGGACTGGTGGAAGCCATCCTCATTTTGCCCCGCAACCTCTTCTATACCACCGACATCAGCGTGACGTTGTGGATATTGAACAACAACAAGAAGGCGCGCGTGGCCAACCGCAACGGTGAAGAAATTCATTACCGCGACCGCGAAAAGGAAGTGCTGTTTATGGACCTGCGCCAGATGGGTTCACCTTACGAAAAGAAATCCGTGCAACTGACGGCCGACGACATCGCCCGCGTGGCCCGCACCTAGCACGATTGGCAACGCACCCCTTGTAGAGACGTTGCGCGATTTGGTGATTGTAGAGACGTTGCGCGCAACGTCTCTACGGGAAATACGGACGACAACGACGGCAATTACCACGATATTCCCGAATATTGTTATTCCGCCCATTTCGACGAAATCGCCGCCAAGAATTTCTCGCTGGTGCCCAGCAAATACATCGAATTTGTGAACCGCGACGAGCAGATTGATTTCGACAGCAAGATGAAACAACTGCAGACCGAAATGCGCGACCTGCTGGCCGAAGAGGAAAAATCAAAACCGGAATTGAAGGCATTGTTTGAAAAATTGGGATACGAAATCTGATAATTCTTGCTAATTGTTGCAAAATTAGCAAGAATTTTGTATCTTTGCCAAAATTTTCAACGATGATAGAACACGCACCAAAAATTGAAAAAAAGGTTCACAATGAGGCCTTAATGGGTATCAGCAATCCCAAAATCGAGGCATTGGTTGATAAAATCAACGACACCTACGAGTATTGGGACAAGGTGAAATATAAAGACACCTCATCGCTGGGTATTTCGGCACAAACCCTATGGAGTTATGTCAAGGTATCTCGTATAAAATCCTGGATGATGGTCTGGGAAAAATACGGCATCAAACTTGGAGTTACCCATCAGATGCAGCGGTTATGCCACGAATTTGATATGCTGTTCGGTAGCTTTTGGGAAACGGACGATTCTTCTGCCAAAGAAAAAACATATTATTTGGCCAGTTCTTTGATGGAAGAAGCCATTTATTCCAGTAAAATGGAAGGAGCCTCCACCACGCGCATTAAAGCCAAGGAGATGTTGAAAAAGAACATCTCACCCAAAGGTAAATCGCAGCAAATGATTGTAAACAATTATCGTACAATCCAATATATTTCCGAGCACAAAAACGAACCTTTGACGGAAGAAGGATTGAGGTATATTCATAAACTGATGACCGAAAACACGTTGGAAAACGCCCAAGATGCAGGTCGCTTTAGAACCAAAGAGGACAATGTGGTGGTGGAAGAGGGACTAACTCACGAGGTGGTCCACACGCCGCCGCCGGCTGAGGACTTACCGGATTTTGTACGGGATTTATGCGTTTTTTTCAACACCAATGACGACAAGAAGTTCATACATCCCATCATCAAAGGCATCATCGTTCACTTTATGATGGCCTATATGCATCCTTTTGTAGATGGGAACGGACGTACGGCAAGGGCGCTTTTCTACTGGTATATGTTGAAGGAGAAATACTGGCTGACAGAATATATGTCCATTTCCAGAATTATTGCGGAATCTAAAAGGTCGTATGAGAAGTCGTTTTTGTACACGGAGTGTGACGACAAGGACCTCGGATATTTCGTAACCTATAATCTAAGGGCGCTGCAGCTGTCGTTTGAGCAGTTGAAACAATATATAGAACGCAAGCAGAATGAGAAAAAAGCCGCCAACGCGTTTATTATGATTGGCGGAATCAATGAGCGGCAGGCGCAAATCATACACTATTTCCAAACCAATCCGGATGCGGTGGTGACAGTAAAGGAAATGCAAGACAGGTTCATCATCACACAAATGACGGCAAGAAGGGATTTAACAGAACTGGTTGAAAAGGGCTATCTTAAAGAGGTGGCCATCAACAAGGTAAAGCGAGGATATTTAAGAAGCGAGGAATTTGAAGATAAATTTAAAAAATGATAATTCTTGCTAATTGTTGCAAAATTAGCAAGAATCTGCCAATATTCATCCTTGTAGAGACGTTGCGCGATTTGATGATTGTAGAGACGGTGCACTGCACCGTCTCTACGGACAAACGACAATAACGAAACAAACAAAACATTCCAATTCTGCAAACATTGGAAAGAATTGACAAATATAACAACACAAATGACCAAACCAAACACCACATATCAGCCCCTCGGCGACTACATCCGCCCCGTTGACATCCGCAACAAAGATTTGAAGGTGACGACGTTGGTCGGACTGACGATTGAAAAATGTTTCATTCCGTCCGTTGCCAATATTATCGGGACAGATTTGTCAAATTACAAGGTGATTAAGCACGGACAATTTGCGTGCAGTTTGATGCAGGTAAGCCGCGACGGAAAGATTCCTGTTGCGATGTTTACGGAAGAAGAAGCGATTATGTCGCCGGCCTATCCGATGTTTGAGATTGCCAGCGATAATCTATTGCCCGAATATTTGATGATGTGGTTTTCTCGACCAGAATTTGATCGTGAGGCCAGTTATTATGCTGTTGGCGGTGTGCGTGGCAGTTTGACCTGGGATGATTTTTGTGCAATGCGCATTCCCGTTCCGCCGATAGCGGAGCAGCGGGCGGTGGTAGCGGAATACGAGGCGGTGCAGCGCCGCATCGACGTGGCCAAGCGCACCATCGCCACCCTGCAGGACACCGCGCAGACCCTCTACCGTAAAATGTTTGTGGATGGCATCGACAAAGAGAACCTGCCGGAAGGATGGAGATGGGGGACGCTGGGAGAGGTGTGCGAGACACAATATGGTTATACCGAAATTGCCACTTCGGAAAATATTGGGCCAAAATTTCTCCGAATTACTGATATTGTAAATGATTCGATAGACTGGACTAAAGTCCCATATTGTCCAATTTCAAATAAAGAATTGTTGAAATATGAATTGAAATTGGGTGATATTGTTGTATCAAGAACAGGTGCCAATATTGGTTGGGCGAAACAGATAAAAGGACCAATTCCTCAATCTGTATTCGCATCATTCTTAATTCGGATCAAAGCATTGAATGATAAATTTATGTGGTATTTTGGTCATTTGATAGAATCATCGGATTTTAAATTATTTGTAAATGCTAATCAGCAAGGTTCCGCACAACCACAAGCAAACGCCAATGTTTTGGTTAAGTTTCCGCTGTTAATACCAGATGAAAAAACAATAGAATTTTTTAATAAACAATTACTTCCCATAAACAGAAATATTTGTGTGAGAGAAAAAGAAATCGAGAAATTAACGGAAATACAAACGATAATACTCTCCGGGATGGGGAGGTGAAGGAAGGAAGGGAGAATATGGAAACAATTCAGGAAATCCAACGGTCGTTTGCGGGTATTGATAACGGCGGTGGGTCATTGGCCGATACGCGCGGTGGGCGGTAAAACGCACGGCGCGATGGTAGAGACGGTGCAGTGCACCGTCTCTACGGAATCAATTTGGAATTTCTTGAAAAAATATAGAAAAAGACAAGATATTATCATTTCATATTGATTTTTGTCGTATTATTGCAAAATCGTTACAATATTTGACAATATGATACTAAGAGCCACATTCAGAAACATTTACTCTTTTAAAGATGAAACATCTATCTCTTTTATTGCTGGAAAAAGTGATAAATTACCGGAACATTTAATCAGAGCCAAAAACAGAGATGATATTTCAGTCCTTAAAGCATCTGCCATCTACGGGGCAAATGCATCAGGTAAATCCAATACCATAAAATCGATAGATATTTTAAAGAAAATTGCAACAACCGGATTAAAAACCAGTTTATACCATCCTTTCAAAATGGTGGATTCTGCTGGCGGTGCATCAAAAATAGAATTGGAAATCAAGGTGGCCAACAAATATTATGCATACGGTATAGAGTACACGATGAACGGCATTCAGGAAGAATGGCTATATGAAATAAACAAAAGAACAGAACAGGAAATTTTCACAAGAAAACTCATTTCTGAAAAATACTCGTATTCATTCCCCAAAATAACAAGTTCTGAAAATCGCCAATTCATTCAATTCTTATCTGAAGGTACGCCTTCTGACAAAAGCTTTTTATCAGAATACAAAACCAGAAACGGAAGGGGAATTGATCCTATCAAAAACGTACTCGAATGGTTTTCGAAATTGAAAATCATCTTCCCCGACTACAAATATCAGGGGCTGTCTTTCAAATTAAAGAACAAGGAATTTAAGAATATTTTCAACAAGTACCTTTGTTATTTCAATACAGGTATAACTCAATTAGATCTTTCTCTTGTTAAAAAAGAAAATGTTGACCTTCCGCAGGAGCTTATTGAAAAAGTAGAAAACGACTTAAAAGAAAGCACAGGCGTAATGGTTGGCAGTACAATGTTAGATAGTTATTATTTTGAACGCAAAGGGACTGATGGAACCTATAATATCTACAAATTAATAACGATTCATCAACTTGAAAACGGGAATAATGTCAGCTTTGAAATGAAAGAAGAATCCGATGGCTCCATCAGACTGTTCGATTTTATTCCAATGTTAATTGATATCAACGAGAACAATTCTGTTTATTTAATTGATGAGATAGACCGCAGCCTGCACGCAAAATTATCTATGGCTATTTTTGAAATCTATTCAAAAATATTAGGTAAAAAGAATTTGAGCACTCAACTTATTTGCACAACGCACGAATCAAATTTATTATCGTTAAAAGATTTACGTGAGGATGAAATTTGGTTCGCAGAGAAGGACAATACTGGTGCCACCCATTTCACCTCTCTCTCTGAATATAAGTATCGTGAAATAAACAAACAAAAAGGATATTTAAATGGCCGCTATGGAGCAATTCCATTTTTCGGTGATTTTGAAATAGATTAGTATGGGACGAATAAGAAGAGAGTTCGAACGAATAGAAGATGTCAAATCATCTCGGCTCATTGTCATTGCGGCAGAAGGCCAAAAGGACAAGAGCGAAAATCGATATTTCAAAGCTTTTATTTCTAATAGGAATTTAAGCAACGTTCAAGTTCGATTGTTAGAGCGAGATGACGGCAATTCCAGTCCTCAAAATGTCAAAAAACAATTGGATGATTTCAAAACCGAATATGAATTGGGGCAGGATGATGAACTTTGGGCTGTGGTTGATAGGGATAGATGGGGGAATTTGGATGATATAGCAAATCAATGTCTTTCCGACAATGTATCTCTGTGCGTAAGTAATCCATGTTTTGAATTATGGCTCCTGCTACATGTTTGGACAAAGAAAGAATTCCATGAATTGAGCGACGAAGAACAACAAAAAATATTGGAAAACAAAAAAACAAACAAGGTTACATACACTAAAAAACTATTAAAGAAGAAATTAGGTGGTTACAAAGAAGGCAATTACAATCCAGCTCCTCTTATACCCAAAACGGATCAAGCCATAGAATTGGCTAAAGAATTGGATGTAAACCCTGACGATTTATGGCCACATAAACTCGGCACCAGAATATACTTACTGATAGAGAGTATTTTAAGAAATTAGTTTTTTCATAAGAAAGAAATCGAAATAATGCGTTTTTCATCATTTTTCACGCATTAATTCGCAGAAAAAGGGTATTTTTGCGCTGTTTTTGCCAAATATGAA
>JAZRYT010000013.1:0-7303 GCA_045600905.1 Bacteroidales bacterium
GGTTTTCAACAATGTGGGAGTAGGTGTACTTCGTGTTTATCCCCTTGTTTCCCAGCGTGTTGTCTATGAGGTTGGAGAGTCCAGCCTTGCGGAATGCGTCTATTGTTGAAAAAATTCCGCCGAAAGTTCCGATTTTTCCGAAATTAAGTTGTATTTTTGCCGCCATATCACCCGTTTTTAGGTTTCACAGCACAAAAATAGGTGAAATTATCGAGAAATGCAAGTCGTTGCTAAGTTATTTATTAACAACGGCTTGTCATTTTTCAACAGCTAAAAATTGAGATTAATCTGCGGAATTAAGGCATTTATATTCAACCGGCATAAAAAATCAATTTTTTTATGTAAGTTTGCAGTCTCCTTTCCAACTTGATAAACTATAAAACTATAATTGGCTGAGAAATTCTTTTTCTGAATAATCGCAATTCTCTTTATATTAACCAAATATATTATTTATGAAAAGACTTCTATTATTGCTTCTGATGGCGATAATGATGTTGCCGTCAGTATTGCAGGCTCAACAGATGTTGACAGTAGCAAATGGAACGGATATGAGTGAGTTCCTTCCGATTTATGGTTATTATGCTGATGTAGATCAGCACACCCAGATGATTTACCCGGCTAATATGTTCGATAACATACAGGGTGCGCAGATTTCCAGCATCACCTTCTATTCTCCAAATTCGTGCTTCTTTGCTGGCTTTACAGTCAAGATAGGAGAAACATCCGCTTCACGCTTTACTTCGTCTTCCTTTATGACGGATTCGGTAATGACTGTTTACGCGGATACCATTATTCTTACCAATGGTGAAATGACCATCAACTTCACCACCCCTTACACCTATCAGGGCGGCAATTTGCTGATTGACTTCTCCAATGATGGTAATGTTTTTCATTCCTGCTCTTTCGTTGGCGCTTCTGCTTCTGGCGGCGGCCTTTTGGAATACAATTACAATTACTATGTCCAAAATTTTCTTCCCCAACTCACCTTGACCTACACAGGCGGTGCGCCGGTCACCTGTAGGATGCCTTCCGACCTTACAATATCTGATATTGATTATCAATCCGCCACGCTTACCTGGAGGGCCCGCGGTATTGAAACCAGCTGGGATATTTATGAAACCACTTCGGCCACGGATATTCCCGATGCCAGTACAATGCCCACCTATTCGGCTTTCGATACGACCTTCTTCTTGTCAGCGCTGACTCCCTCCACCCGTTATTACTATTATGTCCGCGCCAACTGCGGTTCCGATGATGTCAGCGGTTGGACAGATAAAAGCTTTGTAACCCTCCAATATCCAAACCAACTTCCTTATATTCATGATTTCGAGGATGTCACGGAAAATGCGAGATGGACGACCCGTAACAACGGCGTGAACGGTTGGTATATAGGTTCTGCTGTAAATGCTACCCCGGAAGGTCAAAACGCCTTGTATATTTCCTGCAATAACGGCATCAGCAACGTCTATGACAATGAAAACACTTCCACATCCTGGGCTTATCGTGATATCGACTTCGGCCAATTCGCAGCCTACCGACTTTCATTCAAATACAGAAGCAACGGTCAAGACGATGATTATGACTATTTGAGAGTCTATGTCGGTGCGCCGGTCGAACCTACCAACTCCGGTGCCTCTTCCGGCAATGGCTGTACTCCTGTCGGAGCTGAAGAATTGGGCGTGTTTTCCCTGCAGAGTACTTGGCAGGACGCCGACATTGTTTTAAATGCCACCCATTCCGGCATTCAACGCCTCTATTTCCTGTGGTGGAATAACGGTGCCAGTGGCAACAATCCTCCTGCCGCAGTTGACGATATCGTGATTACGGGTTTTGACTGCGGTACTCCCGTCAGTCTTGTTTTCGACAATGCCACCGCTGACAGCTACACTTTCCACTTCACGCCCGCTTTAGCCACGGACAATGCCTGGGAAGCTATGCTCTTTTCCGATACGGATACCCTTACCCAAACTCTTTCAGACACCATTTACACTTTCACCAACCTGTCGCCGAATACCGCATATTATGTTATGGTGAGGACAGATTGCGGTAGTGAATACAGCGATTGGACAAGTCCTGTCTTCGGCCGTACAGGATGTGGCAATATCAGTATTCCCTTCACAGAAGATTTCGAAAGTTTTGAATCATACGTTGAGGTTCCCTGCTGGACGGTAATGAGCGGTAACGTTAAAGCCAACCCTGCGAACGCTGCTTCCGGTACCAAGTCTTTGAGATTCTATGGTTCAGAGAACAATATCAACAGTGTAGTGGCACTTCCGGAATTGACCACTAACATCACCCAGGTAGAAATGACGTTCCAGACACGTCCAATAGATTTCTTCTATTCTTTCTGCGGTACTTTCCAAGTCGGCTATGTGACCGATATCACAGATAGCAATTCATTCGTGACGATTGAAACCTATGCATATAGTGACTTCAGTGATTATGAAGAAAAAACCGTGGTGTTCCCCAATGCTCCTGCCGGCAGTCGTATCGCATTCCGCCATCAACCCCTCTCCTTGTCTTGGGAATGGTTAGTTGACGATGTCGATATCCACGCCATTCCGAGTTGTCCCAACCCCGTAAGCTTTTCTGTTACAGGAACCACATCTACTTCAGTATCCCTTTTCTGGGTGGAGGCCGGTTCTGCCGACACTTGGAATGTGGCTTACGGCCCGGCGGGTTTCACCATTGATGCGAATACCGATATCGAAATTGTTCAAAACACGCCTTCTGTTACCATTGATAACCTGCCACCGGGTACAGCCTACGATTTCTATGTTCAAGCAGACTGTGGCGGCGAAACCAGTGCGTGGAGAGGTCCTGTGACTGCCATTCCGAGTTCATACAATATGGCTGTTTCCGGTATAGACACTCTGACAGCCTGTACATTGTCTATTTTTGACGATGGCGGACCCAACGGCAATTACTCCGACAACTGCGATTCCTATCTGATACTCTATCCCGAAGAACCCGGCACATTTATGTCTTTGGCGGGAACCATCCAGACCGATAGATACACAGACGACTACATCATTATTTATGATGGTGCAGATACTACTAACCAGATTTATAAATCCAACCAATTAGACGAAGATGAGATTTTGAATTTCGGTCCGTTTACCTCTTCCACAGGTCCGTTGATGATATATTTCCATTCGGATTATTTTTATAACCATTCCGGTTTCAGCATTCATACCCAATGCGTTACTTGCGAGCCTCCCACTGTTTCGTTTTCTAACATCGGCGTGGATGATGTCACTGTTACTTGGGATGACAACGATGGTGCCGCCTCCGGTTGGCAAATCGCATACGGTCCCCAAGGTTTTGATTTGGCAACCGCCACGCCGGAATATGTCTATGGGAACAACTACTATTATTTAAGCAACCTGACGAACAACACCATATACGATGTCTATGTCAGAACAGACTGTGGCGATGATTCCTACAGTATGTGGTCTCCTGTCTATAGCTTTAGGACATTGGCCGGCCTTCCAGCAACAACTCCTTATTTCTGCGATTTCGAAGATGCGGCGGAAAACGGTGCTTGGGCTACGACTAACGGCTCAGAAAACAACCAATGGTATATCGGTAAGCCGACAGGTGAAACAGACTCCGTACTGTATGTTTCCGGCGACCAAGGTGCTACTGCCGGTTTTGTAAACTATATGGAAAGTACCGTATGGGCTTATCGAGATGTTGATTTCACTACGGGTGCGGAGTTCACTGTGAGCTTCAATTGGAAAGCCTACGGTGGTGGCGGCGACTATATGAAAGTATTTCTCGGTAGTCCCGAAGATGTGGCTGCTGGTGCTGAAAATGCACCTGCCGGTGCTGTGCAGTTGGGTGGTACGATGAATTACAAAAACACCTGGCAGCATTTTGAAACAATTCTCGGATCCGGATACGCCAATAGCACGCAACGTCTCTACTTTATGTGGCACAATGATGATGCTTTCGGCTCGTCTCCGGCAGCTGTCGTGGATTCTATCCAAATCACAGTTACCCAATGCGCCAGACCGCACAACCTTACTGCTTCCAACCCGACAGGCACGTCTTTTGACGTGGCATTCTCCCCGGATATGGCAACGGATATGGCTTGGGAATATGTGGTTTGTACAGTGGGCGACGACCCTGACAATCTAATCCCGGTGTCTATTACGGACACCACCTTCACCGCTACCGGTCTGACGGCTTCCACTCAATACGACATCTATGTTAGAACCGTTTGCGGAGATAATAGTTACTCTAATTGGTCAGATGTTCTGCACTTTGCTACAACCTGTGGTATTATCAACGCCCTTCCTTATGAAGACTCTTTCGACACGTATGGTACTGGCACAACAGCCTATCCGCTTTGCTGGTCTAAGATAAACACCTATTCCAGCGAAAGACCGTATATCAACACTACGTACTATAGTGCGCCGGGCTCCCTATATTTCTATGCAGGTTCAGGTTCCTATAATATTGCCATCACGCCGGAAATTGATGCCTCCATTCCCGTTACCACTTTGAAGGCAACCTTTATGTTTAGGGGAACTTTCCCTGCCGATAACTTGATTGTCGGTGTTATTTCCAATCCTTTGGATGCCAATACATTCACCCCAGTCGATACGGTTTATCCGGGTAATCCGGTTACCACTTGGGTGGAAAGAGAAGTCTTCTTCAACCACTATACTGGTAACGGCCATTACATCGCTTTCAAAAATGTCGGCATATTGGGCTATATGGACAATTTGGTTATTGAAGCTATGCCGTCTTGTATAAAGCCCAATAATGTGACAGCTACTGCTTCCACTATGAACTCGGTCACGTTGTCTTGGACGGAGATGGCTTCCGCCACCCAATGGGACATCGAATACGGTCCTTCTGGTTTTACGCAGGGTACAGGTACAACAGTAGTGGCTGCTTCCAACCCGTTTACGGTAACCGGTTTGAACGCTTCCACCAGCTACAGCTTCTATGTGCGAGCCAATTGTGGTGCTAGTGATGTAAGTCCTTGGAGTGATGTTTTGAATGCTACAACAGAATGCGGTGTAATCACACTTCCTTATACGGAGAACTTCGATTCCTACGCAGGTACTCCTTACAATGTAGCAGGTGTTGCTCCTGTTTGCTGGGTTACTACCACGACCAACACGCTTTATCCCGCACCGCATATCATTGGCAGCGGTGAATATTGCTTTACGCACAGCGGCACCAAAAGTATGATTTTCACCTGTGGCTCCAACGGTGCTGACGCATACGCCGTACTTCCCACCTTCAACCAACCGCTCAACACTTTGCACGTAAACTTCTGGCGCCAGATGGAAAGCACTTCCTCCGGCATACTCACCGTCGGTTACGTGACATCTGCTAACAATACTTCCACTTTCGTCACAGTGGCAACCATTCCTTCTGTGAACAACAGTTCTGCTGACACCATCTCTGTTGATTTCACGGGTGCCAACATTCCTGCAACAGGCAATATCGCATTCCATTGGTACCACCCCTCCAGTTACTATTCCTGCTGTATTGATGACATCCACGTGACATCATCAGGCGTTCCGGTCACAGAGTGTGACGTTCCTTTGAACGTGGCTGCTTCCAATGTCTTCGAAACCTCCGCAACCATCACTTGGACGCCCAGTGGTGACGAAACCGCCTGGAACCTCCAATACAAGGCTGCTGCAGATGCCAACTGGTCCAGCAACATCAACGTGAACAACACACCTTCCTTCACACTCATCGGTTTGGTGCCCCATATCGATTATCAGGTTCGCGTGCAGGCTGTTTGCGATGCCAACAACCTTTCCGATTGGACTGAAGGTACATTTACCACCGTCAACCAAGAAGAACCGGACTGTCCGGCACCTACCAACGTGACGGCTGCGAACATCACGCACAATTCCGCCGTCATCACTTGGAGCCAAGAGCCGAACACCGCCTCCTCTTGGACAGTTCTGTACAAACAGAATGCTGCTTCCTCTTGGGAAATCACTACTGTCAATGAGATGACCTACACGTTGACTGGCCTCAATCCCGACACGCAATACGACGTTCAGATTATGGCCAACTGCGACAACGGAATGCAGAGCGGCGCTTCTGAAACCATCCACTTTACCACCCAACCTGACGGTGTGAACAACTACGATTTGGACAACAGCATCAGCGTTTATCCGAACCCGACGAGTGGACAATTTACAATTTACAATGAACAATGTACCATTAACAGCGTTGACGTTTATGACGTTTATGGAAAACTCATCAGCACGACGAAGGTGGAAGACACCCAAGTCACGCTCGACATCAACACGTATGCTGACGGTGTCTATTTCGCACGCATCCTTACGGACAAGGGCGTTGTGACCAAACGCATCGTGAAAAAGTAATTGACAATTGGTAATTGACAATCAAAGGGCTTCGTAAGAGTATTCGTGCGAAGCCCTTTTTAGTTTCAGGTTTCAAGTTTCAGGTTTCAAGTATAATACCTCATCCCCAATCATTAATCATTAACCATTCATCATTAACCCTTCACCCTTTATCCCTTAAACACATTACCGCATTACATCTATTCCTTCAATTTGGAATCGATAATGATGGTGACGGGGCCGTCATTGGTGAGTTGTACCTGCATATTGGCCCCGAACACGCCTTTGAGGACGGGTTTGCCGCATTCATTGGATAGAAGCTCGCAGTATTTTTCATACATTGGGATGGCGAGGTCGTGACCGGCGGCACGGATGTAGGAAGGGCGGTTTCCTTTGCGCGTGGAGGCTGTGAGCGTGAATTGCGATACGGCCAGCAACTCACCTGCCACATCTTTAACGGAAAGATTCATCACACCTTCCGCATCATCGAATATGCGCATATTCGCAGTCTTGGCTGCCAACCACGCGGCGTCCTGCTCGCTATCGCCATGCTCCACACCCACTAATATCAGCAGACCTTTTGCTATCTTGGAAATCTGTTCGCCGCCAATTGTGACGGATGCTCCTGTTACACGTTGTATGACTAATCTCATCGGTTTCTTTTTAGTAATTTGTATAGTTTTGAAAATCGGCCGCGAACGTACACAAAATAATCTAGTGAAAGGAAGCCCTTAACTTGATATTCATAACTCATAACTTTTTTCGTATTTTTGCCGCCTATTTTTATATATCAGAAAACAATGGAACTCTCAACAAGAATATATACTGCCGGTACGGACAGTTTTGCAGACATCCGCGAAAGGCACTGCATCTATGCCGACAAAACCGACCTTGTCTATAAGCTGACGCACGAATCCAAATTCGTGTTCCTCAGTCGTCCCAGAAGGTTCGGGAAG
>JAZRYT010000014.1:0-13813 GCA_045600905.1 Bacteroidales bacterium
AGGGGCGCGCGCACCGCGTCGTCCCACGTGTAGAGGTAGCCGTAGCGTTCCACGTTGGCGACGGAATCCGGATGCTCGGCGCTCATGTACGCCAACGGATTGGAGACATTCGCGCCGTCTGCGTATTTCCTGGACTGCAGGTTTTCCTTGGTCCAGCAGTGGCAGTCGATGCGCACCGTGCTGTAGGTATTTCCCTCTCGGTCGGTGGCCACAAAGTGTTCCTCCAGCTGTTGGGTGAACGGATATGCGGTGGCTTCCGGCGTGTAGGTCAGGAAGTTGTCATTGCCGCAGGGCGGGAACTTGACGTTCACCCGCTGCGTGTGGTCGAGCGTCTTGTCGGCCACGGCGAAGTTCCAGGTCACGGGAGTCACGTTGCCCACGGGGTACGTGGCGGGCCTATTATTATAATATTGTACGGGCGGCACGGAGCCTGCGGGCAGCACTAAGGGCTGCTGCAACTCGAAGTTGTGCTCGCACACGTTGTAGGGTGCCACCACCGTGGTGTCGTTGGTGAAGGTCACGCCGTAGGCCATCACGCTGATCAGGGAGTCGAGGCCCTGCGTGGGCAGCAGATAGACCGGCGTCTCGCCGACTTCCACGGTCAGCGGGCTGCCTTGCGGGTTACGCTCGGGGCGGTAGGCCACGGGGTAGCTGCTGTTCTCGTACAGCAGCGTGTCGTTGCCTCGGTAGAGGAACGACTGCTGGAGGCCTTCGTTGGCGTAGTTGCCGTCAACGGAAACGCCCAAGGGGAACAATTGTCCCACCGACGCGGCGCTGTGCGTGGTCGCGTCATCGTAGGCTACGGCCACAAAGCCGCACTGCGCGAACAGCCCGGCCACGAAGCCAACCAGCAAAACGAAAGTGAGAAGAAGTTTTTTCATTGGATTGTTATTTATGTTGTTAATTTGTGATCAAGGAGAGATGAGAAGTGAGAGGTGAACAGGAACATTGTTCATTGTACATTGTTCATTGTACATTAAAAAAGTGCCTTCGCGGGCGGAACCTGCGGGGCACTGTATAACAAAAGGAAGATTCGGTGAGTGGATAAAAATTGGGGAGGCAGTCCCGCGTTCGGAACAGCCAGCAACAACCCCAAAAGGGGCTACATCGCGCGTCCCCGTATAGATATGGAAGGAGGCAAGGCGCTGTTATTCAATAAGTTACAAGTATGACTATGCAATAGGATTGATTTTTTCAATAAAACTGCAAAGGTGCATAAAAAGATCGAAAGTTCAAAAGGGAAGTTATGAACAGTGGAAGGTATAAAGTTCTATAAATTGTTCATTAGTACTGATGCAATAAATTTCTGCCACGGCGCAGTCGCAGATGCAAGTTTTAAAATTCCAGTGAAAATCCCACCAAAAATAGCCAGACGAACCGGCTTCTTTCAGGTCGTCGTCTTTCAGACTCCTTAAAATCCAATGGAAAATCCAATAACAATCTAATGAAAATATCGCAGACCAATATGTTTTATCCTAAGAATTGTTAAATAATCAATTTTTAGGTCAAATAGTATATGGTTCCCTTTTTTCTTCACCAGACACCTTTAGAAGGCGAGCACTCCTACTCCAATCTTGATACCGAACCAATAGGCGTTGAGGATGCGGTTGAGGACATTGTCACTTACGCTAAGGTATTGTGTGTTGTCATTATAGAAAAGTGATGACTCTGATGTTTGTTTCATCCATTTATATCCTCCGAAAGTCGAACCGGCAGTAACACCCAAAGAGAGCCGCAGACGGTTGAAGAAAAGATAGTCATAACCGAATTCGGCCTTCAAACCGAAAATAGAACCTTTCCCGTCTTTTCCTATACGGACATATCCATATTGGGCAGATTCCTCTTCTGGAACATCATCCCAATGCTGAAGAAGATCTGACAAAGGTTCATTACAGGCATATTTGTAAAAATACCCATCAAAAGTGAATTTCAGATAATAACCCATCGGCGCTTTCGTATCGCCCAAATACTGTTTGTAAAAGACATTGAAGCCGTGCGCAACCATTTTTCCAGTAAAAGTATAATTCACTAAATAGGGAGAATCATCATGTTCAAAATAGCGGGTAAGCATTCCTCCAATTGGCGTGTTGTAGTTATTATATCCTGCCCCTAACGTACCTTTCTTCCAAACAATGGCTTCTATATTGGGCGAAAGAAAATAGTTCAATCCAAGATAGCGTTTCGTATGTTCACTCTCGAAATGAGCATTCAACGCCTCTGTCATCGGATTCGGATTCTTCCACGAAGGGGAAAGGGAGACATCCGCATTAAAAATGAAATGGTTGCCCATATATCCGATGTTCTGTGAGAAACAAATTCCACCGAACATACAAGTCATTATGGTTATTAGGAAGATTTTTTTCATATCTCTTAGAAATTAGTAATCGGGGATTGATTGTTTATTATTAAAACGCAAGCACGCCCACACCTAATTTGATACCAAACCAATAGGCGTTCAAAATACGGCTCTTCACCAAATCATCGTTCGTCATAGGGACAGCTTCGACAAAGGGGCTGTCAGACATATCATTCTTGACCTGCTTGAAGCCACCGAACGTCGTGCCCAAAGTGACACCCAAAGAGAGACGCAGACGATTGAAAAACAAGAGGTCGTAACCATATTCGGCTTTCAGTCCGAAAAGCGTCCCTTTACCTTCATCATAATAGGGAAGAAAATTGGAACCATACTGTTCATTAAACGAAGAGAGATCCTTGTTCGCCTGATAATTATAGAAATATCCATCGAATGTCAGCTTCACATAATGTCCTAACGGCGCTTTGGACTCTCCCAAATACTGTTTGTAGAAAACATTGAAACCGTGCGAAGTAATGTTCAAGGGCGTGGAAAAATCAATCGTATATAAATAGATGTTTTCTATCTCATAATAATTTCCATCGCTACGGGAGAAAGTGACATCTTTTTGGTTCTGCGTATAATTATAGCCTGCCCCGACGGTTCCGAGCCTCCAAACAATCACTTCCACATTAGGAGAGAGAAAATAGTTCAGGCCCAAATATTTCTTAGTGTGTTGGCTCGGCAAAGCTTGCAATGTCGAAGTCATCACATTGGAATTTTTCCACGAAGGCGACAGAGAACCATCCATATTGAACAGGACGTGTCTGCCCAGGTAGCCGGGATTATTTTGTGCGATGGAAATTCCAGCCAAACACGTACAACAGAGTAATATCAGCAATTTCTTCATCATTTTCCTTTTACAAATTTATACAGTTTTTCATACATAAAGGAATTGACGTATGCTTCGCTCATCGCGGAAATCTGGCTGTCGTGAGCCGACACCAAAGTTTCACCGGTTTCAAAATCGGTAATCAGGAAATACATATCCGTGCTGTAGCGCGGGAGGGCAAAACCAACTATAGTGGCAGGCAGAAGGTACGGGCAAATCGCTGTGAGGACCACGGCATCGGTTTTATTGACGCTGACAAAACGTGCGGGAGTACGCTTCACAGCCATCACGCAGACTTTCGTGGTTCCTGCCATATCGAAAGCCGCATTCGCATTGGCAACTTTAGGATAAATCATAGAAGTGCCGCCGGATTGTTCGTATTCACGCATACGCTGCTGCAACATAACATAGCCGTTGTACTGATCCGTTGTCATAGCGCAGACATCTTTTGCCTGATAGGAAACGGGATTCAAATGCAGACGTCGCACGCCGGCGGAAATATTCTTCACCAATTTCTTCGCGCATTTCTCACCGGCTTTGGCTTTGGCACCATTTCTTCCCCACACCACATACTGAGGCTCGGCGATAATGATGGAAGATGCGTCGGTGGCCTTCTTAGTAGTGACGATATCCAAGATTTGCTCGTCTTCGGCTTCGGCAACCACCAAATTCATCAAGTTCACAAAATCCGGATTCTGATGGATATCCACCAGCATAAAGTTTGCCGTCTTAAACTTGGAAGTCGGCACCACTTTGTTGTTCTGGTTCTGTTGTCTGATTCTGCCATACTTGTTGACAGAAGAATCCACGGGCGCGTTGTTTTCCACCACGATGGAATCTGGATTCGTGCCCATCGGATAATCAGAAAAATCGTTGAATTTCATCTTATTTTTAATACAGATGTCCTTCAACAAATCCTTGACAACGTCGGAATAATATGTGTCATCGGGATATTTTCCCTTAGCTTTCCAGGCGGCGCGCAACGCCAACAGAGAAGCTTCAGGGCGTGAGAGTTTTGACAGGAAATAGCTGGTCTGCTGCATTTCGCCTTCCACTTTCTTGTAAGATTGAAGGGCTTCATTACTTTGTCCGTAATTTCTATGTTTGGAAAAACCATACAGTGAAGCCACGAGAGCCTGTTCCAAGAAAGCATTGTCAGGATGGGCGCGGCGCAAAACGTACGTATTGTAAAATGTCTGGTCGTACTGATGCTCGGTAAGGTAATAGTTCAGGCACTCGAAGCGGGCCAGCTCGCGTACCTCATTGAACAGATTCTCAGGTTGCACAAACGCGGAGCGTCCATCATCTGATTTGCCTGCAATAATGACATTAGCCGCCATACGGCGTTTGGCAATGTTGGGATGCGTGAACAGCGTATCGACCATATTGTCTCGGTTCGAAATCGGTGCCACATTGGCAAGATAATAGTTGCTCGGGAACTGATAGAAATCCGTCTCCACCATATCTTTCGGGAAAGGAACCTCATCAAAAGGAAGATCGGAATACTGCAGCACGTCAAAGACGCTCATCATAGCGGTGTAGCTGTAACCGGAGTTGGTGAAAAAGCGCGTCAGCGCGATGCGGTCGGCAGCGGTTTCCTGCTCACGCGAGCGGTTCTGATACTTCACATAGTACTTGAGCAAATCACGGTCCTTGAGCGTGTCATTTTTGCCAGAGGGACGGTCGGCGTGCTTCTCCGCAAAATGCGCAATCTCGTGAGCCAACACAAAAGCCAACTCGCTCTCGTTGGAAACCTGCGCCAGAAGACCCAAGTTCACCAAGACAAGACCGTTTTTGGTCGCACACGCATTGACCTCCGGAGACTTCACGATGTAGGCGTGGATTTTGGAACGCAACACGGCATCATCCTTGAGCAGATTGTCAATCACCGTGTTGATATAATCGTTCAACTTCGTACCATATAGAATCCTGCCCTCCATCATCAACTCACGCAGAAAGACGTTATAATCCGTCATCTCCTTGTCGTTTTTAAGGATTTTCTGGAAATCGGCGGGCATCTGGCCCTGGGATTCCAAATTGGTGAACTGGTCAATGGAGGTTTGCGCCTTGGTATGTTCCATACAGGACATCACACCTATTGTCATCAGCAAAAATAGTGTTAGCTTTCTCATTTTTATTGCATTAATAGTTTTGAAATATTCGAGCGGTTTTGGTCATCGACATCAATAACGATAAAACCGTCAGGTTCCGCGAACAGGGGTTTAGCCACTTCGTTTTTAGAATAGTCCTCATCATAAAACATAGATGTCGATTCCGGAAGAAGACCTTGGGGTTCGCTAATCGTCAGCATTGCGTAGCAATAGTTGTCTTACGCAAACGGCAGGCCCTCGCTGCCCTTGAAATGAATCATCGGGCAGAGAGAAAGAGCTATCCAAACAAGAAAGAATGTTTTTTTCATAATATTCTTTAAATAAAGTCTGTGCTTCTACCAAACCTGATATGAAGGTCTGATACAAGCACAATACGTTTCAAAATATTATTAGAGTTCAACTTTCAACTTAGAGACGTTGGTACCCTTTTTGTCATAATCGATGACAATGAAACCATCTTCTTCCACGAACAGAGGTGTGGCGATAGTGTTCTTGGAACTTTTCGTATCCAAGAGTTTTTGAGCCTCACCAATGCCGTTGGCATCAATCGTGACCATAGAGCAGCAGTATTTCTTAATACCGGTCAGCACTCTTTTGAACGGGACGCCGGACTTACCGCTGTAGTTGTCCATATTGTCAGAGAAGAGCACATAGATGCGGTCGTTTGCAAACAGCGGTGTGAACGTTGTAGAGGCGTAACCACCTATACTCATTGCCTTGCTGTCGTACCAATCTATTTTTGCTATTTCGCCATCCGCGCCGACCTGTGTCAGCATAATGTTCTTGGTGAAGAAATAGGTGGTCGAACCATTTTGTGTTTGAACCGTAATAGAGGTTCTCAACTCACCCAGAAGGGCCACGGAACCGTTAGAGAACTCATAGAGACCTTTGACACGCAAGCTGTATTTGTCACTGGAGAGATATCCCAACATAATGCCGCCACCCACAACTTTATCGAAGTAGCTTTCCGGAAATTCCTGTTGGCTCAACTTTTTAATAGAGGAATTTTCCGGGTCATACGTCACGACATACGAACCATCCTCATTTTTCTTGAGGGAAGACTGGCTGTATCCGGCGAGATAGACATTTCCTGTGGCACCTACCTTCATTATACCATTGGAAACACTGAAGTTGACGGGCTCGCTTTGTGAGGAAATATTGTTTTCGGTAATTTCATATATGGAGATTGTTTCATCCGTTCTTGCATTTTTGGATTCTTCATTGTAGGAATACACGCCGGCATAGACTTTGCCGTCATTGTCGATGGCCATATCTATGACACCGAAAATCTGGTTGGCGACATCCAATTCCAGATTGCTTTCCCACAAGATATTTCCCTCGTTATCAAAAGTGATCAGCACGCTGCCTTTGAACTCGCCTTTGCGCTGAGACTGCAAAATGCAGATCATTCCTTTGCTGTTATCCGGAGAGACTGATGTGGCAATGCTGATATTGTCTCTTTTCTCGTAAGGTACGGAAACCACCTTTTCGGGATTCCACTTGGGTTGTTTTTCACCCTTGGGAACAAGGTTGGAATAGAGCGTATAGGTCTTATTTGATTTGCTGTCTTTAAGGTAAAACACCAATGTGGCATCGGGGCCTTCAAAACTTCTCAAGTAAGTGTAGTCGTCTGAGCGATAAAGCAATGCTGTTGACATAGTGTTTTCGTTGGCATCAACAGTGAAAATGTAGTCCGTGCATTGGTTCTTGCCAGGACCTCTTTCCAAATCGGCGCTATAGATGATGTGCTGGCCGTCAGTGCCCTCGTGCGTACGGGAGACTACATTATAGGCCATGAATTTTTTTCTGATTCCTGTTTCAATAGGTGTCAGGGTCTGTGCTATTGACATTGTGATAATGCATAACAAAGATGCAACAAGTAAAATTCTTCTTTTCATAATATATGGGATTTATAGTGAACTTCGAACTGTAAGAAATGGGAGAGAGACGAAAAAGAGATGAAAGATTTTTCAAATAGGCGGCAAAGATAAAAAATTATGATTTACGAACTGAAATTAATAAAATAAACGGTTTTAAGCCTTAAAAGCATAACCGTTCCCATCTATAAGAGGTGGGAACGGTTTCCCCATAATGTTGATTCAAGATTACTTACATTTGTAGAAATCCGGGAATCCGGCTTCGTCATTCAATTCAGCCTCTTTTGCTTGGCAGTCACTCTTGTTCATAGATTCGTCTTCAAAGACAGGCATCATGTGAGCCACATCCGTTTTAAGATAGCAATGACATCCTTTTCCACAAGAGGAGCAGAGACCTGCCAACAAAATGACAGAAGCGCACAATACAAATAATTTTTTCATAATACTCTGAAAGACTTCTTGTTAATAATATTGATTGAATAATGGCAGTTCCTTTGCGGAAGTCTTATAACACAAAATCGCCGCCGATTTTATCAAAAGTCGAAAGTGATACCGAAGCCTGAGGCTGTGGGACCGACCGTGTATGATGGAGGTGCATACGACACATTGCCTCCCGACCGAAATCTACGGGCCAGACGAAGGCAAGTATCCTTACTACCATTCGTATATACCTTGGCATACCTCAGCAAGACGGTTGCCGCGCCCGTTCCAGCAACAAAAATAATGAAACCTACGGTCGTGGGTCTCTTCAATCCCAATTCGGCCAGAGCGCTTGGAGGGCATGTGGTAAACCACTCGGAATAGGCATTCATAGACATTTCATACAGTCCCCACGCGGAAACGCCGACAGCGCCAATGCCGAAAATCCACATAGGAATAGATTTCAACGAGTTCCTCCTCGCATTTTCATAGTCCGCGTAATCACTTGGAGAGAAGAGTTTTTTCAAATCCGCGTTATCCAATTTCACCAGACTATCGGCAGCAGACAAATAGAAATGCCTTTTCTGATACTTTAGTGTTCCCTCGCCTCTGTCAGCACAAAACGCAGCAATCAGGGCATCTTTAGTCATCATCTTTTGGGGGGCGATAGAATCATAGACATAAAGAGTGTCGTAAACAACTTCCTCCTCGTACAGATAGACCGTGTCCTGACGTTCCTGGACAGGCTGCTCCACCTGTCCGAACAGCGGAAGGCCGAGCATCATCAATATGAAAAGCAGAACAATTGGTACAATATTTATGAGTCTCATAATCTTCGTGTTAACGTTTACTGTTTGTATCTTTCACCACCACGGTCATATTCTTCTTGCGTATGACTTTTTTCACCACCACGGGAGGAGCAGCCGATTCGGAAACGTCACTGGCGGAATCGGACGTAGCTGTCTCCCTTGTTAAAGATTCGCGCGGATGCTGCGCGACGTTGGAGCCTGTTTGTACAGGGACCTCAACTTCCACAGGGATCGTGTCAACCTCTGCCGACAGCGTATCCTGTTGAACGACAGCGGTGTGAGGTAACTCTCCAAACGGAGGAGCTGTCGGCTCGTGCAGTTCAACGGCCAGCATTGTGCCGACTGCGGCGGTTGTCGTGCCAATGGCCAATGGGACGCTGGCCGCACGCAGGCCGATAGGCGACAGCAGTTTCACGCTGCCAGCCGTAGCCGCCAAATGAGCGGCAGAAAGCGGGGCGGCAGGCTGAATGGCAAAACCAGACATCCGGTGCCTGCACCACTGGTCAATGGCGGGCTTGCCAAGTTTCGGTAATATTAGCAAAAGAGCCATCATCTGTCGTTTCCTATCTTGCGTTTTATTGAACAATATCTGCTGCAGTTCCTTGCGGGCACGTGCCAAATGCGATTTTGACGTGTTTTCCGAAATCCCCAACTGTTCCGCAATCTGCTTGTGCGTGAAGTGGTCGAACACATATAGGTTGAACACCAATCGGTGATGTTCCGGCAGTTGCCCGACGGCCTCCACAATTTCCTCTTGCGTGAAATCGGCCTTTCGGATAGTCTCCATCACATCCTCTTCAGGCATCTCATCGGATCTGTCGGGGATGTTTTCCAAGACCTCATCCGGAGCCTTGTTCCTTTCAAAATGGTCATTATCTCTCAGATAATGAAGGGCAGTATTAATCGTGATGCGCATCAGCCAGGCGTCAAATCGTCCCAAACCCCGAAAGGAATCAGCATTCTCGATAGCCTTAAGGAAGGCATCGTGGGCAAGATCCTCCGCGATTTCACGATTCAACACGTAACGATAGCACACCCCTATCATCTTTCCGATATTTTGCCTATATTTTCTAGTCCAAAAGGCGGTTGATTTCATAACACGTGTATAATGATGATACAGAAAATGCAAATGGTTGCAGTTGAAGTGAAATTTTTTTTTGCTTACGGTTTCAAAGCAGTAATAGGCACCACAAACACTCCATCAGGACGCTGGTACGCCGCATTAGAGAGTCCGCAAATCACACACAGCATATTGGGTGGAAATCCACCGTTTGATTCGATTTCCTTTTTCACTAACAAGAGATTCGCTGCCGCCTGATCTATTTGATTAGCACCCAGCTTTATTTCAAAACCGCACCACCTACCATCCTGCAATTCTATAACCGCATCCAATTCTCTTCCTTTATAATCTTGATAATGAAATACCTTTGCTTCAAAACTATCCGCGTATATTTTTAAGTCCCTTGTGCAAAGAGATTCAAACAAACAACCCATTGCCTGCAAATTATGCAGCATTGACTTTTCCGTCAGTTTCAGTAAAGCGCACGCCAAAGAGGGATCTGACAATTGGCGTTTTTCCATTTGCTTAACACGAATAGATGAGCGGACATTGGGTGCAAACGGCAATAAATTGTCTGTCAAGAAAAGCCGGTCGAAAATGTTCAAATAAGTGGAGACGACCTCAACATCAATCTCTTTATCTTCCATAGTTTGTATATCGTTTTTCAATTTCCGATGGGAAACGGTCGTGCTTTCATTACGAGCCAACGAGCGCAATAGCAGTCTCATTTTCGCACTATCTCTATTAATACTGTCCAAGCGGAAGACATCATCTTCTAATACGGCTTCCAAATATTTCTGAGGCAATAATTTGGCTTTGGACGCAGACAGTCCTATATTTGCCGGCCAACCTCCCCTGACTATCAAATCCACGATACGCTGCAGCGAAACATCTCCTGTGAAAACAGGTTTTATCTCTCCATCACAAAGGCTTTCCAAGGATACATCTCCAGAAGAATCACCAGATTCATAAAGCGACATCGGACGCATTCGTATTTTGGCAATTCTTCCCGCACCACTATGCTTGATTCCCTTATGTTTAGGGGTGGCCGATCCCGTCAATATATACCTGCCCGGTTGAGTTTCTTGATCTACCCTATATCTCACTGCATCCCAAATCGGCGGGACATCCTGCCACTCGTCAATCAATTTCGGAGCCGGGCCATCCAAAATTAACGAAGGGTCCATCTCTGCCAACCGACGATTTTGAAATGCCCCTTCCGGATCACCAATATAAACGGCACTATTGCTATGGAAAGCGGAAGTCCACGTTTTACCGCACCATTTTGGCCCTTCTATGCAAACCGCACCAAAGACTTCCAAATAATTCCGAATCTTGCTATCAATGACACGATTTCTATACTTTGTATTTTCCATAATCCGATACTTTTCAGTTTTCCAATCCGATACTTTTCAGGTTTTCAATCCGATATTTTTTTTTGTAAAACACTATATTACAATAATATTAAAAAAAATATGTCAAAAGTTCAGCCTGCAAAAATACAAAAAATCAGAAACCTATATAGTGATAGGGGAAAGACAAGTTTCAAGTTTTAGGATTCAAGAATGTAAGGACGCAATTTCTTGCGTCCGACAGCCATTCAAGTTTCAAGGTCAATTGTTCATTGTGAATTGTTCATTCCCCTTTCCTTCCTAGAGACCACGACCGAGCAGGCGGCATCGCCGGTGACGCTCATCGTTGTACGGCCCATATCGATAATGCGGTCGATGCCCGCGACCACGGCCACTCCTTCCATCGGAATGCCTGCGGAGGCAAACACTGCCGCCATCAGCGCCAACGAACCACCGGGAATGCCGGGCGTGCCGATAGAGGCAATGGTTGATGAAATGGCAATGGCCACATACTGGCCCATCGTCAAATCAATGCCATAGCAGTTAGCGATAAATACGGAGGTGACTCCGAGATAGATGGCCACACCGTCCATATTGATGGTGGCACCTAACGATAGCACGAAGTCGCCTATATACTTAGGCACACCCATCTTCTGCGTACATTTCATATTGACAGGCAACGTAGCCACTGAAGAGTCGCTTGAGAAAGCGAACAGCATAGCGGGGAACTCGGTCTTGAAGAACTTCCATGGGTTCATTCGTCCCAAAAAGCGCACAGAACCACCATAAACCACTATAGCGTGAATGAAAAAACAGAGATAGGCAATTCCTATCAGCACCGCCAAGGAGCCTAATACGGACGGGCCGTTAAGGGCCACCACAGGACAGAGCAGGCAGAACACGCCAATGGGAGCAAGGGCCAAAATCATACCCAAGATACGCGTGACAATCTCGTTGAAACTCACCAGCACGTCAGCTGCCGGCTTCGCCTTCTCACCCACCATCACGATGGCCAAGCCGATGAAGACGGCAATGACAATCACCTGCATCATATTCATCGTGAACATCGGATCAATGAAATTGCCGGGGAAAATATCCACAATCTGCTGCATCACGTCCAAGCGGGGCGGTTCCTTACCCGCCAAATCCACCGTCGGCAGGTCTATGATTGGGAAAACATTTTTAAAAAGTGTGGCAAGCAAAAGCCCCATTGAGGCTGCAATCACCGTAGTGCTGAAGAAGTACAGCAAAGTCTTTCCTCCCAATTTGCCGAGCTTGGAGATGTCGTCCTTCATAGAGATAATGCCGCAAATAATGGAGAGCATCACCAATGGCACCACGATGAATTTAATCAGATTGAGAAAAATAGTCCCAAAGGGTTTGATGTATTTCACAGCGATATCGCTGCAATGCTGCATCAGCAAACCTACGGCAACACCTAAAATCAGCGCAATGAAAATTTGGAAAGTGAGAGAAGGTTTTTTCATATTTTCGTATTAAAGGCGGCAAAAATACGAAAAAACGTCAGTATGTGATAAGGCGATAGTGGGATAACGATGTGAGTCCGTAAACTTAACGATGCATGCTTGAAACTTGAATCCTGTTCCTCACTTCGTCTCTGTCGGGGCTTCCACCGACCAAACTTGTGATATTCCGTTGAAGCCGATTTCTACTTGTTCATAGTTGAGGATATGGGCAATGGCGGAATTTTCATCGTTCTGGTTGTTGTATGCCCGCAAGGAAATTTCCCCTGCATTGAAATAAAGTCTAGATATCATCTCCCAGATGTATGTTCCCGGACTGTTTATTCTAAGCGGATGGAGTTGGCGCGTGCGGCAATTGAAGGTGACAGGTTCTTCGATTTGGAAAGCCAAATGTATGTTGCTGCTGGCTGTGGGAAAAGCATAGATTCCATAGGGATATTGGAAAAGTCCTCTGCCGGTCATCGTCAGCGTTTGGTTGTCAAGGTTGAAAGGCAGGGGGTCGGTTTCACTCACCAGTGTCAAATCCAGATTGGTGAGGTAAGGCGGGCCAGAAGCGGTGATGTGCCAAGTGCGCTCGCTTTCGTGTGTGATACGGAAACTGCCGACATTCAGAAAGTTGCTGGGCGCGTTGGTGGTGCAATCCCTGCCTGGGCTGATTTCCATACAACCGCCGATGTCATCGAGAGAGTTGCCCTGTAACAACACAATGGAGAAAATGGCATCCCCTTCCAACTCTATAGTCCACGCGCGGTTGCTGGCAGGCTTGACCATAACCCTGTCGTCACTGAAAAAACTACGCTCAAGCTCACTTCGTTGGCTTGTGGTTGCGTTTATCCACTCGTTCATGAAAAGGGCGATGTCCAGATCCGTATTGACGATGATGGAAATTCCGTCTGTCCAGCCGTCATACATATCCTTTCCTGTTTGGGTGTAGGCGTGGTCATCTTTGCCTATTTGGCAGCTGGCAAGCAGAGCGGCCAGCAAAACTATTGCGATATAGGAAATTTGTCTTTTCATTGTTTTCAAAATTTAAAAATCATAACTAACACCGCCGGAGATAAATCCTTTGTAGCCGCATCCGAGTTCCAAGTTTCCGAACCAGTGGCCGCTGCCGGCTTTGACGCCGAAGGCGGTCAACTGATAGGCAAGGGAACTGGTTAGCGATATTGGTTGATATTGTCCACCTTGTCGCGAATCATACCCTTTGAACATAAACCCCATGCCTACTCCAGAGTAGAGGGTGACATGTTTACGGTTGAGATAGGAAAAGTGTACATCAAAAATGGTGGAGATGGCGTATTCGTTGAGGCGTGCTTCGGTGATGCCTTCTGGATTTACAATGTTTTGGCGGATATCCGAGAAAGTGTTGGCGACACCAATCCAAAGCCATTTGCGCAACCGGAAATGATAACTGAAAGAGAAGAGTGGCGTCACATTGGTCCGGCATTTGTATGAAGGGAACCTCCAACTATGTGAATTGTCCAATCTATCGGGATTTTCCTGTAAGTTGGGGAA
>JAZRYT010000015.1:0-25316 GCA_045600905.1 Bacteroidales bacterium
ATGCATACGCCGCAAATCAAAAGAGCCATAGGCATAGAATCCATCCTAACGGAAGAGTCCGCTTATACCTTGCGTGGCGATGAAAAACACGACGGGATGCAGTGCGATTTGCTCATCAGGCGGGCCGATAGGATTATCAACCTCTGTGAAATGAAATTCTGCCAGGAGGAATTTGCTATTGACAAAACTTACGACCTAACATTACGCAACAGAATGGGTTCTCTTCGCGACAAGATAAAGAAAACGGAATCTGTACATCTAACTTTCATTACCACCTTTGGCGTTAAAAAAAACATATACAGCAGCCTCGTTCAAAGCGAAGTAACCATAGATGATTTGTTTGTCGCGTCTCGCATTCTCAAAAACTAATCATAAACTCTGTTTTACCTGCGCATTGTCAGTACCACATTCTTCCTCGCTTCTTATATCGTTTCGAGTAACATCATAAAAAGGTCATTCTCTAATACTAAAAAAGTGTATTTTTGCACCAAATTAAATCTTGGAATGGTGCACTATTCTATGTTTTATTATTGTTGGAATGGTGTATATTTAATTTTAGACTATTTGATTATAAACAGATTATGAAACGGAAAATATACAACCTATTATTGGAATGGAAAGATAAGCGAAGCCATAAAGTATTTGTTTCAAGATGGCCGTTATTCCTATGTTGAAACGGCCTTTTTCTGGTTAGAGGAATCAAGAGTCGTAAATTCGTGTTTTGCCGCATCAGAGCCGTCTGTTGGTTTGGAAATGAAGCTGATGGATTCAGCGAGAAAACTTTATATGGCAGATACCGGACTCTTGATCAGCCATGCTTTTTCGGAAGCCTCTATCAAGGCAGAAGAACTTTATCGAAAACTAATGCACGACAAATTGGAGATAAATAAAGGTATGTTGGTGGAGAATTTAGTGGCGCAGATGCTCAAATCAGCTGGACATAAGTTGTACTTTTTCTCTTCCTATAGTAAGAAAGAAGCAGAGGGACGTATGGAAGTGGATTTCTTAGTACCCAAGACAACTATAGGCAGCCGACACAACATCCATCCCATTGAAGTGAAGTCAGGCCCACGATACACGCTGACTTCCATCAACAGATTTGCGAACAAGTATTGCCAATCTGTAGCAGAACCCATTGTTCTGCATTCCGGCGACCTGAAAGAGGATGGCGAAATACTGTATTTACCTGTGTATATGACAGGACTTCTTTAATCGTTAAACCCCGTCTTTCCTGCGCATTGTCAAAATCACTTCCAGCACTGTCACCTTTTTGTCTTTTCTCGTCATAATGTAGTATAAACCATAAACAAAACAAATAGTTATGAAAAAAGCATTACTCTTTTCATGCCTTCTCATTGCGAGTACTGCGTATGATGTCTCTGTGAATTTCGCCATTAGGTTTTGTAATATCAAATAAACTGTTCACAGCTCCCTGTTCACCAATTAGCACATTACCTCATTTTTACATTATCCCATTAATTCGTATCTTTGCGCCCTCTAAAAAAGACTGCGGTGCTTCGATACATTGTAAAGAAAATATTGTACGGTTTGTTGCTGATGCTCGGCGTGGTGACGCTGGTGTTCTTCCTGTTCACCGTGCTGCCGTCAGACCCGGCCCGTATGATGATGGGACAACGCAGCGACCTGCAAACCGAAGAGGCCATCCGCAAGGAAATGGGCTTGGACCTGCCCATCGGCGTACAATATATTGCCTACCTCAACGACGTGTCGCCCCTGTCGTGGTACAAAACCCAGGACAAGGAATCCTTCTTCTACTTGGATGACAACGACTATCACTACGTGAAGATTCTGCCTATGGCAAAATCCGCTGTAGTGCTCAAAGCGCCCTACCTGCGGCGCTCATACCAAAGTAAGAGGCCCGTTGGAGAGATTATCACGGAGGCCTTCCCAAAAACCGTTCTGTTGGCCATTGTCTCCATCGTCTTCGCCCTCATCGTGGGCATCATCATCGGCATTTTCTGTGCCCTATTCAAAGACACCTGGTTCGACCACGTGGCGCTCGTCTTTTCCGTATTGGGTATGTCCGTTCCCTCGTTTTTCGCAGCCATCCTCTTCGCCTGGGTGTTTGCCTTTCTGCTGTCAGATTTCACTGGACTGAGCATGTTCGGCAGCCTCTATACCGTTGACGACTACGGCACCGGACAATATTTGGATTTGAAAAACCTGATTCTGCCGGCCGTCACTTTGGGCATCCGTCCGTTGGCCGTCGTCGTGGAACTGACCAAGAACTCCCTTTTGGATGTTTTGTCGCAAGACTACATCCGCACAGCCAAAGCCAAAGGATTGAAAAAGGGAACGATTGTGATGCGACACGCGTTAAAAAACGCTTTGAATCCTGTTGTCACCGCCATCTCCGGATGGTTGGCCGGATTGTTGGCTGGCGCCGTCTTTGTGGAGTACATCTTCGACTGGAAAGGAATGGGTGTCGTTATCGTGGATGCTTTGGACAAATACGATTTTCCTGTGGTGATGGGCTCGTTGCTGTATGTGTCCATCGTGCTCATAATCATCAATATCCTGTGCGACATCATTTACGGGTGGCTCGACCCGCGCGTCAGTTTGAATTAACCGCTGAAAAAATCTTTAACCGCCGAGAACGCGAAGGCTCACGGAAGAATAAATTTCAGTTCACAGGCCACTGCTCACCGTTCACTTTTTTTTGTATTTTTGCCGCCTTAAAAAAAGTTAATATAGTTTATGACCGACAAAGAGTTTGCCCCAGTTATGCCGCGCAGTAAAAAGACCCGTCTGCGTTATAGGGTCGCTGTGCTTGGCAGTGGCAGCTGGGCTACCGCCATCATCAAAATCATATCCTCCAATTTGGAGCATATTCACTGGTGGGTGCGCTCTCCCGAAGCGGCCGAAGAAATAGCCAAATACGGACACAATCCCAAATACCTGAGTTCCGTATTTATCAATCCCGAAGAAGTTAAGGTTAATACAGATATCAAGGCTGTAGTCAGCAAAGCGGACTACGTCATCATCGTGACACCATCCGCCTACTTGCACCAATCTTTGGAACCGCTGAAGCGCAGCCAACTGAACAAGAAGAAAATCATTTTAGCCGTTAAGGGCATTGTGCCGGAGACTATGCAGCTGATTAGCGACTATATGCAGACGCAGTTCGGCGTGCCCTTGGAGAATCTATCTATCATCAGCGGCCCTTCCCACGCTGAAGAAATCGCCCAAGAGAAGTTCACGTTCTTGACCGCCGCCTCCACCAATTTGGAATTGGCGGAAACCGTGGCCAAGTTTTTCACCAACCGCTATTGCCGCACATCCGTGACCAACGATATGATGGGTGCTGAAATGGCAATCGTGTTAAAAAATATTTACGCACTGGGTGCCGGCATCTACAGCGGCCTCGGATATGGCGACAATTTCATCGCCGCCTACGTGGCCAACTGCCTGAAAGAGATGAAACATTTTGTATCCGCCGTTTACCCCAATGAGGCACGACATATTTCCGACTCCGTATATTTGGGCGACCTGCTCGTAACAGCCTACTCCACCTACAGCCGCAACCGCCTGTTCGGCATTATGATAGGACACGGCCTGTCCGTGCGCGTCTCCCTCCTGGAACTGCGAATGGTTTCGGAAGGCTACACTGCCTGCCGATGCGTTCACGAATTCAACAAGAAATATTTGGTGAATATCCCCATCGTGGAAACCATCTACGGCATTTTGTACGAAAACAACAATGTCTCTTCTGAAATGAAGCGCATTGCAGAGCATTTTGTATAATGATTCGCTTTGTAAAACATACAGAAATCGACGCCACCAAATGGGATGAAACCGTCTTGGGTGCGCAGTTCCCTACCATTTTCTGCACTTACCAACTGTTAAACATCCTTTCCAGCTCTTCCTGGGATGCCCTGATAATGGGTGATTATGATTATGTGATGCCCCTGCCCACGCGTTCAAAATGGGGTGTCTCCTACATCTATTCGCCATTCTTCATCTCCCAATTGGGTGTTTTTTCCAAAAAGGACGTTTCCAAAGAAATTGTCGCTGCTTTTTTCAAAGCCATCCCCGAGAAATTCAAACATATTGATTTCCTATTAAATAACGCCAACGATGCTTCCTTGATAGAGCCCCATATCAGCACCTTGATTTCACACGAATTGGATTTGCGGCAATCGTATGAAACGCTTCATTTTGGATTTTCCCAAAACACCAAACGGAACATCAAATCCGCCCAAAAACATTCCTTAACACTTGTCCGTGACCATATTTCCGTAGAAGAAATCATCAAGTTGTTTTGCGAAAACCGCGGTCAGGCTAAAGAAGTACACTACCAATCAAACGATTATGAAACACTGACCAAAGCAGCCGCCATATTAAAAAACCTTAATCGTTTGGAAACGTACGGAGTTAAAACGGAAGACGGACAACCTATTGCGGGCGGACTTTTCGTAAGGGACGAGCAACGCTACTGGTTTTGGTTCTCAGGACGAAACGAGCAATACGCTGACACGAAATCAATGTTCTTCCTTATGGATGAATTCATCAAACATCACGCGGAACAACCATATTTGTTGGATTTTAACGGTTCAATGAATGAAAATGTTTCCAGACTGTATAGAGGGTTTGGCGGACAACCGTACGACATCCGAATGATCAACTTCACCCAAGGATTTTTTTGGAAATGTTTTCTGAAATTATATAAAACCATACGGGGTTAATTATTAACGATTATCAGCTGAAAGCTTTTTTAAAACAAGCAGATAGGTATGGAAATATTATGTATGTTTGCCGCCTTTCTATAAAACAACTATAACAAAAAGAACAACTTATATAAATGACTCTTCTGATTATTTTTTTAGCTGGTGCGATGTGCATTTCATTTCTGTGCTCCATTTTGGAAGCCACACTGATGTCCACACCGCTTTCATACATCACGATGCGTGAGGAAGAAGGTTACAAACCGGCCAAAAAATTCAAGCAGTTCAAGCAGGAATCCAGCCGGCCGATTGCGGCAATCCTATGTTTGAATACAATTGCCAACACCATTGGCGCGGCAGGCGTCGGCCAACAGGCCAACATCCTATTCGGCAGCGAATGGTTCGGCTTGGTCAGTGCCATCACTACCATCCTCATCCTCGTTTTTTCTGAAATCATACCCAAGACCATCGGAACCACCCAATGGAAACATCTGATGGGTATGGCAACCCGCTGTATCAGCGTTTTAGTGGTGATTCTTTTCCCATTAGTCATCGTCTTCGAATGGCTTTCCAAGCTCATCGCTCCCAAAACGGATGAGGCCGTAGTTTCACGGGAAGAGGTTAGCGCTATGGCCAATGTGGCAGAAGAAGAAGAGGTTCTGGATGAAGACGAAAACACAGTCATCCAAAATCTTATCAAGATGGACGACATACCGGCGTCTGAGGCAATGACGCCGCGCGTAGTGGCCGCCATCGCGCCCGAATCAATGACCGTGAGTACTTTCTACCGCGACAAAAGATTCCGTCACCACAGCCGCATCCCCGTATATGCCGAAAATGACGAATATATCACCGGCTACATCCTGCGAATGGACGCGCTCCAACTGCTGGCCGACGATAAGTTCGACCAAACCTTGGGAAGCATCCGCCGCGATATCGAGCTCTTCAACGAAGAAACACCGCTTGGCGAAATCTGGGACGCGATGCTCACCAAAAACGAACAAATCTGCTGTATCATAGACGAATATGGGTGCTTTGAAGGCATCCTTTCCTTGGAAGATGTTATTGAAACGCTGTTGGGTTCCGAAATCGTGGATGAGAACGACGTAGCTCCCGATATGCAGGCCTACGCCCGCGAACGCTGGCTGAAACAGCAACAAAAAGAGAAGTAAAACGCAAAGGATGCCGAGACTCTCGGAGGAACCTGTTTCAAACTCAGCCGTAAATTTTTCACCGCGAAGACCTTTTATCTACAAATGGTATAGATAAAACCTTCTTCTTCACAAACAACGGTTTCCATATCCAATCCCGAAAATCTATCTTGCAGAAGAAGTTCTGGCAGTTGGTCATTAATGCCTTCCCCCGTATATTTCAGAACCGCTTCTTTCTTTGTCCACAGCTTGATAAACTCACATCCGGGTGCAAGAGCATTTTCAATATCCTTAATTTCCTCTTGACAACAACATCTTTTCAGAAGCGCATCACTGATTTCCCTCTCTATAACTTCAATATCGCAACCAAGAGGCCTTTCGTCGTCAATCACACAGAGAATGCCTTTGTTACAGTGACTTATATTAAAAAAAATTTCAGGATGCTCACGAATAACGGGTTTTCCGTGTTCCTGATAGTCAAAAGTTATAGGACCGATTATATGAAAATCCCGTTCCAAACCCTCTTTCAATAAAAGAAAGGATTTGGCACAAAGAACACGGCCCAAGTGGAATTTGAATTTTAGAGCCTGCTCACGGCGCCATAAGGGCAAAGTGGGCAGCAACTCCTGTTCAAGCTGCTGAGGCGTAATGTTTTCCAGATTACTATATAGGTATTTCCTTATCATACGAAAGGTCGCAAAAATACACAAAAAAATGTAGGGGAGAGAAATTTCAGGTTTCAAATACAGCTACTCCGTATATTTCGCACCGCAGAAAAAATAATAATCAAATAGCGTTTCCCAATCATTTATCCCTTCTTCCTTTTTTCACTATTACTTTTTATAAAAAGAAGGTGCGTATTCCCTGAAAATTTTATTGCCAAGGTCAGCAAACATCACGTTAAAAGTGTACCTTTGCCGCCTCAAATCTTGGGAAAAAACTACAACATATTTTTTATAATGCAAACTCGCGAAAAACAAATTATCTCTGTGACTATTTGGGGTGCGGTGGCCAATATAATGCTGACTTTGGCGAAACTTACCGCCGGCATCCTCGGACGAAGCTCTGCTATGGTGGCAGATGCCATTCATTCGCTGTCTGACCTTATTAGCGATGCTGTGGTTTTGGCTATGGTCAAAATTGCCGGCAAGGACAAAGACGAAAGCCACAATTTCGGGCACGGGAAGTTTGAGACCCTCGCCACCGTTGTGGTCAGCCTGCTGCTCCTGGTGGTCGGCGTAAGCTTGATGTCCAAGGGTATAGAGAAAATAAGATTCGTGGCCGGCGGCGGTGTCATTGAAAAACCCGGTATGATAGCCCTGTGGGCGGCTCTTTTCTCCATAGTAGTGAAGGAGGTCCTGTATCAGTGGACTGCCCGCGTGGGCAAGTCTGTGAACAGCCAGACGTTGGTTGCCAACGCGTGGCATCACCGTTCCGACGCTCTGTCGTCTGTGGGTGCCTTGATTGGTATCGGTGGAGCTATCCTCTTGGGCGGGAAATGGACAGTGCTTGATCCGATTGTCGGCTGCATCATCAGCATCGTCATCATCGTGATGGCTGTGAAAATTTCCATCCCAGCCATTAACGAACTGACAGATGCCTCGCTTTCCGAAGAGACAGAGAACCAGATATTAGACATTATTAGCTCGGTTGACAAAGTGGAAAACGTCCACAATCTGAAAACCCGCCGCAGCGGCCCCTGCGTCATTATCGATGCCCATATCGTGGTTGACCCGATGATGAATGTGTACGATGCTCACCAAATTACGGTGCAGATTGAAAAAGACCTCTATGAACAATTCGGCTATAATGCCCAAATTTCCATTCACGTGGAACCTCACGAGGATGCAGAATAGTATTTTGTATCAATGATTTTTTTAATTTTGCATTCCGATTCGACTTTTGAAAATTTAATTTGAAACATAAATATTAACATTTTACATTTAATTGCGATGAAGAAAATTATATTCACAAGCTGGTGTGTTTTAGCAACTTTTCTTTTGTTTAATGCCTGTAACAATGGCCAAAAGAATGCTTCCAAATCCAATCCGTTAGTTGGTTCCACGTGGATGGCCAACAGTACGGAGACTGACACTTTAAGGGATTCTGTCTTTATTTTTACTGCGGATGTCGTTGTCAAATTCATTGATGATACGACAGGCGTGATGTTCAGCGACAACCGCGTATTTATGAACAGCAGAACCGAGTTGGCAGAATCTCCAGTAAGAATTCCGTTTGTCTATTCTTTTGAGAATAATGAGGGCAAATTGACGTTGGACTTTGGTGAACAAAAGAGTAAATTTGGCCAATCAAGATACATTGAAAACACTTTCAAATACGATAAGAAGGAGAACACCATCTCAATCTTTGCACCCAATAAGAAGGAATTGGGTGTCTATTCGGAGGTGAAATAATTTTTTGTTCGTATGAAAAAATCTTTCTTTTCAGTTCTTTTTATATTTTTAATGTGTATAACAAATGCACAAACCGTGCTGATAAAGGGTTGTGTATTAAATGAAAAGAAAGATCCGATCTGTTATGCGATGCTCACGCTAAGTCAGAACGGCAAGACCCTCACGGGTGCGATTTCCGATTCTTTGGGTTTTTTTCAAATAAAAGGTTCCTTTGATGGTTTCTGTCAGTTGAAAATCACGTCAAACGTATCCGTAGCGCAGCAACAAGAGTTTCGATGTGGAGAGCAAAAAACATTGGACTTAGGTAATATTATACTGAAAAACAATGAGTTGTCGGAAATTACGATAGTGGGTGATGCTTCACCGCATCCTGAGTTTGTTGGCGAACGAATCCGCTTGAATACCGCCGGCAATATGAATGAAAGCACGGGCTCTATCTTGGAAATGCTGAAATCAACATCCTCAGTGACAGTCGATAATGACGAGCACGTCGCCATCCGCGGCAACAGCAACGTGCTCATCCTGATGGACGGCATTCCCACAACGGTCAGCAGCCTGTCGGCCATTCCCGCCGCCAATGTCCAAAGCATTGACGTGGTGGTCAATCCGGATGCCAAATACGACGCCGAAGGCACGGGCGGCATCATCAACATCATCTCCAAAAAGCAACTCGACAATGCGTTCAGTATGCTGGCATCGTTCAACTACGGCTTTATGGGTATGCTCAACGGCAACTTCGCCATTGGCTACGACAAAGGCAAATGGAGCGTCCGCGTGAATTACAACGGCAAGTACGAAAAGGACGTCATCAACAGTGAGTTGGACCGCTATTTCTACACGACGGGCAATAGCATTCACCAACAGATTTTAGCCAATCGCAAAACATCCAACCACGTGGTGGGTGCCAATGTGGTCTATCGTGCCACCAAAAAGGACATCTTCACCGTGAATGCCAAAGGAATGTTCCCGCATTTGAACAACTTCCAGAATTTCAACAACCATTACATCACGGACGATGTTCCCTCCGATCTTTTCCGCCAGACCGACATCACCTTTAATCGTGAGATGGTGGAAGGTTTTTTGAACTACAAGCACATCTTTATTCCTAAGAAACGCACACTTGACTTGCGTGCATCCGTGTCCAAAATCTGGGGTCACCGGCCGTCGTACTACTACGAGCACGGCGAGATGGTGCAGAAATCCGTTTCCGAAGGAAGCCCTTTCATCGCCTCCCTACAGGCCGACTTTATGACAAAGCTCAAAAAAGGGCAATTGGATGTTGGGGTGAAGATGACCTACCGACAGAACAACATCGACCATAAGTTCTATTCTTTGGATACTTTGTCACAAGAGTGGATATATTCCGACTACTTCAGCAATGACCTGAAGCATCGCGAGTACATTCCCGCCGCTTATGCGCTTTATTCTATACAGTTCAATCCCAAGTGGTCATTGAAGGCTGGTTTGCGGGGTGAGTTCACCTGGACGGAGTTGCACTGCGACAAAGACAGCATAAATACGGCGCAGCACCACACTTTCGTGGGTGCAACGGTTGGCACCACCTACAAAATCAACGACAAGTGGTCGTTGTTCTTCAATTACGCCGACCGCGTGTCGCGCCCGACCTATCCGCAACTGAACCCGTATGTGAACCTTATTGACAACCAAACGTACGAGACGGGCAACATCTACCTGCATCCTGAAACGGCGCACAAGTTGGATGTGTCATACGCCTTTAGTACGATGAAAGTGAAAATCAACGGCAGCCTTTATCTCAACGCCGTGCAGAACTGCATCACGCAAGTCGCCACCATTCGAGACTCCGCGCTGATGCTCACTTACGTCAACGGCGACTGGGAAATGAAAGTCGGTCTGGATCACGCATTCACCTTCAGGCTGTTGAAATGGTTCGGCATCGTGCTGAACACCAACACCTACTACGGCATCACAGCAGGCGAGTTTGAAGGCGCCGACCTGCGCAACCAGGGTTGGGTCAACAACAGCAACATCGCCCTCTACTTCAGGCCCATCAAAGGGATGAATATACAGTTGCAGTACTTCTGCGTCACACCGCAGCATTTTCCACAATTCACCACGCGTACCATCCACTATATGAACATCGGCATCAAGCAGTCTTTCCTGAAAAATAGACTCACTGTTTCCGCCCTGCTGACAGATGTGTTCAACACACGCCGCTGGGACATCGTCTCTGACAATAACATTTACAGTTTGGTCAACAACAGCAAAAACAAGAGCCGTATGTTTTGGTTAGGTGTCACGTTCAACTTCAACTCCTTCAAGCCTGCTATGAACAAACAGAAACAGGAAGAAGACCGAAGCGTGATAAGGATAGGGGAGTAGTGAGTATTATTCGGTAATATTCTTGGGTTGTTTCTTGCTGGCTTTGGCATTGACGAAAACAGCCAAAAACACGGAGAAGAAGAATATCAGACCGTGCAGACATTCAATAGCGAGCATCAGAGCTGCGATGATTCCAATGAAAAAAGTGATGCCAATAAAAAATCCCCATTTGAAATTGCGGCAGCGGATACTGTCGGCAATGATCTTGAAGATAACAAAGCCAATAATAAGCAGAATCAGAATGAACAATGACCAAGAAGAAAAGACAGGGTCTATAAAGAAACTGATAGCTGTCAGCATAATGCCCATTAAAAGAATTCCGAGAGCGATTTTCCACTCTTTCCACTTTTTCCCTTCAAGGAGATTGGCTTCCACGGTGAACTGTGCTGCAACTTGCATAATGGCACACAACAGACAGTATATCACGTGTGTGAGAAGAATCAAATTGATGATTGCCCACCCCCAGCCAACTGCTGAGTGCTGGCAGAACCATCCTATGCAAGGCCTCGCAATGTCAGAACCTGTAATTTGGGCAGTTGGCATGTCGGCTTGAAAGCAATAATAATAGATGGAAACCAAGGCAACAAGCAGTAAAGAATACAACACTGGATAAAATTCAGATCTTCCTCTATTACGGATAAAATAGTTGAAACAATTCATCACCTCAACGATAATGAAGATGAAGATAAGTTGAGAAATGAGACTGAATCCAAGTGGATTGCTGTGGTGTAGGTTTAATAAGTCTGGAATGTTAGAAATAGGGGCATTATCCCGAATGTATTGTGCTAAATTCATAGTAAAGAAATTAGAATGTTAATTTTCTCACAGTACAAAATATTGTGCGATTTAAGAGGCGGCAAACATACATAAAAAATTTTATAAAGTTGTATTTTGGAGAGGTTTTTTACTACAAAAGAAGACTCGCTTCGAACAAGTTCTTTATATCTAATTGGAATTGAATACTTTATGTTATTGGGAAGAAGGCAAATCGAAATAATTTTATTATCAATGTAAATGTTATCTTTGCGCCCTTTTTTGAAGACTATGATTGACAATACGAAAGAATTTGGAACTAAACCCATACCGGCACTTTTGTGGCAATATGCCTTGCCGGCAGTAATCACTCAAATAATAGCTTCTGTCTATAACATTGTGGACCGCGTCTTTTTAGGACAGTGTGTAGGTGCGTTGGCTATTGCGGGATTGGCTATCACTATGCCGATTATGAACATAGTTCACGCTTTTGGCTCCCTGGTGGGTGCCGGTGCATCCGCAAGAATGAGTATAGTCTTAGGTCGTCGAGATATCCGATGGGCAGAGAATATCTTGGGCAATAGTATGTTGCTGACGTTCTTTTTCGGCTTTATATTTGTGACAACATGGTATGTTTTCGCTGACGGCATTTTAAGTCTTTTTGGCGCTTCTGCCGATACGATTTCGTATGCTCGCGAGTATTTGAATATTGTTATGCCGGGTATGTTCCTAACAACCCTTTCCTTTAATTTGTCAGGATTGATTCGTTCTTCAGGTTATGCAAATAAGTCGATGTGGATTATGGTAAGTGGTGCCGTTCTGAATATCGCCTTGGATGCGCTTTTCATCTACAAACTGCGTTGGGGTATTTCCGGTGCGGCATGGGCAACAACCATTTCTATGGCCTTTTCGTCTTCCCTTGCCATCCTGCATTTCCTGTTGCCGAAATCCTTTATTCGTTTCAGACGTCATTGTTGGGCCCCGAAATTCTATATTTTCCGTAATATCCTTGCTATTGGAATCAGTCCGTTCTCTATGAATGTGGCTGCATCCGCTGTGGTCGCATTGCTGAACAACCAGTTGCTCAAATATGGCGGTGATGTGGCTGTGGCCGCCAATGGCGTGGTCAATTCCTTTGCTCCTTTGGTGATAATGCTTATGCTTGGCATTTGCCAAGGTATGCAGCCTATTGCCGGCTACAATTATGGCGCGGGCTTGATGAACCGTTTAAAAGAGGTTTATAAATTGGCCATGCTGTGGGATGTCATTGTCGGTTGTGTGGGTATGTTGCTGGTACTTTCTATTCCGCGTTATCTGGCTATGTGCTTTACCAACAGTGATGAACTGATAGAACTTTGCGTCCCCACTTTTCGCTTCTTGTTGGTTATGTCGCCATTTATTGGTTTTACCATTACCAATTCCCAATTTTTCCAATCTATAGACAAACCATGGATTGCCATCGTTACCAGCTTGTCCCGGCAGGTACTTTTTCTAGTTCCACTCATTTACATCGTTCCACTCATATTTGAAAAAGTGGGCAAAAGTGGTTTGATGGGCGTGTTCTTTAGTTGTACGATTTCCGATGTGTTAGGTGCTGCACTTTCCGCCATCCTGTTGATCAGCCAATTGAAGATATTTCGCCCCGGTTATATCCCAGAGGAAAGACACCCTCAAAAGGAATGTGGACCAAAAAATTAGGGGAGCATTTCTGCCCCCCTATGCGTATGGTTAATGTGAAGATTAAGATTCTGTTACATCTGCGGATTCGGCTTCCACCTTTTTCTCACCTGGTTTTTTCTTGCTGGCTTTAGCAAGGCTGAAAATAGCAATGAAAAAGGCTAAAAGGAAAATAAAGCCGCGAATACATTCTATGGTGAGTATTAAAATAGCAATGATTCCAAGGAAATAGGTGAGACCTATAAGAATGCCCCACAAGGGGTTGTGGCAGCGAATACTGTCAATGACAATTTTACAGATGGCAAATAAAGCCAAAACGATAATAAGTATCAATAAAGTCCATGCGGCAAAAGTGTTGCTGATATAGGAACTTACACCGATAACGGATACGCCTAAAAGAAGAATTCCCAAAGCGATTTTCCATTCTTTCCATTTTTTCCCCTTAATCATATTTGCCTCAACAGATAATTGGGCAGCTACCTGCATAATGGCGCAAAGAAGTTCATAAATAACATGTGTGAGTGCGGCTAATGTGAAAACAGCTATTCCCCAACCAACGTATGAATGTTGGCAAAACCATCCAATACAGGGTGTGTCAGCTCCGGCGATTGTAACTTTTGGAAGATCTGCTTGGAAACAATAATAATAGATAGCCACAAATGATAAGAATAATAGGGTATAGAGAACAGGGTAGAATTTCGCCTTGTCTCTCTTGCGGATGAAAAAGTCAAAAACAGCCATTATCTCAACCAATACGAAAATAATGATTAGTTGTGCAATAGGACTGATACCTAGTGGATTGCCGTGTTGAAGGTTCAGCAAATCCGGAATGTTTGAAATAACATCATTTTGAATGTGTTGTGCTATATTCATAAACGTAAAAATTAATTTATTAATAGAATACTAAAAAAGCTAATGTATATAATGTATTTGACATTAGAAAAACGGCTGCAAAGGTATTATTTTTTTGTGAAAACACGATTGTTTTATAAAAAATTGAATATGAATACATTATATGATTTTTCTATATATCGGATTTCTTTTGTTGTATGATTCTGTGAAAATTGTATTGTATTTTTACGGCATTACATATCAAAGATTTTTTAGTTTTGCGCCCCCAAAATTTTTATCAAAATGAATATAGAAGAATACATTGTTGCACGTGTGAACGCCCTTTTGCACACTCAGGATGCGCAAATCGTGAAGCGCCTCGAAGGCGGAATGAGTAACTACACATACGTCGTATCCAGCAACGGTAAAAAATATACATACCGCGTTCCTGGAAAATTTGCCGAAAAATTTGTCAATAGAGTTGATGAATGGAATAATATCCAGGAAATCAATAGATTAAACCTTAATAACGAGACCACATACGTGGAAATCCTTTCTGGTGAGAAATTGGCCGAATATGTTGAAGGTACGATTATGTCCGAAACAGATGTCGTTTCTTACAATGAATTGTCTGTAAAGGCTTTGAAGAAACTCCATAGCAGCGACCTCAAATTAAAGGATTACAATGCTTTTGGTCGTTTGGCTGAAGATGAACAATATTGTAAGGAAACAGGTTTTACGCATCCGGAAGAATATCTCTTTTTGCGTAACAAATTGGAGGAAATGCGCAAAAACTACGCACAAGTTACCCTTGTCCCCTGTCATTGCGATTACCAACCAACAAACTTGGTCATCAGTGGCGACAAATTGTATGTTCTGGATTGGGAATTTGCCGGTATGAACGACCCGTTTTATGATATCGCCTGCTATGGTAACGCTGGTTTTGATAAAGCGCTTTCCTTACTGGAAACCTACGTTGGTCATAAACCGACCAAAGAGGAATTGCAAAGACTCTATTTCCATCGCGCATTCCAATGCCTGCAATGGTACAACGTCGCTATCTTTAAGGATCGCATCGGCTTGAGCAAGGATCTCAATATGGACTTCAATCAAGTAGCGCTGATGTTCCTCGGAATGGCCAAAGACCTCCTTGATAGCCACGATAAACAGGAATAACTGGTGAACAGTGAACTGATGAGTGTAGGGGTGGAGAAAGATGAAAGGTTAATGGTAATGAGAAAAAAAGGTGAAAAGTGTAAAGAAGTTACACTCTTCACCTGAAACTTGAAACCTAGAACCCTGTCCAGAACTGTTCCCACATTTTGCATTCCATCTCGCGCCAGGTTTGTCGGGTAGCCCCTGCAAAATCAGAAGAATATTGGTTCAACATCTGTTGGGCTTCTTCTTTTTTGCCGGCATTGAGGATCTCGACAACTTGTTTTTCAAGTGCCGGCAGTTCGTTGAAGGCTTTGTCTTCGTATCTCTTAATATTATTGTAGAACATTTGTTTGGTGAGTCCCCATTTCACCTGGCCCAGTTTGTTGGCTTTGCGGTAATGCCAGAGTGCGGCGTTTTCGTTGAAGCGGAAATGCCCGCAGATGTCAAAGCCTGCCGGCATTTTGGTCATACCTGCGTAAATCGGGATACGTGGGCTTTGGCCGGGGTTTTCCAGAGAGAACCAGCAAAGTGCGCCGATTTCATCGGGCAGCCAGTCGCGGCATTGCGTGATGAATGAGTAGGAGCACCAGGACATTGCCACGCCGCGGTAGAAGGTTACAGCATCGGGTTTCAGCATATTGAACATGGCGCGTTCGTTGCCGTCCATCCACGGATTGGCGTTCGGGCAAACCACCGTGTCTGTCACGATTTGTCCATCTACTTTGCGCTTGCGAGGATAAAGTAGATTCTGCGTCTGGTCCAGTTCGGGAGAACCTTCGTAGTTGGCGCGGAACAGTTCCATAACTTTGCGCACATCCACTTTCTCGTCCGGTTTGATGGAGAATGGGAGCTCGTCAGCGTCCAATGAGAGGTGCATAGAAGGAGCCAACTCGTTGAAAATGTACCACTCTCGTTCTTTGAAGTTCTTGTTCCCGCTGTATGAGGATGGGAAGGCCTTCCACCAAACGAAGTCGCCTTGGCCATCCCAAAGACCGTATTTTTTAGCCACCTTTTCGATGTTGTCTGAAGCCATAAAGAAGTCTTTGTTCTTACGGTCGATTTTGCCGATGCGGGCCACATTGCAGCTGACGGCCACGTGGTCGTCAGGAACGCGTTGCGCCACCCAGATGCCGCCGATTTTGTCGGGGCCTTCACCGAGGATCTCGAATTGCCAAACCTCCTTCTTGTCCGCAATGGTGAGGCATTCGCCACCATCGCCATAGCCGTATTGTGCCACTAATTCGCCCATCAGCTTGATGGCGTCGCGCGCGTTGTCGCAACGCTGCAGAACAATGCGCTCAAGCTCTTCAATGAGGAACATCCCCTTCTCGTTTGTCAACGTGTCCGGACCGGAAAAGGTGCTCTCGCCGATGGCCAATTGCTTTTCGTTGAGGCACGGATATGCGGTGTTCATATAGGCATACGTGTGCGCTGCTTCCGGAATCTCGCCGACAAGGGTCATACCCTCCATACTGCGCGGCGTCTCTGTGTGCATCGTGCCTTTATAGACTTTGTGCATCTCGCCCGCTTTGTGGTCGGCGGCCGGCTCCATCGTCACCCAAGTGCGGTATTTGCTATCACAAGTGTGCGACGTGATGACAGACCCGTCAGCACTGGCATTGCGCCCGACCATAATGGAGGTGCAGTTGGCACCCACTAACTCTGTTTCCTGACCGTAAACCCATACGGAAAGTATGCTAAAACATACTGTAAATAGTAAAGTTTTGATTTTCATAAAGATACAATCTAAATTTGTGGAAAGCAAAAATAGGAAAAAATTGATAATATCCATATTGGATTCTAAATTTTAAAGGTTGACATTCTTAAAAATAAGTGTACTTTTGCAGCCTCAAAAAAAACAACCACCTAATCCAAAAGTTGCACTGATGGAAAAGAGAATTGGAACAGTCACCGTGCTTTTAAAAGATCGCTCGGTAGCACCGCAAGTTAACGCCACGATATCGCAGTTCGCCGACATCGTGCTCGCCCGACAAGGGCTGCCCTTCCATGACCGCTCCGTGGCAGTCATATCGCTCATTGTGGAAGGCGATGTCAACAAAATCAACGCACTTTCTGGAAAATTAGGGAGACTCGACAATGTCGAGGCTAAAGCTGTAGTCACGAAGTTTGTGAACTGTGATCAGTGAACTGTAAATGGGTGGATTAGTAGAAAAGTAGATGAGTAGATTGGTAGAAAGGTAGAGAGGTAGAGATGAGTGAACTTGAAACTTGTTTCGACGCAGCAAGCGAAAGTAAAGACATAACTTGTTTGGCTTTACTGAGCTGCAAGGAGAATATGAACGAAGTGAATAAACCTGAAACTTTGAGCTGACGCAATGAATTGCGTCCCTACCGTGTCCCGTGAATTAGCGTTGTCACCTACTTGAAACTTGAAACTTTGAACTTTGAACTTTAAACTTTAAACTTTAAACACTAATAGATATGCAATTCAATCCAGAAAAATGTCGCATTCCCGACGAAATTGGCAAACCGTTCATCGATGTAGATGAAATTTGGGATTACATCAATAATACGAAAAGCACTCCCGAGAGAGTTCGCGAAATCATCCAAAAGTCATTGGACAAAAACCGTCTGACGATGGAAGAGACGGCCGTCCTCATCAACACGACCGACCCCGCCTTGGTAGAGGAAATCAAAGGGGGCGCCCGCGAACTGAAACGCCGTATCTATGGCAACCGCATCGTGCTCTTCGCCCCGCTTTATGTCGGCAATTACTGTATCAATAACTGCAAATACTGCGGTTTCCGTTCTTCCAATAAAGAGCAAATCCGCACCACGCTGACTGACGAAGAACTCGTTCACAATGTGGAGGCATTGGAAGAAGACGGCCAGAAACGTCTGATTCTCGTCTATGGCGAGTCTCCGAAATACTCTCCGGAATACATTGCCCACACAGTGAAGTTGACCTACGCCACCAAGAAGGGCAACGGCTCTATCCGCCGTGTCAACATCAACGCCGCTCCATTGGATGTAGAAGGATTCCGCACCGTGAAAGAAGCCGGCATCGGCACGTATCAGATTTTCCAAGAGACCTATCATCCGGAGGCTTACACCTGGTATCATCCGGCAAACACGATGAAGGGCAAATACGACTGGCGTCTAACCTCTATGGACCGCGCACAACAGGCCGGCATCGACGACAACGGTCTCGGTATCCTGTTCGGTTTGTACGACTGGCGTTTCGAAGTGTTGGCTATGATTCGCCACACCAACCACTTGGAAGCCTGCTTCAATGTGGGCCCGCACACCATCTCCTTCCCGCGTATCAAGGACGCTTCCGGTCTGAACATCGACAAGAAGTATTTCGTGGATGATGAGACTTTCGAAAAAATCATCGCCATCTTCCGTCTGGCCGTTCCTTACACGGGTATGATTCTGACCGCTCGCGAAACCGCCGAGTTCCGCGCAAAGGCCATCCAATACGGTATCTCCCAAATCGACGGTGGTACCAACCTACAGTTGGGAGACTACAAATACCATCACGAAGAAGAGGAGAAAAACTCCGACAAGGTGGAAGACCAGAACCTGCACCGCGAGCAGTTCCAAATCGGCGACGACCGTACGTTGGGCGACATCATTGAAGAACTTTTGGAAAACAACTACATTCCGAGTTTCTGTACGGCCTGCTATCGTTTGGGTCGTACGGGCGAGCACTTTATGGAATTCAGCGTGCCGGGCTTCATCAAGCGCTACTGCACTCCGAACGCCATCCTCACCCTCAGCGAATATCTCGTTGACTACGCTACGCCGGAAGTCGCTGCCAAAGGTTGGAAGGTCATCGAAAACAACCTCGTCAACGTAGATGAGAAGTTCCGCGACGAGCTGCTGAAACGCATCGAGCGCATCAAACAAGGCGAGCGCGACTTGTACTTCTAAGATTTTAGAAAATTGTTGAATTATAATAGAAAAGGCCGCCGGGAGGTGGCCTTTTTTTATTATAATTCAACAAGTAAAAGGTCTTTATTATTGTTTCACAACCTTTTGAATAGCATATACAGTGCTATTGTTTGTTGCTTTTACTACATATACGCCTTTTGCATATGAATCAAGATCAATTTGTATTGATTTTGAAGAAATGGGAATCATTTGTAATAACTTGCCATATATATCAAATAGTTGTATTTTAGAGTCGGCAGATTGTGCCATATTTTGTGAAAATTGAATATTGACTAAACCTTTTGTTGGATTTGGGAAAATTGTGAATGCACAATTCTCGTAGTCTTCTACTCCCACAGTAATAGTGAGATGCAGTGTTACAATTGAATCACAGCCATGTGTTGTCTGCAATGTCTGGGTGTAATCTCCTGAAGCGCAATATGTTTCATTGTTCCAAGTATAACAGGAATCATCAACAACGATAGTAAAATCAGATGATTGAGGTTGCCAAGTATGAACTTCCGCACTGGACATACTGCTGCATCCAGCCGCATTGTATCCAATAACTTGATATGTACCTGCCATATTTACGGATATAGAGCTTTCTGTTGAGCCATTGCTCCAAAGATAAGTGTCGCCACCATTTGCGGTGAGCAGAGTACTTTCGCCCGAACATATATCTGTTTCGCCTGAAATAGTGATGATTGGCAATTGAGAGACTAAAATTGTAACTGTTTCCGTACTGCTACATCCTTCATTGGAAGTGCCTGTAACGGAATAAACCCCAAATGTATTAATGTTTACAGATGCTGTATTGTCACCTGTGGACCATAGATAGCTGCTTGCTCCCGAAGCAGTCAAGGTTGTACTACTGCCAGTACAAATTGTGGTGTTACCATTTATTGTGATAGAAGGTACTGGATTTACGGAAACTGTAACGTTGGTGATTGCCGAACAGCCATCCACATTCGTAGCGGTTACAGTATAAATGCCATTTTGGTTTACATTAATACTACTGGCGGTACTGCCATTGCTCCAAATATAAGTGTTACCTCCAGTGGCTGTAAGAGTGGAAGTCTGTCCCTCGCAAATAGACGTATTTCCTGAAATGGAAACAGTAGGTGTCTCCTTAACGATTAATGTTAAAGTTATGATGCTGTCACAACCATTCACTGTTTGCAGATTTTGGGTATAGGTGCCGGCTGTGGTTAAATTTTGACCTAAAAAGTTATAACTTTCACCTTGACAGATGCTGTGGGTGATAGGAATATTATATGTAGGATTAGTGCTGACCAACAAACTTGTAGTATTGCTACATCCGTTCAAATCAGTTCCCGTAACAGTGTAATTGCCTATGGTATTAACCATTATACTATTTGAGGTTTGTCCGTTGCTCCATATATAATTGTTGGCGCCGAAAGCAGAAAGTGTGGTGTTACTTCCTTGACAAAAATTATTATTACCAGTTATCATTATATTGGGCAGTGGATTTACCGTAACAGTAACATTCGTGGAAGCCGAACAACCTTCGACATTCGTAGCAGTTACCGTATAAATGCCGCTTTGACTTATATTAATACTACTTGAATTGCTGCCGTTGTTCCAAAGGTATGTGTTCCCCCCCGTAGCAGTCAGCATAGTGCTTTGTCCTTGGCAAAATACCGTATTGCCTAAAATGGAAGGTGTTAGAAGAGATGCCGTAGTGACATTCACAGCAGCTGAAGAAGAGCATCCGTTCGGCATAGAAACTGTTACCGAATAATTACCCGGTGTGGTTACGGTAATGAAAGAAGTATTGGCATTGTTGCTCCATTGATAATTACCAGAACCAGTTGCATACAATGTGGTACTTTGTCCGTCGCAAATATGCGTGTTTCCCGTAATGGAAGTCTGTTCCATCATAGAAATGGTTTGACTGGCGGAATTGCTACAACCATTGTTATTGGTGACAGTAACAGTATAATTGCCTGGATTATTAGCACTGATGCTTTGTGTGGTCTCGCCCGTTGACCACAGATAACTCGTCCCCGAAGAAGCAGTAAGTGTAGTGCCTATTCCGCTGCAAATAACGGTGTTGCCTGAGATAGAAACATCGCTTGCCTGATTTTGGATAACATTGACGGCAGAACTTCCAGAACAACCGTTAGAAGTGGTTGCTGTTACAGAATAAGTTCCTTCGGCATTGACATTGATGGACGGTGTGGTTGCTCCCGTTGACCACAGATAACTGTCTCCACCTGTTGCTGTAAGAGTGGTGTAATTTCCCGTACAGAAAGTGGTATTACCTAAGATGGTTGGATTGCCAAAAGAGACAACTTCCACGGTATCATTAGCGGTGCAGCCATAGATGGTGCGAACAGTGGCAATATAGGTGCCCGGTTGACTGACTGTTATACTTCGTTGAGCTGATCCTGTGTTCCACGAATAATAAGTTCCACCATTTGCTGTGAGGGTGGTGCTGTGATTGTTGCATAAAACCGTACTGCCTGTGATGGAAGCTTCCGCTGCCGGATACAATGTCATCTGTTTGCTACGAACAATGGAACATCCGTAATTATCTGTTACGGTAACTGTATAATTGGCATCATCTGCAATTTGAATACTACTGGAAGTTGCTCCCGTACTCCATACATACTGATATTGGGAGGCATCGGCTGATGTTGGGGTTATACTATAAGAGATTGTATCACCCGAGCAAAGAGTGTTGCTGCTGGCAACCACCTCTCCACTTAATGAACATTGCACTGTGTTGAAAGTTTTGTCTGCACCGCGATAGGTGACACCATCTTTCTGCACGAAGAAACGATAAGTATATTGGGTGCCACCTTGCAAGCCGCTTACATTATATGATACGGGACCTTCTCCTGTAGTATGAACGGTGGTGTAGTCGCTCTCGCTGCTCATTTTATATTCAAATCCGTGTGTATCTACATCATATAGCATTTTGAAGTTCCCTTTCAGGGTGGCGGTAGTGCTGGCTATATTCTCAGCATCCATAGTGGTGACATTTCCAAACACTGGATAACCCTGGTTGATATTTGGGGTGACATCCATCACAAAAACAACACTGTCCGTATTGAGAATTACTGGAAATGAAGAAGATTTCATCTGTGCCTCTGTCTTAGCCGTGCCGCCACCATCTCCTCCACAAGTGTTGAGGTAATGACAGTTGGTGATAGAGACACTGATTGTAGAGTATTGAGCTGCATTAACATTAGTAAAATCTGCATCACGAATGCAACTATATGCCAGAATTCCTCGTCGTGTCCCAGAACTTGAAAGTAAACCAGCATTATAACTATTAAAAAAATTTAGATGTATTGTAGGTCTATAAATGACGAGTACACCATATTGATTTTCTGCGCGAGAAGCTGTCGCATGTAAGGATGCGAGCCCCACGATACCACCTACTGTACTGCCAGATATTTCGCCTGTATTATACGTATTACGAACATTTATTGTTGCTGTTTTGTCTTGTCTGTAAGTATGGAGATTCTTTTCTAAATAGCCAATTATACCACCTGCTTTTTGTGAAGATATAATATTTCCAGTATTATAACAACTATTTATAATATCCGACTCGGGATTAGAATAGGAAGCAACTATACCACCTGCACTTGCGGAAAGATTGTTTTGAGTGATAGCATTCACATCCCCGTGATTATAACAATTTGAAATCATTGAAATTGCTGACGGGACACATCCGCAAATGCCTCCTGCCCAGGATCCACCTGAAATAGAAGAGGATGAAGAAGATGAAGAGGATGAAGAAACTATATCCCCTGTGTTATAACAATTTGACATTGTCTGACTGTGTGCATATCCACATATACCTCCAGAATATGAATATGGATAGGAAGAAGAAATAGAGGAGGATATATTTCCAGCGTTGTAACAATTTGAAAATGTTGTAGATTCTGCACTTCCACAAATGCCTCCAGTGTAAATGTAATGACTATTATTGGCAGATAGAGAAGAGAACACGTTGGATGTGTTGTAACAATTTGAAAATGTAGTTGACAAGGTATATCCGCAAATTCCACCACAATAAGTTTGCTGGGAAGAATTTGTCAATAGTCTAATTTGTCCGCCAATTCCCAAGTTTTCGACATAAGCATTTTTTGCATATCCAAATAGTCCGAAATATTGAAGCGTAGAGGAAGTCATATAAAGTGTTACCAAGTGGTTGTCGCCATCAAAATGGCCGCCAAAGTAATAGGTTGCATTCAGGCCAATAGGTTGCCAAGGATTAATACTGTCAATTTGAACATTGGTGGTAAGTTTGAAATAGGTGTTGTCATAATGAGTTACGCCTCCGTTAACCGTTTCGGCGAGATAGGCCAACTGCTGGGCATTCTCAATTAAGTATGGGCTGTTTTGAGTACCTTGTCCCTGGGTCCAAATTTCAGAAGTGCCATCCCAGATGGAAACGGATTGGGCATACATGCTAATTGGCCAATATATTATTGTTGCCAAAACCAAAGCGAGAAATTTATTTTTCATAGTTCACTCCTTCCTTTTCATACCATTCGTTCAAAAGATTACGCAATTCACATAAGCGGGCATTAATATTTTTCTTGTTTTCTTCCTTTTCGTAAAAATCACGTATTAATTTAAAATCCGATTTTTTATCAATAGTAAGAGGCAATGAACTTGTTGGATAAGGCAAATTCTCATCTTTCTTTAAACTAGCTAAAAAAAGGATAGCTAAATCAAGGCAACGATGAATAGGTAATTCTTCGCTTTGTCTACTCCATCGTTCATTGGGACGACGCCAAATTTTTAAAGAAATGTGATCATCATCCCAAGATGCTTGCCCAATAGACAAAGCTTTGGCGTCAGTGTGCTCAAAATAAAGCCCATCAATTTTATCATAGTCATTTACTGAAACTATGGGGCTGTGTTTTAAATGTTTTGGTGATTCCATAATTTTTATTTTTTTATGTTTGAATTGAAAGTTTTGTTGTGATTGTTAACAGTTTGATCTTTTGATTTTTGAGCATAAAAAAACCGCGATCATTCTGTTGCGACCGAGGTTCTGGACTACCTATGCTACAAACAAGAAAGCTCGCGGAAATACCACGAGCGTTTCTGCTTTCTTGTGTAGCCAATTTTGCGAAATGGTCCAGATTTCGGTCAGCCAAAGAAAAGCGAAAACGCTTATAATAAATATGTCAATGTTTTAGTGTTTTATCTTTTTTATAGGCGGAAACATTAGGTTGATAACTATAATAATGTACCCAAAATTGGGACTGCAATAATACGAAATTATTTTGAAAGATCAGGTAGTGAAGTACGGATTGATTTTCAGTACTTTCGTATTTATGGATTTCGTTGACAAAAACAGTTTATGCGATATCCTAACGAAATAATCGTATCTAAACTATAGTAAGTGATAGGTCTGGATATTGTTCGTCCGCCTTCCTTTTGAACTGTTCGGGAAATCCGAACAGTTGCAATGAAACCTCACATAAGCGTAGCGAGCAAGAAAAAATTGGAGAACGAGAACGGATTTATGTTGAAAAAATGTATTTTTGCCGGCAGATATAAGTCAGGATTTGGGTTGGAGAAATCGAGTTGTGCAAAAGTCCTCGCCCGCGAGCTCCACCATAAGGTAAACAACCCATCTTGCATTTTGAGGCAACCCATACGCTCCGCTTCTACGGAGCGTTTTTTCATACTTCTACCGCAGTAATGCAGTATTGTATCTTTTCTTTTGTCCGTCGTTTTATTCCAACGGTCAATTTCACCTTTCCAATACCCGGACACAAATATTCCATAATCATCATTTTTTCAAATCCGCTTTGATTTCTATTCCCGATCTTAATTGGCTTTATAGAAACTTTTTGTGCATTAGTCAATATGGCATCCAGTTGTAGAACCGCCAATGTGGAAAGGTAGGTTTTAGATGCGTGTGTGCTTGTCTCATCAATAGAGACATACCTAATGTTGATATATTCCTTTAAAGTTAGATTGAATTTTCTTTGTGAGGGATTTTTCTCTTTCCATTGACGATAGAAATTTCGAATGATTTGCTGACGTACTTTGATGTCTTCCGTATTTGTTCCGATAGGTATTGCTATTTCTTCCATAATGCTGTATCTTTAAAATTTTCAATTCTTTGTTCTAAAGTACCTCCATAAATCTTTGTTTTTTACGACAATATCTTGCTCACCGCACCCACCAACGCCGGCTCTTCTATCAAAGTGACAACAAACAACTTCTTGCCCAAGTCCTTGAACGATGCTCCGAAATGATAAAGCCGTTCGGCATCAATAAGTAGGAATCTGTCGTGGACTTTTTCAATTGGCTTGATGGCAACAGGCGGATACTGGGCATTGTGCTTGCGTAAATCCAGTTTCAGCTGCTGGGTGATTTTCTCTGTGAAA
>JAZRYT010000016.1:0-3692 GCA_045600905.1 Bacteroidales bacterium
AAATATCGGACACAATCTTCCTCCGAACTGAAATGTTTGTTGAATTCAAGTAGTTTCATACATCAATTTTTGAGCCGCGAAAATACTAAATATTAGTGGGAAATCCAAGAAAAAAATCACTTTTTTGCGGATAATCATTTATTGTTATGTTTGTTTTATGCCGCGAAATAGATTATACCTATCAGGTTTATAGTTTGAAAGAACTCAATGCGGTTATTGCCGCTTTCAAAATCATTGGAGCCTACATCGTGTGTGTGACAATTTTTCTATTGTATCTATTTTTTAAAAATAAATAAAATATTTTTGTATTTATGCAACTTGAAATACAAGAGATATTATGAAAACAGAACCAACCCCTAACGCACACAACAAAAGCGAGTTTCCGCTTGCACAAATTTCCACCTCTGACGCATCCTCTATCGTAATGTACACGACGGAGGACAACAGTATCCAGCTGGACATCAAGCTGGAGGGAGAGACCGTATGGCTGAGCCAACAGCAGATGTCCATATTATATGATACGGACAGAACGTCAATTCTTCGACACATTAATAATATTTATAAAAGTCAAGAATTAGATGAACTGTCAACCTGTGCAAAAATTGCACAAGTTCGACAAGAGGGTAATCGTCAGGTTGAAAGAACCATCCCGTTCTACAATCTTGATATGATTATATCTGTGGGATATCGCGTGAATTCAAAAAATGCTACAAAATTTAGAAAATGGGCCACAGCTATCCTGAAAAAATATCTCATAAAAGGCTATGCTGTCAACCAGAACATCACGTTGCAGCATTATGATGAACTGAAAAAGGTGGTGCAGTTGATGTCGCGCACCTATCAGCATCAGGAGGAACTCTCCAGTGAAGAAGCCGGCGGAATGATTAGTGCGATAAGCGATTACGCTTATGCGTTAGATACGCTTGACCACTATGATTATCAGGACTTGACAGTTGACAAGACAACGACCGAAGAACCATTCCATGCAACATACGAAAATGCCATGGAAGCCATTCAAAGGTTGAAATCGAAATTTGGAGGTAGTGCTGTGTTCGCCAACGAGAAAGATGATTCTTTTAAAAGTTCTATTGGTCAGATATACCAGACTTTTGGCGGGGTGGACCTTTATCCCAGCGTTGAAGAAAAAGCGGCAATGTTGCTTTATCTTGTGGTGAAGAATCACTCGTTCAGTGACGGCAACAAGCGGATTGCCGCCATGCTTTTCCTATGGTTTATGGACAACAACCGGGTGCTGTATGGCCCGAATGGCCACAAGCGCATTGCCGACAACACGCTTGTGGCCATTACGCTGATGATTGCCGAAAGCAGACCGGAAGAAAAGGACGCTATTGTGAAAGTGGTAGTGAATCTGATAAATCAGGATAATCAATAACTTAGTATCTTTGCAATCAAAGAACAACAACTTTATATTGATTTAAAAACAAATAAAATTATGAATATGATTACAGAAGGTTACATGCCGTTTGGCGAATTTAAGACGTATTATAGAATTGTGGGCGACATTCAGGAGTCCTACCGTAAAGGGATGGCTCCATTAGTGCTGATGCACGGCGGCCCCGGCTCCACACACAACTACTTCGAAGTGCTCGATAGCTTAGCCAACGAAGGCAGAGCACTGGTGATGTACGACCAGCTCGGCTGCGGCAACTCCTACGTGGAAAACCGCCCCGACCTCTGGGTGGCGCAAACCTGGGTAGATGAGCTCGAATGTCTGCGCAAACATCTCAGCCTCAAGGAGGTACATCTGCTTGGCCAATCCTGGGGCGGCATGCTCGCCATCACCTATATGTGCGACAACAAGCCCGCGGGCGTGAAGTCCGTCATCCTGTCCAGCTCGCTCTCCTGTTCGCAACTGTGGGGACACGAGCAACACCGCAATATCAAGTTCATGTCGCCTGAGGACCAGAAGGTGATTGCCGAAGCTGAAAAGACCGGCGTTTATGACGGCAAGGCCTATTTAGAGGCCGTTGACCACTTTATGGAGCGCCACTGCTGCGCATCGGTGTTCGGACCGGAGACGCCCGAGTGCGTCACGCGCCCGAAGAAGAGCGGCAGCGAAAGTTACGTGGTGGCCTGGGGCCCTAACGAGTTCACCCCATTAGGCACGCTGAAGGAGTGGGACTATACCGAGAAGCTGAAGTCGGTACAGGAGCCCGTGCTGGTCATCAGCGGCACCAACGACCTTTCTACCCCGATGATTGCCAAGACGATGTACGACGCCGCCCCGAACAGTCGCTGGGAACTCTTTGACGGCTGTCGCCACATGTGTTTCGTTGAGGCCACCGACAAATACCTTAAGCTCGTGGGCGACTGGATGAGGGAGATGGATTAGTGGATTTTTGCGGTGGGCAAGCGCACACAGTTTTTTAGATTTTTGTATTTTTGCGCCTCAATTTGCTAAATATGGAACTTACAAAAGGTACAAAAATCACCCTTTCTAATGGGGGCTTCGTTATTATAAATAAAGAACTTGGTCGTGGCGGACAAGGAATTGTCTATTTGGTTGATTACAATGGAAAACCGAAAGCACTAAAATGGTATTTAAATGCTCCAGATCAGAACTTTTACAATAATTTGAGTACAAATATCCTAAATGGAGCACCAAGCAATGCCTTTTTGTGGCCGGAAGCAATCACAGAAAGACAAAAGGGTAGTTTTGGATATGTGATGGCATTACGTCCACAAAACTATTTTGAATTTGGTAATTTTTTGTTGGCTAAGAAGCATTTCGCATCTTTTACAGCAATGATGGCGGCTGCTATGAAAATCTGTAATGGCTTTATGATGCTTCATCGGTTTGGCTATAGCTACCAAGATTTAAATGATGGGAATTTTTTTATTGATCCCACAACGGGAGATGTTTTGATTTGCGATAATGACAATGTGATGCCTCAAGGTGAAAAGTCTGGTATAATGGGGAAAGCAAGATATATGGCTCCCGAAATCGTCGCTGGAGGTGTGCCAGACAAATATAGTGATAGATTTTCTTTGTCAGTGATTCTGTTTATGCTTTTTTACGCTAACCATCCATTTGAAGGAGCGAGAGTAGTAGCCTGTCCATGTATGACGGAATCATTTGAAAAGAAATTTTATGGAAGCGAAGCCTTGTTTATCTACAATCCAAATGATAAAAGTAATTTGCCGGTGAAAGGAATTCATCAAAATGTAATTAGAAGATGGGGCGCTTTCCCAGCTAAATTGCGAGAAACCTTCATTCAGGAATTCAGCGATGAGATGTTGCGTAATCCGAATAAGAGAATGATAGAACAAAATTGGGAAAAGTTGCTGGCTTCATTACGAGATCGTTTGGTAATATGCCCGCATTGTGGAGAAGAGACATTTATAGAAGAAACCGAATCGGATTACAAATGTATGAATTGTGGTAAATCAATACCGTTGTCAAATTCGTTAAAGTTGGGACAACGGACAGTGCTTTTGACCAATAAAACAAAATTATTTATTGATTACGACAACAATCCAGATGTTTTGGTCACTCTTAATCCAAATGATAGTAATATGTTGTTATTTCAAAAATGATTATCCGCAAAAAAGTGATTTTTTTCTTGGATTTCCCACTAATATTTAGTATTTTCGCGGCTCAAAAATTGATGTATGAAACTACTTGAATTCAACAAACATTTCAGTTCGGAGGAAGATTGTGTCCGATATTT
>JAZRYT010000017.1:0-6415 GCA_045600905.1 Bacteroidales bacterium
TTTGCCGCCATATCACCCGTTTTTAGGTTTCACAGCACAAAAATAGGTGAAATTATTGAGAAATGCAAGTCGTTGCTAAGTTATTTATTAACAACGGCTTGTCATTTTTCAACAGCTAAAAATTGAGATTAATCTGCGGAAATAAGGTTTAAAGTTTAAACATTGACTGCGTAGCACATTCTCACATTTTTTTCTATCTTTGCCGCCGTTATAAGAAAACGCCTATGAAAAAATATATCTTCCTTTCCCTGATTTTATGTCTGTTAACCTCTCTCTTGTCTGCGCAGGATTATCGGCAGAAGGTGGAAGCTGTGCAGGATTCGCAGTATGCCGACTACGATGTGGTCATCGTGTTCGACAGTACGAACGTGGTGATGGAGGAGAGTGGGCTGAGTCACGTCTATACGCATAAACTGTATAAAATCCTAACCTCGGCGGGTGGGCGCGATTACAACACGGTGATTGTCGATTACGACCCGTTGTCCGCGTATGCCGAAATTCGCGAAGTGAAAATCTATCGCAAAGCCGGTGGGGTAGAGGTGTTGGATAATCCGGTGTTAGACTATCCCGCTCCGGCGCATATGATTTATTGGGGTGCACGTCAGAAGATGGTGACTTTGGGCCGTCTGGAACCGGGCGATGCTGTGGAACTTTCAACGTACAAGAAGGGCTTTACATACGCCCTTTTGCAAAATGATGATCCGGATGCCAAATATATTCCGCCGATGCGCGGACATTTTTACGACATCGTGCCTTTCTGGAGCAATCAGCCGGTACAGGAAAAGGTTTATCAGGTCAGCGCGCTGACTGCTAAAAATATGCGCTATGCGGTCTATCACGGCACGTTGCAGTCTTCTCAAAAAAAAGAAGGGAATCGTACCATTTATACCTTTGTGAAAAAGGATATCTTACCGCTGAAGGTGCCGTCGAACACGTTGGCAAACAATGATGTCCAGACGAAACTGCTTCTTTCTACCGCTCAAAACTGGGAGGCCAAATCGATGTGGTTCTACAAAGTTAATGAGGATTATGGAAGTTTTGTTCCAACCGATGAGGTGAAAGCCAAAGTATCGGAATTGCTCGAAAAGGCCAAAACGGAGAACGACAGCATTTCGATTTTGACGCACTGGGTGGCGGACAATATGCGTTATTCCGGCATTTCGATGGGTGAGGGCGAGGGCTTTACGCTGCACAAGTGCGAGATGAACTTCACGGACAGATGTGGGGTTTGCAAGGACAAGGCAGGCTTGCTCATCGCGATGTTGCGCGCCGCGGGCTTCAAGGCATACGCGGCGATGACGATGGCAGGCGAGCGTATCGATGACATCCCCGCTGACCAATTCAACCACTGCGTGACGGTGGTGCAACGTCGCAATGGAAATTACCAACTCTTGGACCCGACGTGGGTGCCCGGTCGCCGTGAATTATGGTCCAGCGCCGAACAACAACAGCATTTCCTGATGGGACTGCCGCAAGGTGCCACCCTTAAAATCACTCCTGTGTCCAAAGCCGAAAATCACTATCTGAAAATGACGGCAACCACGCGCCTCGACAAGAAGGGCAATCTCTCCGGCACCGTGACGGTGACGGCGGAGGGACAGTCCGACAGACTCGTGCGCTCGCTTTTCCGCGCGCGCCCAGCCGATTGGAAGGACAATGTGGAAAGGCAGTTCTTCAGCCTCTATCCCAATGCCCGACTCAAATCAGTGAAATATTCAGATGAAAACACCTATTTGGAACATCCTGTTTCCATTACGTATAAGTTCGTCATTCCAGAGTATGCCTTCGTCGGAGATTCGGAAATCATCGTGACACCCTTCTTGGCAAAAGGATTTTTCACATATACTATGCCCGAGTTGCGCTACGATGTTAGTATGGAAAAAAGAGATTATCCATTTTCCGACCAGTGCTCTCGTCTTGTGCAATTGTCTGAAACGATGACGATACCAAGCGGTATAACCTCTGCCAGTATGCCTAAGGCTCGCTCGTTCAAAGGTGAATCGGTCTCCTTCGATGGCGACTATAAATTGGAAAGTTCAAAAGTCATTTTCCGAGAAAATGTCCGTCTGGGCAAACGTGTGTATGAGGCTTCCGACTGGCCAGACTACCGACAAGCTGTCATCAACCAGAAATTCTATATGAACACGCCTGTTATCTTGTTTAAATAAAATGATTTGCCGATAACCGGATTTTATTTTTAATGCTTAATTTTTAATTGATGAAAAAAATCTTCCTCATAGTTTCCCTGCTCCTTATCGCATCAACCCTCTTCGCCGGTCCGAAGTACGATGCGGTGTATCGTCTGATTTCCAAATCCTATACACTCAATGATGACGGCAGCCTGGATTATCATTTCCGTAAGGAACTACAATTGTTCAACTATACTGCGTTCGACACGTATGGCGAGACGTTTATCACGTACAACACGGAGTTGCAGACATTGACCATCAATGAGGCCTACACTATTCGCAAGGATGGAAGTGTCGTGCAGACACCACAGAATGCGTTTAACCCAAGTTTGCCCTACGGATGCACCCGTTGCGAACGCTTCAATACGATTCGCGAGATGGTGGTCACGCACACGGCCTTGGAAAACGAAGCTACCATCGTTTTGGACTATACCATCCATTCCCAACAACCATTTTTCCAGGAATTGATGGAAGATATTGAACTTTATGAGGAAGCTCCGATTGACAAATATGAGGTCGTAGTTACAATACCTAAAAATAAATCGTTAAACGCTGAAATATATCAGCCTTTTCAGAAGGATACGGTCAATCCTAATTCGGAATTGATAACGACTCAATGGATTTTCTCTGATTTGCCGCAAAAACCGAAAGACCATTACTTGTCATCCCATTATTTGGGCGAAATGACATTGAATACGTTTGGCTCAGTTACGGATTTTGTTCAAAAACTGTGTTTCCAGAATGCTTTTATAGATAATCCTAAGGATTTGTATAAAGATGTTTTGGAGGATGTTTTAAAAGGAAAAACCACGGATATGGATAAAATTCTGGCTGTCCGAGACTATATTGCGGACAATATCCATACCAATGATTTGCCGATGTGCTATATGAATTATATTGTAGCATCGCCTTCTACGATATGGAAAACCAACTGTGCGACGCCTTTTGAAAAGAATGTCTTGTTTAAATCAATGCTGGAAGCGATAGGTTTCAAGCCGACCTTTGGTGTCTTTATAAATAATATGTCTGAAAGTGTTTTGGAAATTATTTTGAATGGCCAGAACTACTATTTCACGGCAGCCTATAAGCATCAGAAATCTCTGGCGAATTTGAGACCAGAAGATGCCTTTGTCTCTAGTTCCCAAGTTAGGTCAAGCGGCTTTCATGACAATGTGCAGATTAATATGTCTGCGGATGTGGCGGTGAATAGATGTGCGGAAGGTTTGTCCGCTACCGTTACAGATGTGAATGGTTTTGCACTTTCGGATAAGGATGCGAACTTGCAACCAAATCCCAATCGCCACGTCGCGGCCGATGTCAAATCGTTAAGTGGGAAGTATTACAGACTGCATTTGACGGGCAGCCCGGACGGTTGCCCGATACGCGCGGCCAATATCAGTCGCCAACGTTCTGTGCCAGTTAGAGTTCCTAATACCAACGAATCTTATTGCTATACCATTACATTGCCTTTTGATGTGGATTGTATTTCAAAGCCATACGTGGTAGAACAAAGTTGTGATTTCGGTTCTGTCAAAATGGAAATGGAAGTCAAAGAAAATACCATTATTGTACGACGAGCCTTGTATCTTAAGTCTTCTGAAATATCTAACAAAATACAAATCAAACAGTTGCGTAAAATGATAGGAGAGTGGAATGTGGAACGCGACATTATGCTGACGAAAAATTATCGCGTTCACGAAATCAACGTGATTTACGATTTATAAAAAAATGAAGAAGCTTGACATATATCCTTAAACTTTAAACCTTAAACCATTTCCCTTAACCATTCACCTATTATGCTATCCCTTCCCGAATTAGTCAAAATCGACCCCTATTTAAAGCCATTCGCCTCTCATTTGCAGAAGCGTCAGCAGCGTGCCAAACTTCGAGAATTAGAACTGACGGATGGGGAACGCTCGTTGGCTGACGTTGCCAATGGACATCTCTATTATGGCTTGCATAAAACAGTAAACGGTTGGGTTTTCCGCGAAAAGGCCCCGAATGCGAAGGAAATCTTCCTGTATGGCGATTTCTCCCATTGGCAAATTAAACCGGAGTTTGCACTGCATCCCATTGGCAATGGTGATTGGGAAATTAATCTTCCTGATTTTGCCTTGAGGCATACGATGTTATATAAATTGTGGATGGTGTGGCAATCTGGTGCGGATGAGCGTCTGCCTTCGTATGCCACACGTGTGGTGCAAGATGACGTGACGAAGGTTTTTTGCGCCCAGGTGTGGGAACCAGAACCTTATCTGTGGAAATACGAGCAGCCCGACAAACCCGCGCATCCGCTGATATATGAGGCACATATCGGGATGTCGTCTCAGGAAGCTAAGATTTCATCCTATTGGGAGTTTAAGGAGACGATTATCCCGCGAATTAAGAGGTTAGGATACAATACCATACAGTTGATGGCTGTGCAGGAACATCCCTATTATGGCTCGTTCGGCTATCAGGTGTCCAATTTCTTCGCGCCTTCGTCACGGTTCGGAACTCCAGAAGAACTGAAAGAATTGATAGACACTGCTCATCGTGAGGGAATTTCAGTAATTTTGGACATCGTCCATTCTCATTCTGTTTCAAACAAAAAAGAGGGTCTTTCGCATTTTGATGGAACAGACCATCTCTATTTTCATACTGGAGAGAAAGGTCAGCATCCCGTTTGGGATTCCAGATGTTTTGATTATGGCAAAACGGAAACATTGCTTTATCTGTTTTCCAATCTCAAATACTGGTTGCAGGAGTTTCATTTTGATGGTTTCCGTTTTGACGGTGTGACGAGTATGTGCTATTGGAATCACGGAATTGGCGTTGATTTTGTGGAGTACGCACAATATTTTGATGACAATGTGGATGAAGATGCCGTGGCCTATTTGACGATGGCGAACAATCTTATTCGTGCGGTCAATCCTCACGCCCTGACGGTTGCGGAAGATGTGAGCGGTATGCCCGGAATGGCCTTCCCAACGAATAAAGGCGGTGTGGGCTTTGATTTTCGTATGTCGATGGGCATTGCCGACTATTGGATGAAGACTGTTAAGACACTCCCTGATGAGCAATGGGGAATGGGGGATATCTATTTTCGAATGACGGACAAACGCAATGAAGAGCAGACGATTAGCTATGTGGAATGCCATGACCAGGCGATGGTAGGGGATAAGACTTTGATTTTTAGAATGATTGACAAGGAAATGTACACCAGTATGTCTGTGCTAACTCCGAACTTGGTCGTTGACCGCGGTCTTGCGCTCCACAAGATGATTCGATTGGTGACGTTAACACTGTCTTCTGGGGGATATCTGAACTTTATGGGCAATGAATTTGGCCATCCCGAATGGATTGATTTCCCGCGGCAGGACAATGGTTGGTCTTATCAATATGCCCGTCGGCAGTGGAATTTGGCTGATGATGAGATGCTGAAATACGCGGGATTGAACCGCTTCGATCGGGATATGGTTAATTTGGTGGGGAAGGAAAATATATTGAATGATGTGCCAGAAAAGGTTTGGGACAAGAACGCTGATCAAGTTTTGGCATATAAGAGAGGAAAGTTCCTCTTTGTCTTTAACTTCAATCCCGAAAAGTCTTTTCAGGATTATGAAATTCCATGCGCTCAAGGCGAATATCAAATAGTATTGAATACGGATGCCGTTTTGTATAACGGTTTTGGAAACATTAATGATGACAACGTGTTTCACTCACTTCGTCGCGCCGGCCGCGATTACGTGAAGGTTTATATACCGAGCAGGGTGGCCGTTGTTTTGAGACAAAAATAAAAAGGATGTTCTTTTGAACATCCTTTTTATTCTGTGGAGCCGGAGGGAGTCGAGCTCCCTTCACCTCTATGCACTGGTAATCACTTTGTTCTCCTGTTTTCAATATCCAACTGGTCTCAAATTTGGAACCGGTCTCCTCTTTCTCATATTTCGAACTCCTTTTTCAGTCTCTTAACTGTTGATTCCGAGACATTGGTCAGTTTGGCCACTTTCCGATATGGGTACCCCTTCCTCAACAGCTTCAAGGTCTCCTTGTATTCCTCGGCCTTCTGTTCCTTCGGCTTCCTGTATCCTTCACGGCCGAGTCCAGACTTCCCCGTCAGGGCCAGATTGCGTTCAACATATATCCTGCGTCCCGATTGGAGTCTGAAAGCGATATTTTCACGTTCGAGCTGGGCGGCGGTACCCAACACGGCTATCATAATCGTGAGATACGGGTTCTCCTTC
>JAZRYT010000018.1:0-29723 GCA_045600905.1 Bacteroidales bacterium
CAGGCCGAGAACACGCGCGCCGATCTCACGGGCAAGATGGCCTTGGAAGTGCAGCAGGCCGTCAACAACGTGCAGGAGGCCTACGCGCAAATCGCATTAGCGGAGAGCACCGTGCGCGATGCGTCCGCCAACCTCGCCACCGCACGGGTCAACTTCGAGGCCGGCCTCATCCCCGTGTCCGAACTGTTGGAGGCGCAAACTCTCCACCGCCAGACCCTCGACCAGCTCACCGACGCCCGCATCGACTACCGGAACAAGTGCGCAAAGTTGGAAGTGGTAAGGGGTAGAGACTAGTTTCTCCATTTTTCCACTTCGCAGATAAAATCATCAATCAATCTTTTAAATGTATTGTATAAATTAGACTATGATTTTGTTTGACGCGCAAAAACAGGAGGCTACTCTGCCCAAAAGCGGCGAAGTAAAAATCCCTTTTTATCAAATAAAAATAGTGCATTCTTCACCACACACGATTCGTTATTTATTAATTTTTATCTTTGCCGCCTCAAAACCACCTATATGAGAAGAACTCTATTTTTTACCATATTTATATTATGTATTTCTTTGTCAGAGGCGCAATACACAGGTTTTCAACGTCCTGACAGTGTTTTCGGAGGTCCTATATTGACACCGCAAGACGAGGCGCTGCTGTTCAATGTTCCCCGGTTGAGATTGTCACAAACGGAATTGGACTTTCCCTTACCCTCAGCCGTCAACAATGCGGAATCCGACTGGATGATTCCCATCTTCTATCAGACGGCTAACGAATGCGGACAGGCGAGTACAATCTGTTATACGCTCAGCTATGAACTGATGCGGAGACGCCATCAGCACTATATGTGGGGATATGATTTCTGCTATCCATCGCATTTTGCGTGGAATATGTGCAACAACGGCTACAACCACGGGGTTAGCTTTATGGAGTCTTGGGAAGTGATTCGAACTGCCGGCACGCCTACCGTCAACGAATGGGGCGGCTGGTATAGCACTGGAGGTGCCGAGCGCTGGATTAGCGGATATGACATCTATCACAGCGCAATGAAGAACCGGATTTCAGAAATGTACGCCATCCCCATTGACAATGAGGAAGGTTTGCTCACCCTCAAGCACTGGCTCAGCGACCATCTCAACGGCGAGCCTACCGGCGGTTTGGCAAACTTCTACTGCACTTATCGAGGCAACGACTTTCTATATTCCATCCCATCCGGTTCACCTCAAGCCGGCAAGCATCTCATCCCCAACTTCGCCTCCAACGTGAACCACGCCAAAACCATCGTGGGCTATGACGACGAAGTCCGCTGGGACTACAACGGCGACGGACAGTTCACCAACAATATAGACATCAACAACGACGGTGTCATCAACCTCAAAGACTGGGAAATCGGAGCCGTCATCTTCTGCAACACCTTTGGCACGAATTTCGGCGACGGAGGATATTGCTATCTCCCCTACTGCAAACTCGCCTCGCTTCCCGACGAAGGGGGCATTTGGAACAAATGCGTTTATGTGGTGCAGGTTAAAGACGAAGTCTATCCGCAAATCACCTACAAGGCCACCATCCGGCACACCTCGCGCGAGAAAATAAAGCTCACCGCCGGCGTGGCCAACAGTCCCAATGCCACCGCACCAGAACACACCTTGGAATTCCACGTTTTCAACTACCAAGGAGGCAACCTCTATATGCAAGGAGGCACCTCGGACGAAGATGCCAAGACTTTGGAATTGGGATTAGATGTCAGTCCTTTGCTCAACTACATTGAGCCGAACATGCCCTGCACTTTTTTCTTTAATGTCACGGAAAAAGATCCCCAAAACAATGCCGATGGCGCCATCGTCAATTTCAGCCTGATGGACTACACTTCCGGCTCAGAGGTCGAGCAGGCCTGTTCTTCCCAAAACGTCAACATTGCCAACAACACCACGACAACACTATCCGTCGTTCGCGCCATCAACTTCAGCAAGCCCGCCATCCAGGATTCCATATTGCCGGATATGCACGCCTTCACCGACTACCGCTATCCGCTGCACGCTTCCGACGGAAAGCCTTCTTATCGTTGGGAACTCAGCAAAGATTTTGAGATTGAAGAACTCGCGCCCTCGTTCCCGGCCGGTTCCGGACAAAGCGTTTCCCTCAGCAACAGCTCCACAGGCTACGCCATTGTTCCTATCGGCTTTGACTTCCCCTACTGTGGAGACACCTACTCGCAACTCATCGCCTATGCCGACGGATACATCGCCTTCCACCACCAGCCTGCCGACTGGCCTTTCCTGCAATCAGATTCTATGCAGACTATGGCACAGCGACTGATTTGTCCGTTCAAATGTGACCTGACGAACTGCACCATCCAGAAAATCGCGGAAAGCGACTGCCTAACGCTGATTTTTTCAGCTAAAGTCAACGGACAAAGCGCCTCCTCCGTGAACTTTGCCGTCAAACTGTTCAAATCCGGAAACATCGAGTTCCATTATGGGAATATGACGTTCACAGGCAACACGTTTTGGTCAAGTGTGTTACGTGGCGACCAGCAGACGATTCAGCATACGCCTGTTTCCGGGCACACCTCCAGCGACATCAACCAGCGAAGTTTGCGACTCTCACCATCCATCCTGCCTGCCGGCGTGGTGCTTTCCGCAGACGGCGTGCTGTCCGGCAAATCCACCAGTGCCTTTGAAGACAGGACATTCTCCGTCACCTGTTATGACAACAACGACATCAAGGACACCCGCAAACTCCACTTATCCTGCATATATGAATCCAGACTCCTCATCACAGATATGAGCATCAACGGCAACCATCAATCCTCCGTCTTTGCCGGAGACACGATGCGATTCACCATTTCCATTCAAAATCTCGACACGTTAGCTTACACGCACGGAAAACTCCGCATCACCAGTGACGACCCGATGCTGCGCATCCTTGACAGTACGGAGTATTTCGGATACATCGGACCGAACAATGAATACACCCTGAACGAATGTGTTTCCTGCGTCTCTCTTGCCGAAGTTCCGGAAGGACATATTATACCTATCACTTTCCATCTCGACAACGACATTTCCCCCGTCTCCACTTCGCGAGAATTCACAGTTCACCATTATGACATTCAATTCCAACATTATGCCATTCACGATTACGGACAGGAAAACGCCTTACTCAATCCCATCGAGTTGGACTCCCTCATTTTCACTTTTCTCAACAACGGACAGGCCATCCGAGACCTCACCCTTGTGTTACGTACCGAAGAACCCGGCATTACCATCGCTGTCGGAGATTGTCATTTTAATGAAATCCTAACAGGCCATTCTTTCGTTTTCCCAACCATACTGTATATTTCTCCCGATTTCAACAACGGGAACACCTTTGAGCTGTATGTGGATTTCTATTCCAACGGCCGGCTGATAGACACCAAAAATATAACTATTTTCGGAGAGACCAGATGCTTGGACTTTGAGGACGGACAGATTCCTGCCAATATAACAAATCAGCCGAACCAACTTCCGTGGGTTATGGACAGGGATTTCTCCCATTCAGGAAGATATAGTCTTCGCAGTGGCAATATCAGCCACAACGACACCAGCTCTATCCACTTTCCAATAAGAGTCATCCAAGGCGAAGAGATAACTTTTTTCTTCAAAACATCCACGGAAAACAAATACGACTGGCTGTGTTTCCTCATTGACAACGAGCTTGTAGGACGGTGGTCGGGCGTCCACGATTGGACTTTTGCCCAATTCCCCCTAACGGTCGGTGAGCACGTCGTAACGTGGCAATACCTTAAAGATGCCAACACCAGCAGCAACAGCGACTGTGTCTGGATTGACGACATCTGCTTCCCGGAACTGGAGAACCAGCCCAGAGACTGGACTCTTGCGCCAGAAGAGATGGAAGTCACCGTGGGAATTATCAGAAACACTTTAGACTCCAACATCACCATCAGCAACCTTTCAGACGGCATCTTGCTTTTCAACAACATCCTACTGGATGAAAACGACAATATTCCGTCTTGGGCGAATCTCCCTGTTTCCAACGGATTTGTTCCGACCGACACACTACGGACTATTCCTCTCTCCTTCAATTCCTACAACTGCCAACCTGGCGATTACCACGGAATGTTAGTCGTCCGTACTTCTGCTGAGGAGAAGACCCTACCTCTAACGATGCACGTCACGAACGATGTGGGCATCCACAACTACGAATCTGGAGAGGCTCCTATTGTGGTTTATCCCAACCCCACTTCCGACATTATCTATTTATATAGTACATTCAACAATTTGAAAGACATAGCTTTATACAATATCTACGGACAATTACTCTCAACCATTCCCATTTTTGAAGACACATATCGGTTAAATCTTTCCAATTATCCCGCCGGCATCTATTTCCTGCGTCTTACCACTTCGGACGGAGAAATCCAGAGCATTAAGATTATGAAGCAATGAAGAAAACTAAGTGAATAAATGTTTGCGCCCTTTGCGTCCTTTGCGTTTAAACCTGAAACTTGTAACGACGCAGCAAGCGAGAGCAAATACACAACTTATTTGTCTTTGCCGAGCTGCAAGGAGAGTATGAACAAAGTGAATAAACCTGAAACCCTATAGCTTATGCAAAAAAAACTGACAATATTTTTTATAATCCTAAGTCTTGCGGAGTTCGTATGGGCTCAACAGCCATTACGTAACAACACGGATTTGTTTTTCTCAGAAATACAAATCAATGGAGAAGAACAGCCTTCCATTCATCCCGGTGACACGCTTTGGTTCACCATCCGCATTGAAGACAGAGGCACGACACCTTTTGAAGACTGTAACTTGATGGTGAGCAGTGCCGACTCCTACGTGACTTTTTTGGACAGCACGGAATATTTCGACTACATCGCACCAGGCAGCAGCTATCTACTGAACAACTGCGTGTGCTGCGTTGTCAATCCGCTCGCGTCCAGCAATCATACTCTGAACTTCTTCTTCAACATCCAAAACAATGACGAAATAGCTACCTGCTATCGCACCTATCGGACAAAGACATTTGACCTCAAAGTTTTGGGCTACAGCATCTCTGACAATGGCAACCATGATCAGCTCATTAACCAGAATGAGACAGCGGGCATCACTTTCGCTATGGAAAACATCAGCGGAATGGATTTGAGAAATTTTTCCTTCTCGTTGGAAACCAACGAACCTGGAATTTCCGTAGTGTCCGACTATTTCCATAAAGACATCATCTATGCTGATGAGGTATTCTATTATACGGCGCAAATACACGCAGGCCAACCTTTTACGGACGGGCGCACATTTGACGTCACCATATCCTCCTCATCGCCCGACTTGGGTATCTTATATAGCATCGTGTCCATCGTAGGCACCGACAACTGCGTTGATTTTGAAGGAGGAATCATCCCTTCCGAAATGTATGGCGAATCCAGCCAGGTCGGCTGGCAAATAGACTACAACAACGCCTATTGCGGCTCTGCCAGTTTGCGCAGCGGCGTCATATCGCATTACGACAGCAGCACGGTGAATTTCCCCATAACGCTCAACCACAGCGATATCGTCTCCTTTTACTACAAGACATCCTCCGAAAGCAACTACGACTGGCTCTATTTCTACGTTGACGATGTGCAGCTGGGACGTTGGTCTGGCACTAACGACTGGACACGCTACGAAGTAAACCTTGCATCCGGGACGCATCTTCTCACCTGGCGTTACATCAAGGACAAATCCGTGAATAGCGGTTCCGACTGCGTCTGGATTGACCACATCTCCATACCGACTAACGAAGATATTTCCTTCAGTTTATGGCCCCAGTCCGTGTATGCCGAAATCGAACAAAACAGTGGATGCATCTTGCAAATTCTACAACTCTTCAACGAATCCGACACGTACATCTTGTATGAAAATTCCCTCAGTGACCTTCAAGGCAACCTGATCGGATGGGCCAAAATGATTTCACCCCATAACGGTTCCATTAATGCTCACGAGCAGGTGAATATGGAACTACTTATTGATCCGCTAAATTATCCTATCGGAAATTATGAGGCAATATTATCCGTAATCATCAACGGGGCAGATACCATACGCATTCCCATCTATCTACAACACATTAGCGGAACTGGCATTCTTGAACATCAGAACAAGAACGACATTTTCGTCTATCCCAATCCTACCAACGGCACCGTCCAAATCAACAACTATGACAATTTGATTGAGAGTCTCGATATTTACGACATGCACGGACGGACCATACCAACCGACATTTCCACTTTCGGCGGAACCATCACCGTTGACCTTTCCCTCCTGCCCTCAGGTTGCTATTTCCTCCGCGCCCATTACAAAAACGGGGAACACGCTATACGAAAAGTCATTAGACGTTAGTCGTCAACTATTAGCCAATTTTTTTATTTTTGCCGCCTTTATTTACCCAAAATAAAATGATAAGTTTCAAAGACATACATAAGCCCAGTTGGAAATATAGCGCTTTAAGGCCTTATATTGAATTAGTTCACAACTACGTGTTTTACAAGAATTTTTACGTACTGCATCGAGAGAGGATTCCAAAGGACAAACCTGTAGTTGCCATTTCCAACCATCAGAACGGATTGAGTGACGCGCTCGGCATCCTGTTTTCCTTTTCCAAAGACAAGCGCAATCCGGTATTTATTGCGCGCGGCGACATCTTCAAAAACAAGATTGCCGCCAAAGGGCTTTATTTCCTACGCATTATGCCGGCATTCCGCCGTCAGGATGTCGGATATACGGATGTGAAGAACAATGACGAGATTTTCGATCAGGCCGCCACTATATTGAACGACAACGGCGTTATTGCGCTTTTCCCGGAAGCCGGTCATCAGGACCGCCATTTCCTCGGTACCTTCAAAAAGGGATTTGCCAGAATGGCCTTCCGCGCCGCCGAAAATCAAAATTTCAGCGGCCCGGTTTACGTCCTCCCGATGTCCAACCATTACACCAACTATTTTAGTGTTCAGGGACAATTAGTGATGACCATTGGCGAGCCTATTGATATTTCCTATCTGTACGACACGTACAAGGAAAACCCCAACCTCGCGCTCAAACTGCTTACCGACCGCGCGCGCGAAGTCGTGGAAAGCCTTATGCTGAACATCAAAACCACGGAATTTTACGAGGAATACGAAATGCTCTGTGAAATCTTCAGCCGTGAGATGCTTGTCAAAGAGGGAGTTGCCTTCAACCACCTGCCCAGCCAGCTTGACGCCAGCAAGCGCATCGTAGCCAGACTCGAGCAACTGGAACAGGAAGATGCCGAAAAGCACGCCACCCTGATGGACAACACCTACCAGTACATCCGCGCCATTGAGAAACTCAACCTCCGCGACTGGATTTTTGCCAAAGAGATGTCTATTTGGGGATTCTTGGGACGAAGTCTGCTCGCCTTACTGCTCAGCCCGGTCATTATCATCGGATGGTTGCTGTATCTCATCCCCTTCAATGCCAGCTTCCTCATCACACGAAAAATCAACGACCAGATGCTGCACTCCTCCTTCCATTTCGCCATTTGGACGTTGGTAGCCTACCCTATCTGGTTCATCATTATGTCACTGATACTCGGATTCACCACGCATTTGTGGTGGCTTATTCCCATACTATTCATTTTGTGCACGCTTACAGTCATCTACTATTTCCGAGGCAAAACACTGGTTAAGAAGCTGTTCAACAGTGTGCGTCGTTTTGTATTCTGGTTCCGCGGCGACTATAGATATAAGAAAGCCGTCAGCCGCCGTGCGGAAATAGTCAAGACAATGCACGAAATTATGGGTTAGTCCTGCACGCAACGTACAGCCATACCATAGAACATACTGGACTCACTGGAAAAAGCACTCGTCTTATCGAAACCGATATTCCAGCCCACGCCGTAAATGGACGTAGCGGAAGTTCGTGTAGCTGTCCAATAGTGGGCATACTGGTTTATATCCACGTAATGGCCGAAGTTAAAACATCCGGACGGCATAGCGGAAAAGCCGGTCGCATTGTTTTTGGCCACATCACGTCCAGGTGCCAGCCGTGCCGTGGCACTATCCCAAGTATGCGTAGTGGCCAAAGCCTTAGCCACTGATCCACTGAAGTTTATGAATGGTTTGTTGAATTTCACCGTATCGGTCATCGTCTTCCATTCATTATGCGAAGGCACGTGCCATCCATCTGGGCAAATGCCCTGTACAGAAGCATCCGGCCCGACAGACTGCAGATTACCGTTCACCACAGCCGACCAGTTATACAAACGTCCATACGCAGCCACGTTTGCCTCATCGTTGTCCGGCGCGTAACGATACGGCAACGTATCGCTATAGGCCTCTCCGCCTTCTGGAATCGGGGTGCCATCGGCATAATGGGTAACCTTCAAATTGGAAGCCATCCACAAATGGCCACCGATAAGCGCCGCATCATAACTATTTCCGTCAATGTCAGTTACAGCATTTTGAAAAACCACCGCGGGGTTCTGCGGATTCTTATGTCTATCACACGAATAAAACAGGAAAAGGGACAAAGATATACTGAAAACTATTGTAGCAAGTTTTTTCATAGGACTTATTTTCAATGAGGCCGCAAAAATAACATTATTCAAAAAATACCGCCTTGAAAATCCATTTTTTTTGTGTACGTTTGCCACCTTTTTAAAAACCAAATATTAAGTTATGAAAAAAATTCTACTTTGTTTTCTGGCAGTTCTAATTTCCTATGGATTAGGATATTCCCAAGAGAATGGGAAAAAGAGAGACAAAAAACAAAAGATTGAAAATTCTGACACCTTGCGCACTTCTGTTGATTTTGAAGACAGTGACAGTAACGTCGGTGAATCCCAAGGGGATGAAAACGCAGACGACAACAGCAATTATGTTCCAGGACTGCTGCATTCCTCACAAGATGTATTCACGAACAATTCCTCTTATACATTCAGCATTGCCTATTTCAGGGCACGCGGTTATGACATGAAATATCAAGATGTGTGTCTGAACGGCTTCGCGATGAACAGTTTGGTAACAGAGCGGGCCACCTTTTCACAATGGGGAGGTCTCAACCACATTTTCCGTTACCCGGAAGCGCTGAACAATCTCAATGCCTCCACATTCACATTTGGCAGCATCGGAGGTGCCCTCAACTACAATCTGCGAGCCTCCAATTTCCGCCGTCAGCTGCGCGCGACCTATTCTATGACCAACCGCACTTATAGCAACCGTTTCATCCTCACCGGCTCTACCGGTGTTATGCGTAACGGATGGGCTGTTGCCGGTTCCTTGTCCGCACGCTTTGGCAACACGCTCTCCTACGTCAGAGGAACATCCTACAACGGATTCAGCGGGTTTATTGCTGCCGAAAAGAAGTTGAATTCAGACAACTGGCTGAATTTGAGCGCCTTCTCATCCTATCTCAATCGCGGTATGCAATCCAACTCCGTGCAAGAAGCCTACGATTTGCTGAACGACCATTATTATAATGCCAACTGGGGCTGGTATCAGGGCAAAGAACGCAACGCCCGCGTCCGCACTTCCTGCGAACCGGTGGTATTGCTCACCCACACGTACGCCCCCAAGAGCAACAAAATCAACATCACTTCCACTTTAGCAACCTCTTTCGGAAGAAACAGCACCACCTCATTGAACTGGTACGATGTTCCAGATCCGAGACCCGACTACTACCGCTATCTTCCCTCCTACCAAATCGACAACGGAGACACTGCCAGCTACTATCAGGAGATTCTGAATATGTGGAAGAATAATGACGAGTCTTACACCCAAATCAACTGGGACAAGCTTTACGAAGTCAACCAACTGGCTGCCGCACAAGGCAAACGCGCTCAGTATATGGTTGAAAACCGCGTATATGACCATTTCCAATTAGGTGGAAGTTCGGTACTCAACGCCACCCTGTCTGACCACATCCGCCTCAATGCCGGCATCGACATCCGCGGTATGAAGCAACGCAACTACAAGACCATCAACGACCTGTTGGGCGGCCTCTACTGGATAGACGTTGACAAGTATTCTGAAGGCGATTTCCCAGACGACTACAACGTACAATACAACGACTTGAACCGTATGAACGACACGCTGTATGAAGGAGACGTTTTCGGTTACGACTATGACTACCACATCTACACCGAAAAAGCCTGGGCTTCAGCCAATTTCACCTACAACCATTTGGATTTCCATTTTGGCGGAGAAATCGGCGGCACCGAATTCTGGCGCAACGGTAATATGAAGAACGGACGTTTCCAGGAAGAATCCTTCGGAAAATCTGAAAGCAAAGCCTTCTTGGAAGGTGCCGGCAAATTGGGACTCACCTACAAAATCAACGGCAGAAACTACATTGTATTAAATGGACTTGCCGAAACCAAAGCGCCGAACATCCTCAATGCTTTCGTTTCTCCTCGCATACGCAACAAATATGTGGAAAACCTTCATAACGAGAACATCTATTCCGCCGATTTATCGTATGTACTCACCTATCCCGTTGTCAAACTCAGAGCTACCGGTTATTTCGCCCAAATCATCAATGCCACCCGTCTTATCAGTTTCTACCACGACGACTATTCCAGTATGGTCAACTACTCGATTTCCGGCATTGACCAACGCCATTGGGGAGTGGAATTAGGCGCAGAAATCAAGCTGGGCACGATGTTCACCTTGGTATTGGCCGGCAACTATGGCGATTACAGATACTCGGACAGAGCTGAAGTCACCATCAATGCAGAAAACGGCACCGACATCGAAGGTGACGTGAACAGGACCGTTTATTGGAAGAACTTCCACGTGGCCGGCACGCCGCAAGCCGCCGGAACCGTAGGTCTCAAATTCAACCACAAATACTGGTGGGTGAACATCAACGCCAACTATTTCGACAAAATATACTGCGACCTCAATCCCGAAAGAAGAACGACAAATGCCACGGGTTCCCTTTATTACACGAATTCGGAACTTTATCATCAGATTGCAGACCAAACCCGTTTGAAAGGACAATTCACTTTGGACTTGTCCGTCAGCAAATCCTGGAGAATCCAATCTAAGTATTTGCTCGGTTTCAACTTCAGCATCACCAACCTCCTCAACAACAAGAACCTAATCACCACGGCTTGGGAGCAGTACAGATTTGATTATTCCGAATACAACGTCAACAAATTCGGCAACAAATACTACTATGCTTTAGGAACCACTTTCTACTTGGGTATCAATTTCAATTTCAACTAAGCTAGATTTCGGTCACAGATTACTTAACCTTAAAGAATACGATTATGAAACATCTATATAAAATCAGTTTGATAATATTCAGTGTCTGTTTATTGGCAGCCTGCAATCCGGAATTGGATGTGGCTCCCTATCCGACCTTTGACGGCAAGGCCAACACGACCATTGCGGAGCTAGTGGCTTTGCACACCATCACCTCTACAAACTCCTACGACACCATACCTGCGGGGACCATCATTTCCGGCATCGTCACCACCTCTGACGAGCACGGCAACTGCTATAAATACATCAATATTGAAGATGAAACCGGCGGCATACAAATCAAGATTGACAGTAAGGCCTTATTCAACAAGTTCAATGTCGGCCAACGCGTGTTCGTCAAATGCGACGGATTAGTCATTGGCGACTACTACAAACTTCCGCAACTCGGCTTATGGGGCAATGACGGTATGCAGCCCATCCCATCCAACAAGGTTGGCAACCACATCTTCTGCGACAGCATTCCCAGCAGCTTCGAGCCTACCATCACGATGACCACCATTCCCAAAGCGGACAATATCCCGGCTTCCTGGTACAACAGGCTGGTGAAAATCGAAAACGCCACTTTCGTTGAAGGCGGACAGGACACCTACTCCTCCCCGTCATCAGCAACCTCACACGACATCAAGCTTCCGGATGGAACCACCATCACGATGAGGACCAGCAATTATGCCGATTTCTACAATGAAATGCTTCCTGAAGGCACCGGCACCGTGGTCGGCATCCTCACCCGTTACAACAACTACGTACAAATCGTCATCCGCGACTTAAAAGATGTTCAGGGATTCACCACTCCCGCGCACTCCGAAACCATCTTTTCCGTAAACTATCCGAACGCCTTCAACGAAGGTTGGCTCAAGGTCACCTTAGGCGCCGGCGCCGGATGGGACGTCTTATCCAATAGTTCCTTCAACGGCTTCTTCATTAATGCAGCTGGCACATCCACCAATAGTTACCTGATTTCTCCCGAAATCGATATGAGTATGGTCAGCGAACCAACACTCACATTCAAACATAGAGCGCCTTTGGGAGGTTCCGCAAACAATATGAAATGTTACTATACCCCCAACTACACCGGCGATATAAGCACCACAATGTGGATACCTATTCCAGTCAACGAATTCAGCACCAGCACCACCGACTTTAGCTTTAAGCTGCCATCAGGTGCTATCAGCAACAAAACCCGTATCGCCTTCCAGTACGAAGGTTCCGGTAAATCCTGGTACATCAGCAATATTTTCATCACAGCCATTTTGAACGAATAATACTGAAGATTATGAAAAAAAATCTATTAATATTCTTTGCCTTATTAGCTATTGCCTTATCCTCCTGCAACAAGTGGGAAGAGCCCGAATTCGTAGTCCCCGTCTATAACGGACCGGCCGCCAACCATACTATTGCAGACATCAAAGCGAAACACACCTCTTTAGGCACTGGCACGCAAGACTCCATTTGCCGATATGACGAAACATTCATCGTCAAAGCCGTTGTCGTCAGCTCCGACGAAGGTGGAAACTGCTACAAATACATCACCGTACAGGATGAGACCGGCGGAATGGAAATCTCCATCGACCGTACCGGCTTGTACAACGACTACCCGGTTGGCCAAACCGTCTATATCGACTGTCGCGGACTCATTGTGGGCGATTACCACAACAAATACCAGATTGGCTGGAAATACAATGGTTCTGTAGGAAGAATCAATGCTAACGCCCTTGGTAGATACTTGCACAAAGACGGCCTTCCCGATGCGAGCCATCCGTTCCTCAAGGATCCCATCACCGTATTAGGCACGAACCAACTTTCAGAAGAGCACACCAACTGCTTCGTCAAGTTGGAGCATTGTACTTTTGACCCCAAATACAATGGTCAACCTTTGGCCACCAACTCTATGACTATGGACCGTGAAGTCACTGTCGGTGGTGCCACCGTTATCGTCAGGACCTCCAATTACGCCAATTTTCGTTCCACCACCATTGATGCATCCAAGACCTACGATTTGTACGGTATCCTAACAAGATATAACTCCGAATACCAACTCACGCTTCGTACAAAAGATGACATCAAACTCGCCTATATTCCGCAAGAAATCACGGTTCGCGAACTTACTTTTGACGAAAACTCTCTCCCTTCCGGTTCCTGGACAACGTATCCGAATAATAATGCCTGGAGATATCAAGTGTTCAACGGCAACAAGTTTATGTACCACGACAACACCAGCAGTAACTGCGACGACTGGTTGATTTCTCCCAGCATTAACATAGAAAATATGACAGACGTGCTATTATATCTCGACCATCAAAACAATGTGGGTGGCAGTCCGGCTTCCTATTACGAAGTTTACTACTCAACCACCTACAATGGCGGAGAATTTAACGAAAGTGATTGGCACGCCTTCTCCCCCAACCTGTTCAATTTCCCGTCCTCATTCGCATACAGCAATGCGCTTAATCCGGCAGTAATTGAGAGTCAGAGTTTCAGAATAGCCCTACGTTACCATAAAAACGGCACGGCCAACGGTTCACGTTGGGCTGTACGCGCCCTTAAATTCATCAAATTCGAATAATACAACATAAAATAACAACACACAATATTTACATCTAAATGACTAAACTTTGTTCTATAGAAGAGGCTATTGAAGATTTAAAAGCCGGTAAATTTATCATTATGGTTGATGATGAAGATCGTGAAAACGAAGGCGACTTCATCATTGCTGCAGAAAAAATCACTACTGAAAAAGTCAATTTTATGCTTCAATACGGTCGTGGTGTGCTATGTGCGCCGCTCACCCAGGAGCGTTGCGACGAGCTGAATCTGGAGATGCAGGTTTCCAGCAACACGTCCCTGCACGGAACACCGTTCACGGTGACTGTTGACTTGTTGGAACACGGCTGCACGACGGGCGTTTCCATGCACGACCGCGCCGCCACCATCAAGGCATTATCCGATAAGACGATGGCCCCGCACAATTTCGGTCGTCCCGGCCACGTCAACCCTTTGCGCGCCCGTGACGGAGGCGTTCTCGTACGCGCAGGCCACACGGAAGCCACCGTTGATATGTGCAAATTGGCAGGACTCCAACCCGTAGGCGCGCTCATCGAAATCATCAACCCGGACGGCACAATGGCCCGCCTGCCCCAATTATTAGAAGTGTCTGAAAAATACGGCATCAAAATCACCAGTATCGAAAAGCTCATTGCCTATCGTCTGCAAAACGAAAAGCTCATCCGCAAGGAACAGGAAGTCAACCTTCCCACACAATGGGGCGATTTCAAACTCATAGCCTATACGCAGCTCAACAACGGTGCCACCCATCTGGCGCTCAAAAAAGGCGACTGGCGAGAGGGTGAACCCGTTATGGTACGTGTACACTCCTCCTGCGCCACGGGCGACATCTTCGGCTCCGCAAAATGCGACTGCGGCGAACAACTGCACCGCTCTATGGAAATGATTGAAAAGGAAGGCAAAGGGCTCGTCCTCTATATGAGTCAGGAAGGCAGAGGCATCGGACTGGTCAACAAACTGCGCGCATATCACCTGCAGGAGCTTGGCCGCGACACGGTGGAAGCGAACCTCGAACTCGGATTCAAAGCCGACGAACGCGACTACGGTATCGGTGCGCAAATCCTCCGTGACCTGAACGCCACACACGTCAGACTCATCTCCAACAACCCCGCCAAACGCGTGGGACTTTCCGCTCACGGCATTGAAATCGTCGATAACATCCCCATCATCATCCAACCCAACAAAATCAACGAGAAATACCTCAAAACCAAACAGGAGAAGATGGGTCACGAACTTCATCTTGACTAATGAGCGTTTTTACGCTGTGTTTTTCCATAATAAGAAAAAGACCGACTTTTCAGCCGGTCTTTTTCTTTTATAGTTCTTTACGTATTAGAATTTCACAATCTTGGAAACACCTAACAATTCATTTTGACGGTACAACTTTGCAAAATACACACCGTTGTCCAAATGGGAGACATTCATTCTATTATCGGAAACCGTTTCGTTTGCCACCAGTTTACCATTAATATCGTAAACCATCACAGTCTCAACAGGCGTACCGATTTGGAACACAACCGTGCCATTCGTAGGGTTCGGATAGACGGCCACATTGTTGTCCAAATCGCGAATACCGGTTACAAAATCAGTCAAAGAACGAGGAATGATATAGTATCTGAACGGAGGTGTCTGGTTTCCAATTTTGCTGGTAGCGAAGTTGAAGCCGACCAAGTTAAATGTGCCGGTGGGAACTTCCTCACCAAGATAATCAACATCCTGGAAATAAGGATAAACGGCAGAAGCGGTAGTGCCATTTTGTGTGATTTCATAAGTCGTCAATTTGGCAAAAGTAGCGCCCGGCTGGGTGAAGGTAACATTACGGAGCATAATCAGCTCTGCCTGATGTTGGTCCATAAAGGCTTCGTCATTCAACTGGTCCAAGGTTATTTCCAAAGGAGCAACCTCTTGGTAGATGGCAGTCTTCTCTTCGAAAGTAGTAGTAGGTTTGAATTCAAGGAAACCGTAATAATTGGTCAACGTGCCTTGAAGCCCCTTAATTTTGTCGCCCACTTCCAACGTTCCAGTAGGATCCAACACATTACCATCATCAAAGATAAGAATAGCGCCTGTTTCATCCTGAACAACCTTTTGATTCTTATATTCAGCGACAGCAGTAACAACCACTTCTCCATTTAATTTAAACACTTCAGTGGAATATTGCGAAACAGAATGATTGGAAAAGCCCATATTAGCTCTCAACTGGGCAATGTTGTCGCAATTAGTATTATGAATAAACCCTCCTTCCGCGGAATAGCTAAAAGAAATAGTATCTGGTTCCATCACATTTCCAAGCGTGTCTTTCACATTACGGACAATCAAAGAATAGGTGACATCTTCCGACATTTCACTGGTTTTCAACTCAACCAAGTAATTGTCTATAACCGATATAGCATTTATAGCCAAACCGTTATCCAACTCATAGTTAGCGGCATTCAACGCAGTAGAATCATTCACCGGCTCGTTAAAAGCGACTAATACAGTCACTGAATCAGGAGCGGAAACATTATTTACTCTCGGACCCCAAACATCGGGACCTGAAGGATAAGCGGAAATTAATATATTATCCATACGGAAAGAGCCATTGGAAGACGTTGCTCCAGTTAATATGCATTTTAAATAAACATGTTCTTGATCATTAATAGCGGGAAACGCCGTAAGATCCATCATCTCACGTTCATATACAGCAGATACTGCTGGGACAATAGTGTAATCTGGCATAGTGTCGAAATTAACGCCATCAGTACTGTATAACCAAACTGTACTATTGAAACCTGTGTTAGAGCGGCGAGCAGCCAAAGACATCTGTACATTTTGATAACCGAGCGTGGAAAAATGAAAAACTATACTTTTACCATTAGCAGAATTATTAATGAGAGCAAGATCTTCTCCATATACCTCATCATACATTATGTTTAAGGAAGAGCCACTATTAGAAGTCAACTCATTGGATTCCCAAATTGAAGAGCCATGAGTTCCATCCAAATATAGGCCGGCTGAGCCAGCTTGCTCACCATAGGGAGCCAAGTAACTATTTGGAGTGTTGGGAGAAGCAAGATTATTTGCAAACGGGAAATAGGCCAGATGCACCAGATCTTGTGCCGAAAGGGAAAATGTCAGGCACAATGCGAAAATTAAAGCGTAAAACTTTCTCATATTATTATGTTTTTAAATTAAGAATTAGCGGTTTAAAAAGCGTGCAAACGTACACAAAAAAAACATTCACTCGTTTTTTTCGGAAAACTTTCAAAAGCAACAAGAAAAATGTCACAAACAGTCCATTTCAGACATTCTTATCTTATTATTTCGCCATATTTCAGTATTAATAGCACGACATTTTTTTGCATTTCACAACACCGCTGACTGACCAAAACAATCCGTAAAAAAAAGATTTTCAAGATTAGCGCTTTTTTATTACTTTTGCGGCCTCTAAAAAAGACACGGAAAGTTGGCCGAGCGGTTGAAGGCAGCGGTTTCGAAAACCGCCATAGTGTAACAGCTATCAGGGGTTCGAATCCCTTACTTTCCGCAATATCGCTGCAAATTGCTGTTAATCAGTATTTTGCAGCGATTTTCAAAAATCACCGGGACAGTTCCGGGACAGTGTTTTACATTCCTTTCCAATGCGAAAAACATAGAAAGGAAAAAAAAATATGTCTGATTTTCTGGTAAAATTCAAACCTGCTCAATATTTCTCCGGAAAAGAATCTTACGTGGGCTATTACGTTGTAAATCCGTACACTAACAAGATGGTTCGGAAGAAAATCAAGCTGAATCACATTGCCAATTCAAGGGAACGCAAACGCTATGCCTTGCGCCTCGCATTTGAAATTAATGCGAAACTTTACGATGGATGGAACCCTTTTTCGGACGAGTCTCTATCCAATTCCAAGAAGATTTCTGTCGCTACCGACATTTTTCTTTCCGATAAGTCGAAGACCATACGACCTGACAGCATGCGCTGTTACAAGTCCTACACGAAGATGTTTATGGAATGGTGCTCTGCAACCGGTCTTTCTAATCAGTTCTGCTTTGCCTTTGAAAAAACGCACGCAGAAAGAATCCTGGAGAGTATGGAACGAAAGGGGATTTCCAACAAGTCTTACAACAACTACCTCACTTTCTTCTTTACGCTATTCGCGTTTTTCCTTGAACGCGGATGGGTTTCCAAGAATCCTTTTGATGGTATTAAGCGAAAGCGGGTGGACCAAAAGACACGATCGACAATTTCATCCGATGACAGGAAGAGAATTATTGATTATTTCGAGCAACACAATATGCACGGGTACGTCGTGCTTATGAGACTGTGCTTCCAGTGCCTTATTCGTCCGAAAGAAATGCTTATGTTGAGACTATCAGACATCGATGTTGACACTGGCTTCATCTCCATACGCTCCGATGTCGCCAAGAATCACCACCAAAGAGAGGTAGCTATCCCGGATGATCTGATTCCGTTTTTCCGTGGATATTCAACTCTCGACAAACGGCTTTACGTGTTCTCTTCTAAATACGTACCTGGAAAGAAAATGCTCTGTTCCCGCGATTCGGCCCGCACTTGGTCCGAAATGCGCGACGCTCTGCACCTGCCCAAGGAGTACCAGTTCTATTCGCTCAAGGACACCGGCATCACCGAGATGCTGGAGGCCGGCGTGGCTCCCAAGTTCGTCAAGGAACTGGCCGACCACCATTCGCTCGAAATGACGGAGAAATACACCCACCGCTCCAATGCCAAGAAGATTATGGAGGCCACCAAACTGGATTTCTAATCCAGCTTCGCCGCCTCGATCTCGCACAGCACGTCGGAATCGGTGTTGGATATCTGTATGGATATTTTCTTGGGCATCGACTTCACGTTATCGACAATCACGCAACGGATCTGACTGCGCGGTTCCTCGTTCTGCGGCTGCAATAGTCTGACAATATCCAATACCTTGAGTATGGGGACTCTCAGTTTGTAGGTGATGGTGCGCGACTGCTCTCGGATGGTGATGTACGGACGAAGATACTTCTCGCCCAGCGAATCCTCTCCCGTGGTGGTGAGCGAGAATCCCTTGGACGACACGGGACTCATATCAGCGTAGCGCAGCGTGTAGTCCACGCCTTCGATTTTGGCCTCCCTCATCCCCCTGTATTGAAGCAGCACCATATCGTTTTTTCCCTCGTTCTCGTTGCCTGACAGGACGCTTTTAAGCTCCATCGGGATGTTTGGAATGAGCACGTTCCCGTAAGTCCCCTGCCCTACCGACAGATATCCGGTTGTGGCCAATGCGGGAACTTTGGATGTGGAATTGGCTGCGGAATCCTCACCATCCCCTATTTCCAAAGCGATGTCGTTGCCCGCGTATTCGTTGTAGGTCTCCCTCCACACTCCGTTTTCGTTCTGCTCTTCGCCAACAAGGTAGTAGGCGTTCATATCGCGAACAAATATGACGTCCCCAACCCTCGGCGATAACGTGCCTATGTTGTTGAATCGGTTGGTCTCCTTGACCAGTCTGCGTTCCTCGTCGGTCAGCGTGTCGGAGTTGACCGGCTTGATGGTGTACCTCGTCTTCCTGTCGGACGGCTTCTCGATGTCCGTCTCGTTGGTGAGCACGTATGGAGTGAGGTCTATAGCCTGCGAACTCCTCACATCGCTGTACGACGACATCTCTATTTCTCCACTTCTGCTGTCTATATAGTAGCACATTCCGAGGTCCTTGATCACGGCACCGGCAAAGGACGCGTTTCCCAAATCTGGAAACAGCGAGGCAAGTTTGAATCTGTCCGTGTAGATATTGAGACCGAGGTTTTGAGACGTTTTGATCGGACCGCTAATCGAGATTGCGAAGTCTGCTTTCGTGGTTGCCTGCTGCCCGTTGTGAATCGTATGGTTTCCTGATGACAATATGACTTCTTCCAGTATCGCCAAACCGATGGACTGGTTTGCAAATTCGGCGGGGACGTTCACCCTGACTCCAATTCTTATAATTCTCGTCTTTGGGCCGTTCACGTCTTCCGGATTGGTTTCCTCCCACTGCTGGATGTGCAGGATGTCTTCCGCGGCATATTCGCCCAATTTGGATTGGGGCAGTCCTTTGAACAGAATCAATGTGATGGTTCCGGGACTGGACGTTATGTTCCCGCTAATCAGAATGTCGTATATGCCCGGTTCTACAATATATATATAATTGTCGCGGATGAGTCCGTCGGCATTGTCCGTTGGGATGATGTCGAATTTTTGGAACTGCTCGGCATCCTCTGACTGCGTCTTCTTTACTTTCCCCTTTGAGCGTGATGGAACGAAGTCCTGGTCCCTAAACTGCATTTCCGTCCCGTCCATCGACTTGGGCGATTGGATGTAGATGTTCCTGATGTCTTCGGGCAGATGGTTGACGAATCTGTATTGCGCGTTGGACACGAAGTTTGATAGCATTTCCTCCAAGCTGACCTGCGGGGCGAAGCACAGCTGGTTGCGTTCGACAGTGAGGCTGTGGCTGTCTTTGTCGGATTCCGACAGGCGGATCTCCTCGTTGAAGATGTGGATGTCCTCGTTGTCTATGGGAAGTCTGTTCTGGTTGTAAAACAGTCGGTTGACGATGCGTCCCTTTTTCTTGCCGCCCCAATAGCCGAAGTCCTCGTTGTGGTTTCCGTAGGCGTTTTCGTTGAAAAACGGGGCGAACTTGAAGCGATTTTCATTGACGTTACGCGCGAGAAAGCTGAGCCATTGCGCCTTGTGGGTGTCTTGTGAGGCACTGATGACGATGAGACGGGATTCGTTTTCGGTCATCTTTCTCGATGCGAATCCTTCTGGGTAGGGGTTCACCTGTACTGCCACGGAGTATCGGAGCTTGGTGACTCTCTGCACCACGAGTTTGCCGGACACGAGGTCTATGCCGTCCACGCGGATGGTGCAGGCGTGCTTTTTGTGGCTCATAACGTAGGGCAGATGCTCGAAGTCCAACGCTATTTCGTTCCCCTGCACGGGAATGTCGAACGAATATACCACGTCACCCTCTATCGCGTCTTTGGCGAAGAGGGCGTTGTTGTATTCGAGTGTGAGCGTGGTGTCGCGGTAGAGCACCAGCGGTTTGCTGTCGGCGAAGATTTCGATCATTGTTGGTTGTTATTTGTATTCGCTATAATTTGTCTATGTCGTAATCGCAGATGCAACGGACAGAAGTTTAAATTTTGCCTATGATATACACGGAAATATGTAGCGTCCTTACTGGAGGAAAAACTTGCATACACTTTGCACTTGAAATTGTAAGGCACTTCAACACCGCTCGCCAAATGCGTAGTGTCAATCCAAGGACGGATGGTGACTGTCGTGCCTTGCTGCATATAAACACTTCGTCTTCCTAATGACATATTAATTCAATTCTAATCCGTTATACTCTGTTACATTGGCTACATATCGATCAACACCACCAATACTTTCCTTGGTGATATAGCAACTCAATTCACAACTGTTATTAGTTGGAATGGATATATTATTTGACAAACATCTTATCTTTCCAACATTAGAGCCTTTAGATAGAGTAACAATAATATTGGACGCACTTGTATTGTCTATTCTTACGATATGGACAATTTTCAGCTTGTCTTCCTCTGTCGTTCCGTCCAGTACAAGAGTGAAATTGGATGATTTTTGAAGCGTTGATAATGTCTGATAGCCGTAATTGAGATCCCACTGATCATTCGTTATCGTTTTGTCCTGCATTGCTGTAGATTCGGCTTCTATGATGTTAAGCAACGAAACCTGTTTGTTGAACGTGAAGTGGAATAAGAGTATGTCTCCTTTTTTCAGCGATCTTTTTCTTGTGAACTGTAGTATGTCTGTCACTGTATGACCGCTGTAATGTATTCCTGTGTAATTGGAGACTGTTCTTTCGTCCGTAAACCCGCCTATTTGATTAATATTGTCTATTACGATATATTCTTGTATTTTTACATATCGTATCGCCTCTCCAGTAAGAAACATACCAGATTCACTTCTACTGAAATAACTTCCGTCGGATCTGGTTATTTTCAAAAAAGAGCCGTTACTTTTATAATACGCATATCCTTGATATATTTCGGTATCGATTTTAGGCTTGTTGAGGATTCTTCCCATTCCGCTTGTCGCATTCCAGTCTGCCTGTACTTGTGGTACTGGAATTGTCGGCTTGTTTTTGATGAAGTCCGCTTTCGTTTCGTCTTCCTGATTCCAGTCAGCCTGTATCCCTCCAAGCAACACCCATTCCTCACCATTCCAAAAGTACCTGTTGTTTTCTGCTACTTTGTAGTAGATTGGTCCTTTCAGTGGATCCGACGGCATTGGCTCTTCCGGCACTACCGTCTGCGTTGGCTTCTTGAGGTCATTGACGATGAGGCCTTCCTTGTTCCGTCTTGGAGTCGTGTTGCTGTTGATAATCATTATTTCCAGTATAAGAGGTTGTAATCGACGGTTTCGGCTGGGATGGTTTCAGCGTAGAGCACCACGGCGTTTTCTTTTACTTCGTCAAGGTAGAACGGCGTGTCCATCCACACTTCCATGGATTCGGGTGCGGCAGATGCCTGCACGAGGGCGTCCCTCGTCATTCCGGGCAGGTTGACGGTTGCCTTGTAGCCGCCTCCCGTGGCACTCTCCCAGTCGGTGGTCTTCACCTGCGCGACGGCGGTAAGGGGCTTACCGCTTCCGCCGCTCACAATCTTGCTTTCTGTGAGCTTGTAGCCCACGTTCTTGGTGATGGTGTCGAGTTTGACCTTCTTGGAGGTCTGTCCGTCCGACACGTAGATGTATGTTTCGTCGCCCACCATTTCGGTTTCGGGCGTGGTGGTCGGTATCTTGTCGAGCTTGCCGGCTATCTGTTCCTGTACGGAGGCGGTGGCGGCGGATGTCGCTCTCGATTCAACGCCGGCTACCTCTGCCTTGGTGGCAATGGCCTGCATCTGCGTGGTGTAGTCGGTAAGGTCGGCCATCGCAATCATCAGCTCTGCGGTGGTCTTCTCGCCCTGCAGCTCTACACCGTTCACTGACGGCTTGTCTGTCAGGTCGTTGTATGAGGTCGCATTGCTCTGCCCGTTGACGACGGATATGATTTCGTTGATTTTGGCAATAAGCTCTTCACCTGTGCAGCCGGTGGATGGCAGTAACTCTATCATTGTAGGTTTAAGGTTTAAGGTTTAAGGTTTAAAGTCTAACGTCTAATTTGGTCGAGGAGTTCGCCGCGCAGGTAGGTGGCCAGTTGTTTGGCGTCCTGCTGGATGTCCCCGCTCTTGGTGCTGCCCATCACGGCGGTGTTCTTGACGGTGATGGAGACTTCGCAACGCACGGCTTCCATATTGGCCAGCTTCGTTATCATCTCCTTCTGCTCGGAGATGGTCTGTTCCTGTTTGGCGATGGTCTTCTTGTAATCCTTGATATTGCGGTTCTTGGCGGCCACGGTGACACAGAGTATTACGAATATCACCAGTATGGCGGCTGCCACTGCGTAGAGCACGGTTTTGACGGTTTGTGTTATTTTCATCTTGCTGACGGGGTTTGATTAATTATATTGTCTTTCCTTGATATGACGGTGCCTGGTTCGATGCTGTTGATGTAGAGAGGCTCGCGGTTTACCTTCTCCACGATGGAGAATTTCATCTCAACCTCGATAAGGTCGGCGGATTCGTCGATGACGGTGAATGTTCCCGGTATTAGGGAGATCCGCCAGGCGTATTGTCCGTCCAAAAGAAGGTTGTTCTCCTTGTCGAGCGCCTCGGCCAATGGCTTCATCTGCCTTTTGTTCCGCTGCCCTGTCCGCGCCGTTATCGTGAGGGTGCTCTCGTCGATGACGTATCGGTCTGAGCGGTTGGTGAGGATTCTGTCGCCGGTGGTGGCGCGTTCCACCTCGATATGGTCGAACACGAAGCTTTCGTACAGCCCGACGTGGTTTTCCAGCAGGAATGTCCTGGCATTGTACGGACGCGGCACGATGTGGAAGTTGCGGACGATCCCGGTTGTTCCCAGCGATATGGAATACCCTATCAATCCGTTCTTTGCAGCAATTCCAAGCGCGGCAGCCCCGACGGGTACACGGCAGATGCTCATAGCCGGAAAACTCACGGTTGCGGCGGTGGAGGTGTTTTCGCCGTCGGCGGCGCGCGTGGCGAGCGTGACAGGCACGTCTTCTATGTCGCCGTTGGTGAAGTTGGCCACGTACAGGTACTGCTCCGTGTGCGTGTCGGTCTTCACTGTGTCGCCGTTGTTCTGCCCGAATATGGACAGCCCCGTACTGAGGTGGAACTTGTCGGCGGTGTTCGATTCCCAGTCTGGGATGTTGTTGTCGGCACAGTACTGTTCGATTCTGCCGCGTATGAGTGTGATTTCGTCCGACTGCTTGACGACACCGACTTTTCCGTTTTCGGACTCCGCGAACAGCAGGCGCGCGCGGATGGCGGCGTGCGGACAGGGTTTCGCGCCGGCGTTTTCGCCGTATGAAGGTATGTCAGGCAGCCCTAAGTAGGGTTTCAGCATCTCGGTTCCGATGGTCACGTCTCCGTCGTTGTCGTCATAGAACATTGTGGGGGTGCGTTCCTCTCCGCATTGGAACCACGCGGCAATCTTGTAGTTGTCCTTGACGGAGCGGTTGAGGCCGAAGACTGTTTCCTCGAAGGTGTACGGCGTGGAGTTGTTCTGTAGGGCGATGTTGCCCTGCGCGCCGTATTCACGGGCGGTGAAGGTGAGCAGCACGTCGTTCTGACGCAACTCGGCGGTTACGGCGTAGAAGAGGTTGATGTCGTGGTTGTTGATGAGTTTGGCCTGCAGCTGCTCCATCACGGCGGAGGCGGTAGTGGCCTGCTTCATTGCGAACACGCTGTCCGGGCGGTCGGAGGTTGACACGTCCCACTGGTAGTTTCCGTGCGGGGTGTATAGGTTGAACGAGCCGGACACGATGAGCCTTACGGCGAACGAGCGAGCATATCGTCTGCCCTCCGTGTGGAAGGGTGACGTTCTGACCGTGAAAGTCGGTCTGTTGCCGACGAAGTCTATCTTATAGGGTGTTGCGCGAAGGTTCATAGCCGTGACATTTCCTTGATTTCATTTTCCTGTCGGTCAAACTCCAACTGCATCCTGCGCGAGATGTACGCCTGTCTGTTTTTCGGATCCTTCAGGTAGGCGTTCATCTGCCTTATCTCCTTCAGCAGCTCCGAGTTGTCGCCGTTGTGGTTGGTCGTCGTGGTGTTGTTCGAGTTGTTGGTGTTATAGACGTTGGTGACGTTCTGACTTTGCGGGGCAAAGGTACGAGAAATCATTTTACTGCTTTGGGACACTTTTCCCCAGTTCGGTTCTGGTACGGAAGTGAGCGCGTCGAGCGCCTGCCGGTCGCCGCGCTGGTAGGATTCGAGGGCGTTGATGACGGGTGCCGTTTTCTTGTCGGTGAGGAGTTTGTGTGAGGCCACCCACTCCTCGCCCTCCTCACCCATCAGGGCAATCTGTTCCTTGCGGATGAAGCCGCCCTTGGCGTATGGGTTGGCCTGGGATGCGATGACGGCGATCTGCGCGGCGGTGGTTGCGGCTGTAAGTGCTGCGGCTACCACAGCCGCCACCCAGGGCTGCACGGTGAGCGCATTGACCATGGCCAACGCGCCGCTGATGGTGGCCTGTATGATGTTGGCCTTTTTGTCGCGCTCGAACTGGTCGTGCTGGATTTTCTTTTCCTTGGCTTCCTTCTCCTTCTGCATCTTGTCCATCTGCGCGTCGTAGTATTTCTGCGAGATGATGCCGTCGTCGAGCTGGCGTTGCAGGGCTTCGGCTTTTTCGTCCTGGATGTCGCACCATTCGTCAAAGGCTGCGTTTTCGCGGTTGGACTGGATCTGGTTGATGGAGTTGAAGATGTCGAAGGCGGTGCTGGCGAACTCCTGGAGCGCCGCCGTCATCGTCTGCAGGTTCTCCTGCCAGTTGTCCTTGAACTTCGACCAGTCGATGTCCAACAGATCCGACCAGACGTTGTTGTTGGATTTCTTCTTTTTGCCGGCATTGTCCAAAAGTTGGTCTCGAAGGGCGATGAGATTCTTCAGTTTTTCTTCCAACTGGTCTATCTCGTCCATATTGGCAACGACAAGGTCGTTGAGTTCTTCTTCGCTGTCGGCAAATATGGGGTCTGTCTTTTTCTTGTTGATGACTTCGGTGAGTCTGTCTATTTCAACTTGATAGCGGTCGTTGATTTCGGCTTTCTCCCGTTCAAGCTCCGTCATCTGGGCGCGTTCCATCTCCTTGCGTTCGTTTTGAATGAAGGTGGACGTTTCCTTGGCGTACTTCTGGATGGTGTTGGCGGTGGCCTGAGCTTTGCCGGCTTCCAGCCGTGCCATATCCGCCAACATTCCGTCATAGACGTTGGTCATCAGATCCCTCATCGGGTCGTCTTCCGAAATTTGCTGTAGGATGTCGCCCACTATGGCGATATTGGCTTTTACGGCGGATATTTTGTCATCCCACTGCTTCTGCGTTCCGATTACGGCCTTCTGCAGTTCGCTCATGTCTTCGCCGTCGTTTTCGGCCAGTAGTTTTTCGGTCTCCTGCTTCATATTGGTGAGCATGAGCGTGTATTTCTGCAGATACTTCTGCCCTGCGGTTTTGATGGCATCGTCGCGCTCGGTTTCAAGGTCTTTGGCGGTTTGCGTCCTGTTCAGTTTGTTGGCCTCGTCAATCATCTCCTGGTAGGAATTGATGATGCCCTGCTTGGTCTTTTCCCAGCCTTCGAGCGATGCGGCCTGCTGTCGTTGTCGGAAATCTTTAAGTTTTTTCTCAAAATCGGCAACGGGGTCTTTTTTAGAAGAAGAAGATCCCCCGTTATTGCCGTCCCCGGATTCGGAACCTCCGCTTCCGTCCGCATTCGGTTTGCCGGCTTCTTTTTTCAGACGGATTTTTTCCTTTAGCAGGTCAATCTGCTTTTGGATGTTTTTCTTGTCGTCAGATGATTCCGCCGCGCTCTGCTGTGTTTTGAGTTGGCGAAGCTGGTCTTCCATTTCTTCCAAGTCGGACTTTGTCTTCTGAATAAACGGGTCGTATGTTTTCTCAATATCCTTGGTCGTCTTTAGGAGTTCCTTTTCGGAATCGATCACTTTCCCGATTGCGTCTGTAACATTTGATGTCCATAATCCTTCTCCCGTGAATCTCTCTCTGTTCAAATCCACTCCTTGTGATTTCAGATAGGAAAGTACATCGTTTTTTGAATCCCCCCTGCCCAGTCTGTTTTGAACATCCTTAACCAAAGAATCTGCAACGTCTTCGGTTTTCCCATTCTTCACCAGAACGGTCTTCAAATCCTTATAAGCCTTGGTCTGTGCGTTGATGGCTTTTTCGTTGGCGGCGGTGATTTGTTTCTCCTTCATATCCAGCGCGGTCTTGGTCTGTATGCTCTGGATGATGTCCTGATACGCTTGGTTGATGTCGTCCAAGCGGCCTTTTTCGTCGATGTGCTTGGCCATCACCTCCGGGTATTTGTCAATGAGTTGCTGCAGGGCTTCCTTGTAGTCGTCGGTGCCCTCTTCCGCGTTCTTGAGCTTGTTGAAGAGGTAATCTACCTCGGATTGTTCCTTAGCCACGGTGGAGTTGAACTCGTCCATAGCGGCTTTAGATTCGCGGGTGTGCTTGGTGAAATATACCAATGCGGATATGACGGAGGCGATGCCGATTGCGATAAGTCCCCAAGGTGTTGACTTCATTGCCGTATTCAAAGCCTCCTGCGCGGCCACTTGTGCGACTGTGTTTTTGGTTTGTTTTGCCAATACCAAATTATATGATTGAACGGCGACCGTTTTACTTGCTATAAGGCTTTTATGAATGGTTTCGACCGCGATTTTGGCCTTTTCCATAGCCATCATAGCCTTCTCTTTGAGGTAGGCCACGCCCAATATTGACACAATGGCTCCAATACCTGTGGCCAATGAAGCCACCAATGCTATATGCTTTGTAATCCAGGCAGAAGTGGAACCGAGGATTTTGAAAATGGAAGTCAGTATTGGAATGAGCTTTTCACCAAGTTCTACCCGTGCCTCCTGCATCTGCTTCTTCGCCTTTTCCAACTGGGCGGCCGAATTGTTGTTCACGTTGTTGAACTCGTTCATCAGCGAGGTGTTCTCGGAAAATGCGGAATTGGACACCTGCAGTATCTCGTTGAAGCGGTCGTAGCTGCCGCTCATAGCGCCTACGATTTTCACCACGCCGTCCGCGTTGAGTTTGAGGCCTTTGAGCGTCTCGCCAATCTGCGTCGCATCCATTCCCTGGAGCGACTTGGCGAACTCGGTGAAGAATTGCGTTGGATTGGTGTTGATGAGCTCGCGCACGGCTTCCACGGGCTGTCCCATTACTTCGGCAAAGCCCTCCACGTCGGTGGATGCCTTGTTCATCAGGATGCCGAACGCACGGGATGCCACTTCCGCATCGATGCTGCTTTCCTCGAATGCCGCGCCAAGGGCCACGGCTTCCTGAACGGACGGGCGGAACGCTTCGGGCATTGAGCCCACGCGCTGCACGAATGCGGCAATGTTGGGCTCGGTGGCGTTGGCCTTGCCGCCCACCTCGTTGATGGCGCTGCCGATGCGCGTCAGGGAGTCTCCGATGTTGGCATCACGGGTTTCCTTGAACGCCAGGGAGATTTTTCCCAACACGGAGGATATTTCCTCCGCGCCGCCCGAGAAGCTGTCGCCCAGGGCAACATTGGCCAAGTCAACGGCCTTGGTGAAGTCGAGGATCTGGTCTTTGGCCAAACCCATACGGCCGCCAATCTGAGATATGGTCAACAGCTCTTCCTGGGAAGTGCGGGTATCAATCCCTTTCAGACTCTCGTTCAGTGCTTCCACCTCCTCGCGCGTCATCCCGGTGGTCTTCATCACCCCGGACATCGCGTCGTCAATGGAGGCGTAGGCTTCGACGTACTCTTGGGTGGAGGAAACGAATTTCTGTAATGCAGTAAATCCTGTATTTACGACAGAAGCTATAGCTCCTGCTTTTATAATAAAATCGTCATGGGCCTTTTCGCCTGCTTCCAATTCTTCGCGAACGTCTTTTAATTCCTCTTTGTAGTCGTCATAGATTTTCTTGAGTTGGGAAAGTTTCGCGGCGTGCGCATTATATTCTTCTGTTCCAACGGTCATTTTATTGAGCTCGTTGGATACTTTTGCTATAGCTGCCTTTATGGATTTCAGGTTGTTTTCAACCTCTTTGCCGTTGACAAATATGCCAATCGTTTTACGTACTTCCTTTGCCATAAAATGTATTTTTTATGGCAAACATAATATATTCTTTGAAATGTTTTGGGACAGAATGTTCTTATTTGAGAGGATTGCAGTCACCCCAGCCACTGCTTACGCCGTCTTTCAGTATAAGCCACGTTACAACTGCTACAATTATTATCTCTAACATCTCTGTGATTTTTTGTATGCCGCAAACATACAAAAAATTTTGATATGGTGGGAGTGGGATGGATGATTATTTTGAGAATTATCCATTTTGATCTTGTAGAGATCCTTTCACCTCCTCCTAACGTCGGAGGTTCAGGATGACGACTCGCCACTAATGCACAAGGGCGGCGGCGCAAAGTTGTCGATTGTGATCGAAGTGTGGTGCCGCCGCAATCGCGATTTCTGCGGCGACACCACGACATTGCCATCCGTTCAATACTTTCCGTCGCCGCCCTTTTCCTACCGCCAACGCATCGTCATTCCGTAGCGCAGCGAAGGAATCTCTCTACATGGAGGAAAGGGTTGCTACGACCGGAGAAGGGTATATTGAAAGAGGTGGAATTGAGTATCAGATATAGGCTATTTATGAAAATGATTATCCGCAAAAAAGTGATTTTTTTCTTGGATTTCCCACTAATATTTAGTATTTTCGCGGCTCAAAAATTGATGTATGAAACTACTTGAATTCAACAAACATTTCAGTTCGGAGGAAGATTGTGTCCGATATTT
>JAZRYT010000019.1:0-15222 GCA_045600905.1 Bacteroidales bacterium
GCCGTCGCCATTGGTGATGTTGAAAAAGATATTGTGGCATTCGTAAGGGTTGAGGGGAATTACGTATAGATTGCTGGCATCTTCAGCCAAATCAAAAGTATGGACATTTTCTTTTTTGGAATCGGTGAAATAGCCGGCTTGCGGCACGCCGTAACCGAAGGCGTAATCATAGTAGGGATAATGGTTGCCAGACTTTTCGATTTCCTCAATCAGCTGGGCCACGCTCCAGTCGGGGTGCAGTTGCTTTACACAGGCGGCAAATCCAGAGACGAGCGGAGTGGCGAAAGAGGTTCCCTGATAGTATTTGTAGTTGCCTTTGACGTCTGCCACCATATCGTGGCCACAGGCCACCACGTTGGGTTTGCGGCGACCATCGGCGGTAGGACCGAAGGAGCTGTAGGATTCCAATTTTTCCAACGAACTGACCGCGCCCACGGAGAGCACGTTTTCAGCATCAGCGGGAGTGACAAGCACTTTCCAATCATTGTCGCTGCCTTCGTTGCCCATAGCGGTGCAAACCAAGATGCCCTTGCTGGCGGCAGTGCTGGCGCCTTTGGCCACGATGGAGGTTTTGCCGTCCATATCTTTCAGATTGTGCAAATCTATGCCATAACCTAGTGAGCTGCTCACGATGTGCGCGCCGTTCTGGTCAGCCCATTCCAAAGCTTCCACCCACCAGACTTCCTCTTTCTTCTTTTCAGCTTCCACTTCTGTGCGAGCCAAAAGGAATTCCGCAGCAGGGGCCAAACCCAACATCGTGGTGTCGTTCATAATGCCGGCGATGCAGCTGAGCACCATACGGCCGTGCGTGTTGTAGCCATAGACGTTTTCCTTGTTGTTGGCGAAGTTCCAGGTTTTGATAATCTGATGGTTGTCACGCAAGTGCTTAAACGCGGGGTGTGTGTCCACATCAGGGAAACCTCCGTCAAAGACGGCGACACGCACGCCTTTGCCGTTGATTTTGTTCTGCTGGAATTTCTCGCCCTGCATCAGAGCGATTTGGTTCATTGTGGCATCGTACGTGGTGAGGGCAGTTTCCGTGTTTTGTTCAGGTGCCTGCGCCAAGACGGATTCCGTGCAGATGAGCTGTGTGCCTGCCACAAAAGGCAGTGTTTTCACGATTTCTATTTCATTTTCGGTGGCCATCACGGCAAGCGCGTTGAACCAACGGGACTCGCCCACATAGCCTTCCGTAATGGTGTTTACCTGGTCTTTATAGTCCTGGTTAACAGGATAGTTGCTAATGTCGTAAAGATTGAGGTTGTTCAGCTGATAACGCTCAATAGCTTTGGCATCAAAATACTGATAGGGATCAAATGTGGTGTTGTTCTTGTCGGTGAAGAACACCCAATAGCAGTTTTGTGCGAACATCGGCACGGCCACTGCGAGGCAGAATATAAGGGTAATTAATTTTTTCATAATACGATTTTTTTGTGATTAGTGATAAATGATTGGGCCGTAGAGACGGTGCACTGCACCGTCTGTACAATAAATTATTGTATGCTCATTTCCATCGGCATTCTTGCCTGTACGCCTTCTTGGCTAAGTACTTGATTAAGGCCTTTGTACATATAGTAGAGGTCGCCTAATTTGGCTTTCATCATCATTTCCACCTCCTCTTCTTTGGGAGCGAAAAGTTTTTCAAAGAAGGATTTCTGTTGCGGGTAATAAACCAGCTTATAGTTAGAAACTTTGGCCAATTGGGCAGCTTTGGCGATGGCGTCGTCGATAGAGCCCAACTTGTCAACCAGACCGATGGCGATGGCGTCTTTGCCAGCCCACACACGTCCCTGGCCAATGCTATCGACAGCGGCCATTGACATTTTACGTCCGTCGGAAACGCGTTTGACGAAAAGTCCGTAGGTCTGTTCCACATTCTGCTGCATCACGTTGAGTTCTGTCGGATCCATAGCTTTGAAGCCGGTGAGGAAATCGGCATGGTCATTGGATTTTACGCCGTCGATGGTGATGCCCAATTTGCTTTGGAGGGCTTTCTGGATAGAAGGAACCATACCGAAGACACCGATAGAGCCCGTCAGCGTGTTGGGTTGTGCGAAAATGTAATCGGAGTTGCAGGAGATGTAGTAACCGCCGGAGGCAGCATAGTCGCCCATAGAGGTAACAACGATTTTGCCGGCTTTCTTGGCGAGCGCGATTTCGCGCCAGATATTTTCAGAAGCCAAGGCGCTGCCGCCAGGAGAGTTGACTCTCAACACAATAGCTTTGACATCCTTGTCTTGATAAGCTTTTCTAAATTCTTTGATGAAGCTGTCGGAGAAGACGCCCGCGTCGTTGTCGCCCTTGCCGTCTCTAATATCACCGGAAGCATACACTACCGCGATTTTGTTAGTAGCCTTATTCTCATTTTTGATGGATTTAACATATTTCGAAATAGATACCATATTCAGTTTGCCATTGTCGCCTACGCCGACTTTGCTTTTCAGCAGTTTTTCCATATCGCCGGAATAAGCCAATTGGTCAACGAGTTTGTATTTGAGGGCGGAATCCGGATTAAAACAGGTCAGGTTGTTGACGAGGTCATTCAGTTTGTCAACCGTGATTTTGCGGGAAGCGGCAATATCTTTGGAAATGCAATCCCACAGGGAGTTCACCAAAACAGTCATCTGCTTGGTGTTGGCTTCGCTCATCTTGTCCAAAATATAGGGTTCGACAGCGCTTTTGAACTGGCCGTGACGAATCACTTGAACATCCACATCCAATTTGTCCAATAATCCTTTGTAGAACATAATCTGGAAAGAATAGCCTTTCAGCATAAGGTTGCCGGTGGGGTTCATTAAAACCTTATCGGCGACAGAAGCGAGGTAATAGCCGTTTTGAGCGTAACCATCGCTATAAGCATAGATGAACTTGCCGCTTTTCTTGAAATTCAACAAGGCATCGTGGATCTCCTTTGTCGTTGCCGGAGAAGCAATCACATTGTCGGAGCAAAGGTAAATACCTCTGATTTTCGGGTCGTTGGCAGCAGCTTTGATGGCGGCCAAAATGTCGTTCAAACCAATAGGCGTGTCATAATTTGCCATACCTTCAAAAGGGGCGGGAATGGAACGCTCGGAAATTTCCTGAGTCAAGTTGACTTTCAAAATACTGTTGTCCGTCACAACCGTCGTGTCTTTGGCTGCTGAAGACAGAGAGGCAATCATTCCTATCATCATCATAAAATAGAGAAAGGAAACGATGATGGTGGAGAAAAAGAATCCTAACATGGAACCTAAAACGACGCGCCAGAATTTGCGGGAACGGGTTTCGGGTTTTTCTTGAGTTTTTTTAACTATTTCGCTCATTGTTTTATTGATTTAAAAGGTTAATAATTTCTTGTGTGTCAATGTTTAATAATTTTACATTCTTAATAAACGCGGGGACTTCCACTGCCATAAACTGCTGTTTTCTTATGGCTATGATTTTGTCAACGGCGTCATCGGCAATGAAGAATCCGACCCCTCGTTTATTAAAGAATATCTCGTTGTTCTGCAGATAGTCGTAGGAACGCATCACCGTGTTGGGGTTCACTTCGAACTGCACGGCCAACTCGCGCACGGACTTCGCCTTGTCGCCGGGCTTCCAGGCAGATGTCAAAATCTGCTCGAAAACCCAATCGACAATCTGCATATAAATGGTCTGTGTATTGTTAATATCCATACTATGCCTCCGTTTCTCTCATTCTCAAAAAGCTGAGTACGTAAAAATAAACCATAGAACCAAACGTCAGACAGTACAGTCCGATTTCCCCTAAATTATCACTACTTAATGTAAACCTATTGAGCATCATTTGACCGTTAGGCGCAACTATCAACGAGTTGATACGCAAAGTCAGAAAGGTGATGGCTGCAACCGCAAAGAGGACTAAAAATAAGATGCCAATGGTTTTTCCAACTGCGTTTTTCTTGAAATATATATGCCCGAAAAAAAACAAGGATATAAACCAATACATTACAATGATGGATGATTTAGACACGTACGGATGCATTTTCAAAAAATCGATAAGGGAAGGCAATTCAGGAACTTGCATTATTATTAAAATCAAATAAGCTATTACAGTTCCGATAAAAAGGGAGACAAAAACCAAAACCACATAATAAATGTTGCTCAACAGCATATTGGTCAATACTTTCTCGCTATTAGAAGCCGGCAACATCAGGTAATCAATACGGCTGTTGGTTTTAGTCATTTTGAAAAAAAGTCTGATTGTAAAGATGACAATCATTATCATAGCATACGTTTGCAGGAAATCAGTATGGCCCAATGGAGACACCAAGCAGAAAATCATCGCTAATGCGGCGGTAATGGATCCTGTGCGGAGGATATCGTTTTTCCAGTTTTCTATAAAATAGGCCTTCAGAAGATTGGTAATATTCTTTATACTCATAATTCCAAAAATTTAAAGGTTTATCGTGTCGTTTACATTATTGGCTGTGGAATCCTCATCAATTGTTATATAGCCGGATTCGGAAAACGGCTTTTGGAATCTTTCCGGATGCTTGTGAAATTGTACTTGAAAATCCACGGAAATTCCGATTATCAGCAGCGCGGCAACCACAATAGCCGTACCCCATAAAATCTTATTCGTATATTTTTTCATAATATAAAATGTAAATACTTGTTATTCAATATATCGTTGTAAACAAAGCCAACTCCATTCAGTTCACTGCCTACCAATCACAGATCACTATTTAAAAAGATTGATAATAGCCGGTTGGTTGGCCATAGCGGCATTGAAAAGCAATTCCAGATCGAGGTTGGATTCGAGACGGTCCACGTTCTCCTTTACCTGGTAGTTGCCTCGCGGGAAACTTTCCGTATAGAGAATTTGTCCGTCCGTACTCTTCATATCGTCCACATCAAAAAGCAGTTTCTCGGTGATTTCGCTTGTGGAGGCGTTGAGCACCATACGACCGCCATCGAGGATGGAGACCATATCAATCAGACTATGCAGGTCGCGGACCTGGTGCGTGGAGATGATGACCAGGCGTGTTTCATCGGCGGCAGAAGCCATCAGCTTGCGGAAAGTGCTCTTGGAGGGAATGTCCAAACCGTTTGTCGGCTCGTCCATAATGAGGATTTTGGTATTGGAGGCCAAAGCAAAGGCAATGAGCGCCTTTTTCTTCTGTCCGTGGGAAAATTTGTCCATATACTGGTTCAAGCCGTCCATTTCGAACTCGTGCAGATATTCGGTGAATTGTTCGTGGTTGAAATTGGGATAAAAGGGTGCGTAAGCCTTTTCAAAGTTTTGGATGGTTAAATGGGGAACGTACATTTCTTCCTGAAGGAAGTAGAGGTTTTGCAAAACGTCGGCTTTGCGCAAACTGGCGTTCTCGCCTAATATGGTGGCAGATCCGCTATTGGGAAAACGCAAGCCGGCCATAATGGAAAGCAGGGTGGTTTTTCCCGCGCCGTTTTTACCCAAAAGTCCGTAAATGTGTCCAGGCTCCATTGTCAAGCTCACATCTTCAAAAATGTGCTTTTTTTTGGTATAGCCGAATTGGATAGTGTCTAACTGTATCATAACGGTGTGTTTTAGTGTTTTACTTGTTTAGTGTATTAGTGTACTAATACAGTCGCAAAAATAATACAGTAAACGATATTGTCAATAGTTATGATGATTTTTTTATTTACTGATAATCAGTGTTTTATAAAAATAATTTTGAAAAGTACAATGTTTTAAAGGAAAAATTTCGGAGAAAAATTAGGGAGCGATGAAAAAAAGTACGTAACAAACTCTTTATGTTTTGAAAAAAGACCTCGTACTCCGTCAGAATTATGATATGTTCTTGTACATTTTCAAATACTCCATCAATCCTTGATTTTTTTATTTTTGTCCGCTCTAAAAGAATCACACAAAATATATACAATGATGAAAAAAACATTATTTTGGGCCTTTACGGCATTGATTTTTATGACGGCTTGTCAAAACCGCTGCAACACTCAGATTTACAGTTATCTTTACGGTATTGAATATGACAAGCACCACGACTATGACTTTGAGAAGGGCACAAAAAGTTTCGTCAAGATGAATCCGGCGGCACCAGGGTGTTCGGAAGCCCGCAAGGGTTTCTTTGTGGGGCGTAACTTGGACTGGTACATCAACGAAGAGGCTTCCGCCATTATCAAGGTTGCGCACACCGACAAACACTTTGCCTCCATCGGAATGGTGGGTTGCTCGCCAAAGTTCTCCAAAGAGTTGGCGCAAAGCGGAAGTTTCGATGAAATATATGAAATCCTACCATTATTCACTTGCGACGGAATCAACGAGAAGGGTGTCTATGTTGGTGTCAATGTGATGCCCACGGGCGAGACCTCCTTGGATTCCACGCATTGGCAAAGCGGCAAATGGGGCATTGGAGCCGCCAACACCCATCCGGGTGCCGACAAGAGTTACTGCACCACCTACTTGGTGCGCTACATCCTCGACCACGCCACTTCAGTGGCGCACGCACGCCAACTGATTGACGCTGTTAACTGGTTCGAACCGTACGGATTCCCCTCCCCGGGCGCATCGCAGGCCTTCCACTGGCTCATTTGCGACAAAGGCACCAGTATGGTTGTCGAATTTTTGGATAACAAAGTACACTACATCGTCTCCAACCGCGTAAACGAGCCGTCATACGCCACCCTGATGACCAACTTCACCAACACCTTGATGAAAGAAGCCAATTTGGTACAGACGACCGGTATAGGTTATGAGCGTTTCAACGTCTTGAAAAACGCCTACGCGCAAACCGAAGAATCTTTGGACGGAATGCTAAATCTGATGAAGAAAGTTTGGTTTACAAATACTTATACCAAAGAATACAACAGCGACGACTTCTGGTTCACCGAATACACGTGTGCAGCATTACCTTCTCCCCTGCTCTACGCAGATGGCGCTGCAATTTGGAAGGATTCCAATTTCGTAGCCGTCGTAAACAAGAACAAGACGCAGTTCAATGACCCGTCGCAATGGCACACGCCCAACACCTCGCTTTGGTACACCACGCACACCAGCGTTTACGACCTTGACAAATTGGAGATGCGCGTCCTCACCCACGAAGGTTTGGAAGACCAAAAAGAGCCATACGCCGTGAATTTCAAATCCAAATTTGAAAAGCCGTTGGCACACAGATAGTAAACGGTGAGTTGGATTGTTCAATATAATATTATATAGTAACAAGTATTTGGGGTTGTTTTATAGAAATAAATGAAAATCAAGTTAATTTGGGTTGGCAAAACAGACGGTGACGTTTTCGACACTGCCATTCAGCAATATACGCAGAAAATCAAATTCTACACGGTTTACGAGCCTATCGCCATTCCGTATCTCAAAAACACGAAGGCTTTGTCGCAAGACGAGCAGAAAAAGCGGGAGGGCGAACAGATATTAAAGAAAATAGAGCCTGGCGACTACGTTGTGCTTTTGGACGAACGCGGCAAGGAGTTCACGTCCAAGAAGTTTGCGCAGTTCATCCAGCAGCAGGCCAACAACGGGCTGAAGGCATTGGTCTTCGTCATCGGCGGGGCATACGGATTTTCGGAGGCGGTATATGCGCGACAGAACGCGCAAATCGCCTTGTCGCAACTCACCTTCCCCCACATTATGACGCGCCTTATTTTCGCCGAGCAAATCTATCGGGCTTTCACCATCCTCCACAACGAACCCTACCACCACTGAGAAATCCATCCGCTTTCCCCATAAAGCATCGGGCCCTTGTTTCACAACAAAGGCCCGATAAAAAATCAACAGATTATTAATAAGTGTAATAAAAAACGGAGGACGCAGACAGCTCCTCCATTTTAGGATTATTTCTTAACGATACGTTTGGTTACAACGCCATTTTCTGTAAAGACGCGGACAAAATAGACGCCGCCGGCATACGCACTGATGTCAAGGGTAATGTCGCTATCCTCCACCTTCATCGTATCCATCAATTTACCATAGACATCGAAGATGTTCACCTCTTTCATTAGGCATTGCGCATTATGAATGGTGAATTGTCCCGTGGTCGGGTTGGGGAATATACGAATGCTACCCGAAATATCGTAGTCGTTAATGCCGACATTGGTTGTGGTAAAGTGGGCTGGCTCGGAGAGCTCGGAAACCAGACCGTTATCGCAAAGGGCTTCCACTGCCACATCGTAAGTCGTCAGCCCCGCAAGGTTTGTGAGTGTATAAGGCTTTACAGTGGTGGCCACGGAAATCCATTCGTCAGATATGCTTTGTCTGTAAAAGACATTCCAGCTGGATGCCGTATTAGCCTCCTGCTCCCAATCGACGACAGCGGAGTGGTTTTGGACATCCGTTACTGTCAGGTTGGTAGGCGTTGGACAGGTGGCTTCTTCCAAAGTGGTGAAGGAAACTGTCGCCCAAGCCGAAATGTTCGTAGAGGAGCAAACGGCACGCACGCGCACATCATACGCGGTGTTGAAAGCCAATCCCGTAAGGTTATAAGTGGGTGTGTTGTTTACATCAATATCGTTAGACCAAACCTCATCCGCCGCCATCTTATACTGAAGGTTCCAAGCACTTTCATCACCATTGGCCGTCCAAGTAATAGTTGCCGAACTCTGGTCAATATTGCTTGCCGTAACATTGGTTGGAACCACACAGGTAACTGGGTCTCCATTAATGAGAATATCATCTAAGACAATGGGAAATCCCTGACATACCATATTTCCTTCAAAAGCGATTTGATAGGTTCCTGTCGGATTGGGCAGAGCCAAAGAATCAAAAGTCCAGGTGTCATAGTTTGAAGGGTATTCCATTAATTGAACCCAATCATTAGAAGGGCTTGTCCTATAATACACCTTTAGGACATTATGACTGCCTCCGGGATATTGCTGTTGGGCGTGCCAATAGGTAATATAAGGATTGGAGATTTGTGTCAAATCCATAATAGGCGTAACCAAGTTGGTGACATACTGATTCACGATATTGGAACGTAAATAGGCATTGTAATCGCCCGAATGTGCCGAAATTATAGCCGGGGAACCAGCTCCTGCCGTACATTCCCAATCATACGAATAAGAAGGATTCTGGATATAATTTATGGTCCAGCAATCCGGCAAATGGCCGGAGTTTTCAAAATCTTCCAAATAGGGGAAGGTATTGATTTTGCCACATTCTGTAGCAATAGTGGAAACATCACTCCAAACGCTGCTACTCGTATCAGAACAAATCGCCCGCACATAGAAATCATAATAGGTATATGGTGCCAGTCCGATAATGGTAAACGGATTGTCAGTGACCGTAATGTTGGTTCCAGAGCCTAAGGCAAAGCCTGTAGGACCATATTCGATTTCCCATTCTGTAGCCGTGCCTATTTCCACCCAAGACAAATCTATGGAGTTGTCCGTACGAGAAGCATAAGACACGTATGCGGGTTTGAAGCATCTTTCGGTAATGGTGGAATCCGGTGTAGCAAAAATGGTAATGTCATCAATAAGAATACCATAGCCCCAGTTCATCTCTCCAGCAAAGGCTATCTGATAGGTAGAAGACGGATTGGGGAGGGTCAGAGAATCCAAAGTCCAGTTATTGATAGCCGAAGTATAGGAAGCCAGTTCCGTCCAATCATCATTGGGATTATTACGATAATAAACGTGTAGGAAATCGACATCGCCAATCCAAGATTCCTGCGCGTGCCAGAATTTCATCATAGGATTGGAATAATCCGTAAAGTCGATTATCGGGGAAATCAGCTTATGGAAGTTCATCGACTGGGGATTTTGACTATAGGCGAGTATTGCACAATGACTTCCCGAGTGGAGTGGCGATATTCCGTGATGCTGAGACGCATTAAGGCCCCAGGAAACTGCATTATGGGGGATGTAGTCCTCGCTCCAGCATACCGGCAGATAATCAGGTGCGGAGGGAACCAGCTCGAAGTCTTCCGTATGAGGGAAAGAGTTGATGATACCACAGTCCGTAGTGAACGTGACCGCATTACTCCAAGTACTCAAATCTCCATTGCCGCAGTTGGCACGGACATAAAAATCGTATGTGGTGGTGGGGGGAAGACCTTGCAGCGAATACGGGTTGGTGTTGGCAGACACGACAGTGCCGGAACCGTGTGCGAAACCGGTCGGACCGTATTCGATGTTCCAAGCGGTGGCACTGCCCATTTCCGTCCAAGAAACAACAACTACGCCGTTATTTTCTGTGACATTAACATTCATCGGATGCAAACAAGAAGGAATGGAGCAATCCATCGTGTCCAACAGGAACAGGCCGGGGGGCATTTCATTAGCATCAGGACAGGAATAGACCAAATCGCCAAGGTGATCGTAAATATCGAATGAGCCGTAGCTTACTCCAAAGACATCCGCCCAACTGAACTCTACGATCATTCCATCACAAAGGGAGATGGTATGCACCTCATCGTGTTGAGTGGTAATATGTAAAAAGTCAATTAAAACACCGTTACTGCGAACTTCTATTCCCTTCTCATACCAATTGCCCATATTGTTGTTGCGCAAATACACTGTATAGCTGCATCTGTCCGCGACATTGCAAAGCGGTGTGGAGAACGTATGCACCGCGCTGTAGGAGCTGGAATCGTTGTCCGTGCAGTTGGCCCGCACATAGACATCATACGAGAGCAACGCTTGCAAGCCCGTAATCGTTGCCGGATTAGTAGTAACAGTCACGATGGTTCCCGTTCCGGGAGTGAAACCCGTTTCACCATATTCAATCGTCCAATATGCGGCTGCCGACCTATCCGTCCACACAACAGTGGCCGACGAATCGGTGATATTGGTGGCGGAAACATTCCGTGGTGACAGACAGGTCAACGTCTGATCAATAGTCAAATCATCCATCCGAATAGAACTGCCGAACGAGCGTAAAGCCACATAGCGACCACTTCCCGTATAGTTTGTCAAAGGCACGATGAAGCTTTCCCACTCATTATCCGTTTTATAAATGGTATCTACAACCTCGAAAGTGGAGGCATCATTCGGATCCGTCATCACTCCCACCAGCATCAGCAGGATATCATTGAGCTGCAATGTTTTGATATTGAAATTAACGGACAAATCCGTCAGGTTCAAACTGCTGCCTATTTCGGGCAGAACTGCCGTCAAGGTAATGGGGTTGGCATCGAATGGAAACGAAAGTGCGTGATTGACTGTGACACCCGGCGTGGTGCCGTCGCCCGACATAACAGTAATATTGGATTGACTATTGGTTGTGAATCTATTCCAACAATTCACAAATGGAGTTCCATTTAAGCTCACAACTGTTTCAAAATCATTGATATAGGGTATCGTTTCAATAGACCCGCAAGTAGTTGTCACAGACAGGGCATCTGACCACAGTGAATAGCCGCCATCGTTACAACGTGTGCGCACATATATATAATAGTTAGTAGAGGATTGCAATCCTGTGATTTGGAACGGATTGCTTGTAACCGTTGTAGGAACGATGTTGTCCGGATTAATACCGCTGGCGCATATTGCGTATTCCCACTCGTCATCTCCTGCGTTACCCGGCGTGAAACTTATGTCACAGGAACTGTGGGTTACATTGGAAGCCGCCAATGCGGTAGGTCGCTGACAAGAGAACGGAATAATGCTGAAATTATCGATTACGGCAGATGGGTCGTCACCATGCAAAAAATCATTGTGCCAGAGGAAATAAATACGCTGAATGGTATTGGCATACGTGGAATCCAGAATTGTAGTGAAATGCTGCCAGGTGGTCTGTTCATTCAAGTAACCCGTCAACGAAACGGCATTTGCCGGCTCATTGGCGTTTGCGTGAACGTAGGCCGAGATAGGTTCCGGCGTACCTATAAAGACTTCCAAATAGTCTTTGTCTTCTTCACCCATTCCCAACCAGTCGAAACTCAGTCTGAAAGCCGTGGCATCACCGAACATAAAGTCGCGGTAGGCCCATATACTAACCGCCTCAGAGTTATGGACGTAACTGGTGGTTGCCCCATTTGTAGAAGAAACGTATAGCACAGAATCCGTCATCGTCAAAGGTATGCCCAAATACCAAGAAGTGTTGGTGTAACTGGTATCTTTAAATACCCATTGGACGTTTTCATTGGGATTGTTGAACCCGTTGAAATAGGGTAATACCGCAACATCTGTTTCCAACGTATGGAAAGTCACCACGCGGGACCAGAAACTGTAGGAACCGTCACCACAATAGGAACGCACATAGCAATCGTACTGGGTGTTGCCTGTCAAATTGGTGAGTGTGTAGTAATGATTGGAAGTTTCCAACCAGATAACGGTGTCCGGGTTAAAACCGTGCGGGCCGTATGCGATTTGCCAGAAGGAGGCATCGCTACCGCCCGTCCAATAAATCTGCGCGCTTGTCCTGACCACATTGTTGGCCTCCATGTGTGGAGCCGCACAAGTAACACAGTTAGCCGTTAAGTCAAGGCCGCTTCCGTATGGTATGAATACATTTTCTGTGGTAAAATGCAAAGTCAACGGACCGGTAATGGAGACAAGGTCACTCGGCAATTGTCCGATGCCTCGCGCTCTGTATAGTAATGTGCCCGTGGTGCTGGTACCGTCATAAATGTCCAATTGTTCATCCGAATGGTCCCAGGTGTCCAACTCGTAGGAGCCTGCCAAATGGATGAATTCGCCGTTGTTTTCAGGATAAAGCGTCAAGATAGAATTAGCGCCGGCGGTGAAGATGCCGTTCGGTCCGCCATCATCGTAAATGTGAATATTGCAGGCTGTCAGCTCGTTGGTGCCCACCACTTCCATATTGTAATGGCCGACGATTACTGTCTTCGGGCCAATCCAGATACTCTTGGACAAGCCGCAATCGGAACGCACATAAATATCATACGTGGTGCTGTCGGTGAGGCCGGCCAATATATGCGACATCTGCATTGCCTGTTCCACAACGGCTTGCGGACCGTCAGGGCTTTGCCCGGCAGGCACGTATGCCACATCCCAAGAGGTCGCATCGCCTGTTTCCACCCACGTAAGCTCGACCGTGGAGTTGGTCATCCCCACAATTTTCAAACTGTCGGGACGCGCACATTCCGGACGTTCGTTTATGGAAAAGTCGGCAATATGAATGTCGCACCAATCAATGGGACCGGATTCTGCGTAGAAAGCCACTTTCACCGTCTGGTTGGCATAAGCGGACAGGTCGAGGTCGATTATCTCACCTTGATAGAAGATATCGGAAAAGACATAATCGTCCAAGGTATCATTGCTCCAAACCGTGGCATTTGACTCACTCCACGTAGTTCCGCTATCAGGGGAGACAATCACCATAAAACGGCTTTGCAACCGATGGGCCATGGTCTCCGTGATCGGCCAATCTCCCTCATTATCGGTTAAGGCTAACTTAAAGGAGAGCGTTGGATAAAGCAAGGGGGAGAGATTCAAAGCCGGTGACACCAGCCAGCCGTGACTAGAGGTATCTCCGCACTCGAAGGCGGGATGTCCCAACGGGAAAGTATTATTGCAGTTAAAACGCCAACCATCGGTGGTAGGGGTAAGAGGCGCGCCGGCAAACACGTCCGCCGCACGGGTATTGTAGCGGCTCCAACAAGACGACGGCTCAAGATTGAAACTGGAAAAATCCTCATAATATGGAACTATCAGTTGACCGCAGGAGGTACGCACATTCAGCGGCTGAGTCCAATCGCTACTGCTGGAATCACACAGGTTTCGAACATATATTGAGTAATAGGAATCGGGATTGAGGTTTGTGAAAACGTGATTTGCGGTACTAACGATGACGCTTTCGCCCTCCTCCAACGTACTGCCTATCGGCACAATAACCAGTTGCCAACTGCTGTCGGCACTCATAGCGGGAGTGAAATGGACGGCAATGGTAGTGCTCGTCACGCCGTCAAGAGCGAGGTCCAAGGGAGTGCCGCACGCAACGCCTTCGATGGTTATGTCGTCAACTGCAGCCGGTGGGTTTTCCCCATTCAAATTGTTATTGCGCCACACAAAGTAGAGGCGGTGCAAGCCCTGAAATTCGTGACCCAGCCGGATGGTGAAATCTGCCCACTCGCTTTGGTTGTTGAAGGTGCCGAGCAGGACAGCCTCATAAGGAGTATAACCTCCTAAGAATTGCGAATTATAAACATCATCGGATGGCGCGATATATACCTTCAAATAATCGGCTTCAGGATTCACTTCTCCCATATTGTGATATTTGAACGACAAGTCGTATTCAGGATAGCTAATGCCGAAATTGATATCCCGATATGCCAAACTGATAGATACGGCGCCACCTGCTGTCATACTGGACGTATAGGCGTTGGTGAGGCCGTAGTCATTAGAGACATAAAGTGCGTTGTTCCCTCCCGGTGTGGTGTTTACGGCCGAGCCTATATACCAGCGATTGGTGTCCTGCCCTATCAGCGTCCAATGGCTGTTTTCGACAGAATCTTCAAAATTCTGCAAATAGGGAATCTGCGCAATTACCTGCCGCGAGGTCACCCCAAACAACAAAACAATAAGGATTAAATAGAATTTTTTCATAATGTGCTGTTTTTATGTAATTTATTATCATTCTTATGAAGTGCCAGCGAAGGAATCCGCAAATTCATCTATGGCATTATGAATTTTACAATCGTTTCACGTCCTATTAGACGTGAGAAACATCCATTTCGTGACAGCAGAATGAAAATTTTTACGCCTTCGTCCTATTTACACGCATTAAAGTAATGACAATCAGATTCTTACTTTAATAATTATAATACGTGAATATAGGGCGCAGCGTCCACCTTGGCAAACGCATTCAAGTAAACGGCAAACAAGCCTTAGAAATTTCAAGTGTTGCACTTGCTCTCATACACAAAATCCGTTGCATTCACAGAGAAAAAGGTGTTTCAGAGTCCCTGTCAAAAGACAATTTAGGTTTTTCAGCCTTCTGCTCCAGGCTTTGAGCAGTCGAAACACTCTATCGTATGAAGGGCTATTGGGTCGATAACGTTTGTTTGGAATGGCAGAAAGTAAAGAGTGCTGCTGCCAACAGCATTACGGATATAAGATTTGTTCTCATCGGTACTTTTTTGTATTCTATTGTTTTGCTTCCTATGCAATATGTTTTAAAATTTGCGGCGGCAAAACTACATTAAAAGCAATGTTTTGGCTAACAGGATTTCGGCAATTTTATTAACAAAATTTGTTGATAAAGGTGAAAGGACGAAAGTTGAGTATCCCAAAATGTTCAATTCCTCCGAAATTTCACAGTGGATTGACGAGAATATGCTGAAAAAATAAATTGGGGGGTAA
>JAZRYT010000020.1:0-6662 GCA_045600905.1 Bacteroidales bacterium
GTGGTTCATTGCTGCGAATCTATTACCTCCCAATGTCCACCTTTGTTAGAGCCAACACGACGGATGAGGCCGTCGGACTTTAATTGTCGCATAATTTTCCGCACACCCGCATCGCTCATCGATAAAATTGACATAAGCTGGGCAACGGTAATATTGGGATTTTCTCGAATTATATCTATAATGGCAGCAGCATTCCCGGTAACTTTGCATATTACTTTATCCGTTACTTTATCCGTTACTTTATCCGTTTTTTCCGCTACTTTACTCGCTACTTGGCCGTTTTGAGGAATCACATTGGGTCTGCCCTTCAATTGCTATAAAACCGAGACAGCAAAGCAACAAAATTCTGATTTTTTCAAGCTTACGCAACGAATTTTCTAGGGTGAAAGTGAAGAGGATCAAGGTAATAAGATTTTCCCCATATCCACCTGCTGCCACGAGGTTACGCCGGCAACCTGCATCCACAACATCATCGTTTGAGGTTCGATAACAATTTGATAGACAGTACAGTCGTGGCCAGGGCCGCCATCTTTAATAGGAGTCTGCATAATACGCCGCATAAGCGAAGCATCGATGGTTCCCCTACTCTGTTCAGCCAGTGTCTTCAAGTTTGCGCAGCGAGTCAGGGAGCCCCAGCTCTGCTCATCGTCGGGTTTGGCGAAGTCCCACTCATCACTGACATAATGGTTGGTCATCACCATCAGTCCGTCGGCAGTCAGGGGGGCGCGTGCCACGCCGCGAGCGCACCACTCGTACGAGCGTGCCTCACGAGCATCGGCTATGCCAATCGTATAGGAGGCAAAGCCTTTAACAGTTCGGAGGAAAGCATCCGCATAATCCAATGAGTCGGCATCCAAAAGCATCATCATCAGTTCGGTGGTACTGGCCAAGCGTTCATACAAAATCTCCGTGCCGCCAGAGGGCATTCCGTTGTTGAGTTCGAGGAAGATGCCTTTTTCGTTGAGGCCGTTCACAGCGTAAATCTCGCCGGCATAACCGATGGTGGCCGTTGCCAACGAGCCGTCGGATGGGTGGTACGCGGTAAGGAGAACGTCCTTGCCGAGCGGCTGGAATCCAGGAGCGTCGTAGTTGCGACCGTACACCAAGTTGCCAGCGGCATAGTCATCCCAAACGGCCATCGCGCTGCAATTGAACACGGCGGCGGAGAACTCAACGACATTCACCGTTTTGAGCTGTTCGAGCGTCAGTCCAGACGTTTCGGCCATACCCGAAAAAAGTTGCCGCAAACGGTGCGGATAGTAGCGATAGAGTTTGTCGGCCACCGCCTGAACGAAGGGTGCCCTGTCGGATTCTCGTTCCATATTGTAGAGCATAAAGTTCTGATACACATCGTGTAGCAACTCAGCAGCCAAGAATCCGTACTGTCGTCCCATTTCGTACCAGGAACCGTGGAGATCAAGGATGTTGAGACCGTTGTATTCAAAAAAGCGACCACTTTCAAAGGAACGAGTAGGAGCGTTCCCCATATCAAAGATTTTCGTTGTAGGATTACAACAGTTTGTGTCAATTTTTTCCATTATCCAATACGATTAAAAAAGAACGGCAAAAATAATAAAAATGGAAGATTGACAAATTCTCATCTCACCCTGCTTCTTCCGCCTTTGCTTTGCGCGCGGAACGCTGGCTCGTATGCGCATTCCACCGTGGCAATGCCATTGGAGAACTCGCCAGTCTGCGTGGCAACGACCTCATATTCGATGATGTGTGTGCCTGCCGGAAGTATGTTGATAAAGATATCCGTGGAAGCATCACGCGGAATTTCATAATAGGAAATATCGCCGCTGAATGAATGTTTTTCTCTGAAGTTGACCGATTCCAAAGCGGCGGCACGCTGGTCGCGGAGGTGCACGAAGTTCAGTGCGCGGTCGTTGCGCAGCACGATGCGCACAATCAGGCGCTCCCCTACCCGCGCTGGCCGTTCCTCCGTCACTTCCTGCAGCGTCTCGCGTTCCTCAACCACATCCTTGTGGTACAGTCCGCGGTCAATGGTTATGCCACTGCCGGAGGCATCTGCCTTGTCAGTCACATCGTAATACTGCCAATAAAGGCTGCCCGTCGCGGGGTGCTCACTATCTGTCCGAACGGTTACATTCGCCAATGCGGGCGAAACATCCCGTCCCAGCCACACGCGCGTAAAGCGGCCGCTGCCGGCCTCTGCCTCAGGAACGTTGGCTGAGGTACACGTCTCGCCACCCACGATAACTTCTGTTTGCGAGGGCTGCAGCAATTCCTGCTCGTCGTCCATCAACAGAGCGAATACTGCCTCCGTGGTAGTCGGATTGTTCGACCACATCGTTCCCTGCTTCTGCGCCAACATCCACTGACGCATCCTGTCAAGTTCCTGTTCGCGCGGGGAAATCTCGCTAAAAGCCTCCATCAAAGCCGACTGCTGCGCAATAGGATTCTCGTAGGCATACGTAGTAGGCCAATACATACCCAGATTCTCATCTCCGTGCGCCTGCTGGCGAACCGCCTCCATAATCTCACGAGCCTCCCGCACACGCCCCATACGATGCAGGACAAGCGCCACGTCGGCCTGCTCGGAATAAGGTCTGTCATAGACATCTTTAGAGACTTGCTCCAGCAACATTTTCACAAACGGCTGCGCCAGCCATGACGTGTCTTTCGAGCCGAATGTTCGCGCATACAAATAGCGGATATCGGAACTTCTAAGCACATAGTTGAGTTTGGGATTCTTCTCTTTGTTTTTCAAAAAGGCATTATATCGGCGTTCGACGCAAGTATCCAAATACACCAAAGCGCGGTTCATCATCAACGGAGCGTCGGGGACTTCGATGTGCATTCGCTGCAGTTTCTGGTAATGGCAGACAATAACAGACGTCACATATTCGGAAGAGCTGTAGCGACCAAACCAATCCCAACCGCCATCAGGCAATTGGTTCGCACGCAATTTCATCATATAGCGTTGGATATCGGCATCTATACGGGTTTGTTTGAAGAATTTGGCCATCGCCTCGCGTTGGCTGCGTTCACTTTGGGCAAAGTGCATCCACGGCGTTTCCTCCGTTTGTAAATTCTTGAACTGTTCATTGCGCATCAGCGGCGACTCCATCGACTGCATCAACGTATCTTCGGCCCACTGTGCATAAGTGCGCTCTATTTCCGGGAAGTTGCGAACAATGTGGCGCGCAATGGCGTTGACAAACAATGCCGTTGCCACCTCATCATTGCCAGACCATCTGTCAGCGGTCAGATACGGCAACGTAGCCACAGCCGTCCACACGGGATTGGTGGTCACCTCCAACGAGTAGCTGAGGTGCTGGAGCGTGGAAGATTGCACGTCGCGGAGTTTGGCGAAAGTCACGGTGCGCACCGTATCCTCTGGCACATAGAACGGCAAGCTCTCGGTAAAGAGCATACGCGTGGAAAGCACCGGCACGGCCTTTTCCTCCCCATCGCCGTAATTGCCCGCCTGCGCCAGCACCCGATAGGCGACGGCCTCCATTCTTTCCGGAACGGCCACCATCCAACGAACAGACGTTGAGCCATGACCGTCGCAGGCAAAGCGCTGCAACGAATCGGAAGCATCCACTAATATATCGAGCGGTTTATCTGTGGCGGGATCAAAGAAGGTGACTTTCGCCTTCCCGTTCAACGACGTATCACACAGATTGGAGATACGGATGGCAAAGGAGATAGTGTCACCTTCGCGCAGGAAGCGCGGGAAGTTGCTCTGTATCATCAGCGAGCGACGGCTAAAAATTTGTTCACCTGTCCTACCGAAATGCATATCGCGTGTGTGGGCCGTAGCATACAAATTCCATTTTGTAAACTGGTCAGGCACCGTGAAGACGAATTTCACCTTCCCGGTTGAATCGGTACGCAGCTGCGGATGAAAGAATGCGGTTTCATCAAAATGGCTGCGCACGCGGATGCTTGAATCAAAAGAATCCTTTTCGGGTTCCTCTTCTTGTATCACCTCAACCTCGTGCAACACCTTTGCGTGAGGGCTATTGCCAAAATCATCCAAATGAAGGCCGGTATTTTCAGGTTGTCGTTGGGCAAAGCGCGCATTGGCCGGCAGATTGTCATTTGTCTTTCCGCCTAAGAAAGCGGGCGGTTCGTAAGTAATTACGACATCACTTAAATTGCTTGAAACACTACGTCCTGGCGTTGTACGCAGATTCTCCGACAACATTCCGGAATCATAATAAGACGAATGATATTTCCCAAAATTGGATATACCATACCGAAGGAAACGCTTTGTTTCCAACTTATAGGCGTTGTCTGGATTTGCCATAGTACATCTGAACAAGTGGTTAGAGAATGATGACACATCACCAAACAAATTTATATTTTTCCCCAGTTTGTGAATGGGCAATTTCGAAAAAGAGCTATGTATATACTCATATCGGGGGCCACCCCGCAGTTCGTATATAGCCTCATCCACCATACCGGCCAAGACTTCGGAAACCACGGGAATGGAATCGTCCTTATTCTCCACATAGAGTTCCCATTCCTGCTGAGAGCCAGGCTCCACCATCTTGTTCCAATGTGTTAAAGAGAGGTTCAATTCATTGGTTTCTAAAGAAAACGGCCATCGTAAATCAGCATATTCCACATCGGAATAGGAGACTCCGTTTTGCACGGCATATACCACCACCTTGACACCTGTGTAGCACTTTGAGTCGGTAGGGACACGCAGGATGGTTTGCGCGCAATCCAACGGTAGGCGTTGTGTCACAAGTTTTTTGTCTTCCTGATAAACGGAGCAATAGACGGCAGCCTGTTTCAAGTAGGTGCCCACCAGAATTGACATAGTGTCACCCAAAGCCGGCTCACCCATAATCTCAGCATATACCGCTTCACAACGGGTAGCCTTCAATGAAGAAGAGTTGTAGATTTGCAGGTATCTCTGAGCCACTACACTTCGTCCGTGCACATCCGCACTCCTGGCCGTAATTTTGTAAATGCCCACGGGCCAGTCTTTCACCACAAGGGACAATTCATCTTGTTTGTCAAAAGCACGATGGACGTTCAACATCGTATCCATAGCGGGCCAGCACTGCACTTTCAAGGCATTCTGATTCAACGTTTGCAACGGAAAATACCGGGCATATTCTTCGGTGGAATGCTGCAACTGTTTCGGATTTGCGCCGAAGGGAAACATCTGACCCTGATAATACTCCGGCAATTTCAGACGCTCAATGATGACAGACACGGGTGTGTTCACCGCGCATTGCGCCGCATTGGTGGCAGAGACTTTCACAAAGGCAGTATCTTGAAATTGAAGATCCACAGCCTTGTCCATAGCCAATTCCAAGAAAAGCGAATATTGCGAAAGCGTATATTCTGCCGTTGCATTCTGGCTCTCTCCGTTCACATCCGTAGCCGTAATGGTAAAATCATAGACATCACCATATAGGTTCGTTGTCTCCTTTTTGGTGAGAATTGGACATTGGAAAAAGCCGTCGGAATTACTCAGCACCGTAGTATCGTATGCCACACTTAGCTGCTGGTCTGCCAGAGACCCCCTGACACGGACGGAAACGTCTGGCAAAGGGACGCCCGACAACGCACGCACAAAGCCGGACACTAACAGCGTGTCACCCTTCGCATACTCGTGTTCGTCCTTCTGCATCTCCACTTTGAAGGTGGGCAAGCGGTACTCCGCCACCTCTATTTCCGCCGTGGCATAACGTTTCGGAGCCTTCTTTTTCTCATTATCGTAATAATACGCCTCCACGACATACTTCCCGACCTGCTTCGGCAGAGAGAAACTGCCTGCCACCGAGCCGAATTCGTTGGTGCGCATTTGGACGGAATCCAGAACATTGTCATTTCCATCCTTCAATTTCACAAACACCTCGCTACTAGCAATCGCCTGTCCCTTATCGGCAATCAGAACCTTATAGAAAGTGGTCTGTCCGGGGCGGTACAATGTCCTATCCAAAGCAATCTGGGCGAGCCACCTATTGCGACGGGAATTCTGATGTGGTATTGAACGAGAGCGATATCTATACTCTTGATAATACGTATCGTACACATCTTTGCGACCATTGTGGAAATCCATAGCGATAGTGCCGTTCCACTCGCCGTGCATAATATTCCGACGCATTTTGAATTGGCCGTACTCGTCACTGTGGCGCACGTGTTCCAGTCCGATATAATACGGTCGGATGACGGCCCTGCGGTTAGCGAGAGCCTCGCCTGTCTTGCGATTGTTGGCGGCAAAATAGAAATGCCTGCTATCGCTCCACCCCGTCAGTTGAATGTCCGTAATCTGTATGGTCTTCACCATCAGCACCGATGCCGTGTCCCACTTCGGTGTCTCGTGAAAGACGAGCACATAGCTTCCTATCGGCAGGCTGTCGAGCCAAATGTCTGTAGAGGAAAGACAGTAGGGATATTCCGTGGGAAGCGTGAAAAACTGTTTGCGATACAGCTGTTGCAGTTGTTCGACATCATCCGTTCTCAGATGTGGGATTCTATCCTTACCCTTTACAAACGGGATGGACAATGGGACACCCGTGCGGTAGATGCTCACGTATATCGAATCGACATTGCAGTATGAAACGCACAACGGCAAATAACGACTCGGCTGAAAATCCGATTGGGCCTCGTGAACATACAGCCATTTTTTGAGGATTTCCTCCTTATAGTAATTAGCATTGTTGATG
>JAZRYT010000021.1:0-25230 GCA_045600905.1 Bacteroidales bacterium
GGGGAAGTTGTATCTCGACATCTCAAAAAAGCCACCGCAGAGCCTCTCACGCCTGAGGAGACGACCTCACTCACGGGCGATGAATGTAACTATAACTTTTTAAATCAGCAAATTCCCTTTCTGCGGATTTTAGGTTTAATACAAACATTATGGAAAATCTTCAAAACGTAGAATCGAAAATACTGACCATCCGCGGTCTGCCGGTGATGTTGGACCGCGACTTGGCGGAGCTGTACGGTGTGGAGACGAAAGCTCTTAATCAGGCCGTTAAAAGAAACTTAGAACGCTTTCCTGAGGAGTTTCGTTTTCAATTAAACACTACAGAAAAAATTGAACTGGTAACATTTTGTGACCGGTTCAGAATGATTAAGCATTCCTCAACCAATCCATACGCATTCACTGAACAAGGTGTAGCAATGTTATCAGCTATCTTAAAAAGCGAGCGTGCCATCAAGGTGAGTATTGAGATAATGAAAGCTTTCGTGGCCATGCGCCGCTACATTGCATCTAATATTCAGGTCTTTCAAGAGATAGATGCCATAAAAAAGCACCAATATTTGGCAGACCAACGCATTGACGAACTTTTTTCCAAGATGGAACAACCTGCCCTGCCGCCCAAATACGGTCTGTTTTTCAACGGCCAGGTTTTCGACGCTTACGTCTTTGTCGTGGACTTAATCAAATCTGCGAACAAAAGCATCAGATTGGTGGACAACTATATTGACGAGTGCGTTTTGCTGATGCTGAGCAAACGTAACGAGGCAGTGGATGCCACTATTTTCACAGAGAAAATCTCTCAGCAGCTGATATTGGATTTACGCAAGCACAACGCGCAGTATCCGCCTATCGCCAGTAAGCGAATCGAAAAGGTCCACGACAGATTCCTGCTGCTTGATAACGAACGGCTTTATCATTTCGGCGCATCGTTCAAGGACTTGGGCAAGAAGTTGTTCGTTGTCACTTTGATAGAAGAACCGTCGTTGGTCGGTGCGGTGGAAAAAATGTTTTCTTAAAGAACAACTGTTATTCAGCTTAAAGTGTGACTACAGATCCCTTTTTTAAGAAATGTCTTCCCGTTCGTGATGTATAGGTGCAAATATAGTTGTATATTGTGTTTCTATAGTAGCGGTTTCCACAAGTCCCGTACCATTTGAAATGAGGGTCTTTGGATTTATATATGATTTCTCCCCATCTGTTGTAAATCAAAATCTCAAAATCAGTCAGCAGATTGAGAGTGCCAAATGCAGAGAAGTACTGGTTTAATCCGTCATCATTGCTGCCGGTTATTGCATTGGGAAAGAACAGGTTTATTTCGCAAGGTGCGATTCTGTAGAGGGAAGAAACGACGCAATATTCGTCGGAGGCCGTAACAGTGTATGAACCAGGTTCTTCAACTGTGATTTCCGTCGTATGTTCGCCGGTACTCCACGTGTAGTGAGGCATTCCGGACACAGCCTGCAGGACAGCAGAGTAATTTTCGCAAAAATCCTCCCCTATCAGCAAAATAGACAGCGAATCAGGAACAATATGGATGTGGAGTATATAAATACTGTCGCAGATCTCACCAGTAGGTATGGTTCGACGGTATTCGAAATCTCCCACGTCATCGTTCTCAGGCAGGTTGAATCCATAACGGTTGTATTTATGGTGCTGACAAAGCGTGTCATATACATGACGTTCATAAGCCGGGGCGGTGGCATCCAGCGTGATCTGGAAAGATACCGTATCTGAGCACCGCCATTCCGTAGTGCCGACAACAAGTGTGACCGTATATGTTCCAGGATGATCGTAAATTACTGAAGGATAATCACTATAGGAATATGTTCCATTCCCGAAATCCCAATAAAACAGGTCGCAAATAGAGTCCTCAGCAGTAGGATTGTCAAAACCAACAGTGATGTAGCTGTCTTGGGTAAAGTCCACAACATAGTGGCAGTCTTCAATATGACAAGTGAAATATTCAGGACCGCAGACAGCGTGTGGGCGACGGATTCCTGCGTATGCAGACAAGGTGAAACGGCAACTGGAGTCCCCAGTGAAAATAACGTCACAATAATAGGTTGAGGTACTGTCTGTAATGACCATTAGTTGTTGAGACCTGCCTAAAATCGTAGCAGGGTCATTTTCGTGGTACCATTCGTAAAAGAATCCCGCAGGGGCCGTAAGTGTGTCTTGCAGTCCGGGACTGCAAGAGGAGACATCTATGAGCCGGGAGGCACAGTTGAGAGTGAAATAGGCATATCCATAATGGGCTCCCTCGCGACAGTCGTAGGTAATCAACCTCACATAAACATTCTGGTTGTGGTAGGCTGACATATCCACCCCCACGGTAGTCCAGTCTTTCCACAATGTCTGGCCGTCAGCCGAGTTAACGATATTCCATCCCAGTGAGGAATCTGCAATGAAATAGGCGGTGGCGCATACGGAATCCACCAATTCCATGTTGTCATCCAAAATCTGAAGGACAAATATCGGTTGGTCGGCGGCGGTATGGTCTGGATTCTGCAGTACCGCGGCATATTTGAGAACCAAAATATCCTGTTCATCGTCAACGACGTAATCGTAGGTGATGCTTTCTGCCCCGGCACCGCTGAGCCAATTACCGATACGTACTGAGGCTTCTTCGCCATCGGGAATGCAGCGAAGTTGATTGGCTGTCCGAGGGTCATATTCTCCGAAATTGGAGTAAATAGTGTGCCGGCTTGTCGCTTTGTTGTAGCCGTAATCACGAACACGCTTGCGCTGAAAAGGATTGGTGTAGTGACCGATGGTGCAGTTGACTTGCTCGTCTCGAATGTTCACATAGTTTATACATCGGTCTATATTTGCCACGATGACCAAAATCTTTTCAGGGAAGCCACAGTTGTCGAGAGAATCCTGACAGGTGCTCCACACATAAAAATCGTAATACTCCAGATTCTCAAGCCCGGTAATGATGATGGAGGAGTCAGTGGTGTGCAGCAATGTGCCGTGTCCGCGTTCAAAGTCCAAAAGTCCGTATTCAATGTGTACTGAGGCATTCCCATATACGTGCCAGGACAATTGGACATTCCCGTCCTGAGTATAGGAGGTCTTCACATTGCTGATGGCACATTGATTCAGGGATATATCGTCAATGAAAATGTGACGTGGCATTATACTGCTGTTGTTCCGAATGGAAAAGCGACAACGATCACCATAACAAGTGTCTGTTGGAATCGTAAGGCAGAATCGTTCCCATTCGTCATGAACAAATACCGTGTCAATAGGAATGTAGTCTGAAAAATTGTCTCCGTTTCTGTAAAAACCGATGACGATCATAGAAGAGTCGATATGATCTTCTGTTGTAGGGCCACTGGCACAGAAGGACAGGTACAGCGGAACATTTTGTTCTATCTGGGCGATTACAGTGTTAACAATTCCGTTGTTGTTGAGTTGGATGCATTTGTCGGCACTATAGAAGTAATCGTAACTCCAACTATAAGAGGACATCGGTTCCCAAAGAGGCGACTCCCATCCAGAATAGTCCTCACAAATTGGCGGAGACATTGTGCCGGGCAAAGTGTTGGTCTGTGCTGTGGCGGAAGGACATTCCCAGACAGTATCTGCATCGTCCGAGCAATGTGCGTAGATGTATGCCACGTATGAAGTGGATGCGTTTAGATTGTGCAACACAATGGAGTCGTGGTGGGTGGTGACAATAGTGCCAGTACCCGGCTGAAAACCGGAAGGGCCGTATTCGACCGTGTAGTATGAGGCATTGCCGCCGCCAGACCAATGCAGTTCTGAGGAGTATGCGGTGGTATTGATGAAGGTGGCATTCAGCGCTGCACATGGCCTTATGGCGATGTTGTCAATGTGACTATTCAAATAATTACCTGTGGATTCAAGATAAAAAGTCAAAAGATTTCTGGCATCCCATTCCGAGGAGAATTGTCGCGCCATCGCCCTCCATATATTGCCAGACCCATAATTGTTCAGCGTATGAAAAGTCTCGTTGTAATGATTGTAGTCTGAGATGTAGCCCAAACCGATGTTTCCTTTGAATGTGAAGGTGAGGTACAGGTCTTGAAATGCATAATTCTGCGGGTTTATTTTTGGAAACACAGCGCTATGGGTGTTGAAACCACGTACGGAATATTGCAGCGAAGTGTTTGGAGAGAAGTAAGTTGTCGTATCTTGTCTGGGGGAGAAATCGTATGGGAATGGCTTCATACGATGGTACCAGTAGCGATAGCTTCCGTGAAGATCGCCATTGTCGAACTCATAGCACAGGTTTGGTCGTAGCGGTTCTGGAGTGAGAAAGGCGAAACCTTCTGCCGCTAATATGGGGCTACAGTTGCAATAATCACATCCGCAGGTGTCGGATGGGCACAATGCCTGAATGTTGAATTCGTAGTATTGGTTGTTAGCCAGCCCGGATATGGTTACTGAAGAAACTGAAGCTGTATCTCGAACAACCACCCCCTGATAAGGCTGATGGGTGATTTCCACCGACGGGGCATTTCCGACCCATTGTACGGAGACGGCACCCGGCGCGACACTGTCTATTCGGCTGATATAGGCAAAACAGTCGCTGATGACGACATCTTCCAAATGGCAATAAAAGGGGTATCCGGAATTTGACCGGATGGCGATATAGTGAGCACTGTCAGGAACGCCCGTCAGATTTAGCGTAAAGGTTTCCCAATAGTTGTTATTTGGAAGAGTAAAAGACTGCAGTTGAACATACGAATCCTCCCTTTCAGGATGCACCATATAACCTACACCTACGGTACCGCTCCCCTGTGCCTTAAAATGTATCATCGTACCCTGTGGGTGACTGACATACGGTGAGACCAAAGTACCCTGCTGTATGAATAGGGAAACCGGTTCTTCATAGTAGGAATCTGGATAATAATAGTACAAGTCGTTTCTAAGCAAAGGCAACAATGACCAGCCGTGAGCGTAAAGACTGTCGATGTTGGAATATGCCATATCGTTGTACTTGTTACAGCACGACTCCTTGTAAGTTCGAAAATGGAATAGCTTTTCGCATAGAGGAGTGCTGTCACAGACTGCATATATGTAGGCATCGTAGATGGTGTTTTCGGCCAAGTCGGAGATAGTCAGAGTTCCATTGGTACTGCCGGAAAAGGAGCCTGTACCCTGGGCGAAACCATGCGTACCCCATTCTATCAGAAAATTGTCGTTCGTCGCTCCAGTGACCTGCACACTTGTAGAAGTTATATTGGCAAAGGATATCTGGTCGAAATCTGGCATCAGACATTTTGAAATCAGCAAATCGTCAATCCAAAATGACCGGCTGTCGGACGTCAACATTTTAAATGCAACGTAGTTGTTCCCCACAGGCGCATTCGTGAAGATTTGAAAATACTCCCAGTCGTTAGGAACAGAAACAGTGACAGTGTCGATTGGTTCGAATGAGCTAGCACTCGAGGGGTCTGTCATATAACCGACGATGATCGATGTGTTTGCGGAGGAGCCCTTCCCATAGAAACAGATGTAGAGACCGCCAGAGGCAGTGGCTTCCAATCGCGGTGTGATAGCTATTGTGTAGGTATTCTCATAATTGCGCGTAAACAACTCCAAAGCATAGGCACCCGAGTGCATATTCCAATAATCATAGGCCAGGGAGGGAGATGTGGCATTATCCCAATTCACCAGTTGGTACCAGGTCGTCGGATAAGCACCATAACTCTCAAAATCCTCACAATAGGGAATTGGCTGAATCTGAGAAAAAGCTACGACCGAACAACATAGGAAAACAACGGAAAGAAGGGTTCGACGACACATTTTGTTATCTGGATGATGAATAAAAGGAATTTCCGTCACTTTCGCGCACATGTCCTAATCTTTCAAACAACGCACGGAATAGGCTGCTTCTTTGGGGGTACAGTTGATTTCAACCGTAGCGTTGGTAGAGTAAAAATGATGAATCGGGGAAGTGACGTCACTGCCATCGGATGCGGTCCAAAAGCCGGCATCATACCCGAAGCCGTCAAGGGTGTAGAAGAAATTGCCTGCAGGCAGGATGTTCATACCGGAAGCATTGTTCTTGGAAAGGTCATCAACAATAGAGCATTCGGGATGCTGCTCCATAAATCCCATACTTGACTTCCACTCCTCCTTGGATGCCATACTCTTCGCCACATTGTTCACGTCCGTTCCACAACGATATTCGTCCTTGTAACCCAAGAAGTCTTCCAATCCCATCCACTCGAAATTGGATGGCAGATGCCAACCGTTCGGGCAAATGCTCTGAATGCCGCTCGGCACTTCCTCCGTGGGCTTGTATCCCGTCAAACAGGTTCTCCAACTGTACAACAAACCGAATTTACCGACATTGTTCGCATCTCCATTGGGATAATAATAGTATTTCTCCGTATCAGAAGTCTCCGTGCCCAATTTCAATGGTGTGCCGTCTGGGAAATGCGTCACGCGAAGGTTTTCAGCCATCCAACACTGTTTTCCCAATTGAACGGTACGATAGACATTGCCATCAAAATCTTTGACGGTACCGCAGTCCTGCTGTGCAGAGACTTTCATCAAGCTGCCAGCCAATATGGCAACTATTGCTAAGAATATGCTTCTTTTCATTTTTTTATAATTTAAAATTTTAATAGTTTAAGATAAATTCATCACAGAAGATATAGGAATGTTGGCCGGCCGCCTGATGCCAGGAAGGCAGCGTTCCAGCATTCTTCGCCACCACACGCACATAGCGGGCTTTGATGTTGAGGTCATCCACCTGCAAAGAATAGATGCCCGTCGTATTGGAGGCATACGTCACGTTCGGAACAGCCAACGTACGATACAACGTGTAGTGCGCGCCATCTTTGGACGTGTAGATCTCCACACTGTTGGGAGACATAATCCAATCATATACATCTTGGAAAAAATGCGTGGTGAAATGGTGGATTTCCGTAGTTTTCCCAAAATCAAAATCGGCACTGATGTCCTTGCCACTGTAACCCTGCCACGTGCCATCAGAATAACGGTCGCCGCCGATGATGCCGTCCGCCAAAGCCTGCGGTCCGGAAGCCTCATATTCGGGACGATAATCAGAATACTGGGTGTTCAATTTGGCGATTTTGCCCAAACCTTTGTGCAACAACACATATTGTTCCGTCAGGACATCCTCAGACATCGCATTTTTCGTCATAGCACGCACCATGGCGGATTGATTCATAGTGAACGGTCCGGTGTAGGTCCTCTCCCCCACTCTCGGTTTCCGTCCGTCAATCGAATAGTAGATGTCACGATCGCCGAATAAGGTGCTGAGCGTAACCACGGCCTCCGACTTCTCATTCAGCCGCGTACGAATGAAAACGCGGTTCGGAATGTTGAGAAGCTCCTGCGCCACCGCGTCAAAGCGTTTTTCCACAATATCTCGACTATAGGAACGACACTCCTCGTCCCACAATCCCATATAGAGTTTTTTAGTCTTATGCAGATCTTCCAACAACTGTTGGATGTCTGATTCCAATGACTGCTGGGAATATTTCTCACTGCCCGTCATAAACTGATACAGCTTGCAGCGAAGCACATTGCGTTCGGCCACCGTTTTCTGTCTTTGGCAAACGTAATAGGCAAAATTCATCGAGGCAATATGTTGCTTATATCCATCATATTCCACCATCACGTTGTTCCTTTCACGTATTTCATCGGAAAGTTGAGCCATCACTTTTTGATTCACCTCCATCGCCTCTTGGCTCACCTTGGTCGGATAGAAATCAAAAACGCTTTCATAGAGGGAGCTGCTTTGGAAGAAGCCGGGAATTTCCGTGCTTTCCAACCATCTCATCAGTTTCAAATCCGTCGTTGGGAAATAGAAGGTTGCACGGTAAACCGAATCAAATTGGGCGAGACGTTGTAAACGTTCCTCTTCTGCCAGATTTGTCTCAATGTTCTGGATAGGTTTCCAAGACATTTCCGCTGACCATACCATTCCGTGCCATGCGCTATTGAACAGCGACTCGCCGGAATCATCCCAAGCGGTGTTCATCATTCCCAACGCGCCGTTTTGGTAACCGTCGCGCACGAGGTTGGCGATGTTCTTCGTATAAGTGTCATAACTCGGATAAACCGTGCTCCACATACTCATACCCGGAGCCACCATAAATTCCAGATTCTGTTTCTTAAAAGGCTGAAGCATACCCACATAGCTATCAGAAGGGGCATAGCTCCAAACAATCATCAGCATATCTTTGGGAAGTTGAGCAGTAATCACGGGATCCTTGGCGGCTATATCGCCCCACATCATCACGCGCTTACCCTGTTTTTTCAAAATGTCATACACCCATTTGATATGGTTGGCATAGGTTTGGCCTGCCCCTCCGTTGTTTTTCACAAAATCGGCGGCGCGTCCGTTGCCGAGGGCTTCCGTTTCATCACAATCAATATTGAAGAACGGCGATTGATAGGCCTTCGCCGTGGTTTCGAGCTGATATTTCAAAAATTCCTGAATCTTATCCGCGCCTGGATTGTAATTGGATTTAGTGTCTGCCATATCCTGATAGAACGGGATGCGCAAAGTCTTCTCGGCGTGTGCCAGGCACTGCTGGTTGCCGAAAATTTCAATGTGGTATTGAGCCGCAAAAGTCTCCAACTCTTTGATTTCCGCTGCCGTCAGGCCATCTGTCGGCGCAATGTCCGGATAGGCTTCCAATTTAAAGACGTGCTCGGTATAGAGATTGAAGAAGTTCATCTTATACTGCGCCATCGTTTCAATCTCGCGTTTGAGGAACTCCACACTGGGCACGGGACCTCTACTGATGTCGTCCATCCAGCCACGATAGCGCATAGCCGGATAGTCCGTAATCAGCACACAGGGAACTTTGACCTCTTTTTGAGGGTTATGGGCATTGTCCTTATTGTAAAAATCCACCATCTGCTCAAAACTGAGCATCGCATAATAGCGGCCGATTTCCGTCGTATAGCGGATGACGACTTTTTGCGGAAGAATTTCCAAAACGTAAGCCTGATCCATATTCTTTTCAACAGGCAAACTATCGACTTTAATGCTTTCAAGCACCGGCACACCCATATATTTATAGTAGCCGTCACGGAGTTCGATTTTCTGCGGAGTTGGCAAGATACCAACGTTTTGAGCCACCATCACATTAACTGTCAAGGCCAAAAGGCAAAGCAACAGACTGCGTAAATAATTATGCATAAGCGAATATTTAAAATGAGCGGCAAAAATAACAATATTCATCAAACATAGTGAAAATTTCACGTATAAGATAAAAAACTAGAGAGACGATATTTTCGTACTTTTGCGCTCTTTCTTAATTTCCCTGCCGATGAAAAAAGTTCTATTCGCCTCTATACTCCTCACTTCAGCCGTATTCGGCGCAATGGCCCAGAAGCCCATAACCCTCAATGCCAACACCCACTACGTCATAGTTTTGCCTTCACATCCTACGGATGCGCAAAGGTTAGCCGCCGACCGACTGTCGCTATACCTTGGCTATCTTGGTTTTATGAGTGGTGATGATTCCCTGACCTGTACCGACCATTTCCGCGGCAAGCACGCCATCTTTATCGGCAGAAGCAAACAGACAGAAAATTTCTACCAGCAGTACGGCGACCAGATCCGCGACGACGGCTTTCTGCTGCATACCGACGGACGCAATCTCTATATCCTTGGAAACCAAGGCAAATCCGAATTATACGGCGTTTATCATCTGTTAGAGAACTATTTCGACATCACCGTCACCGACAATGACAGCGAGGGCATATTCTTCTTTTCCACTCCCAAGCAGCGCAAACTCTGTCTCCACGACCTGCAGAACCCCTCTTTCCAATATCGTGAAACGCTGTACAACCTGCCCAACAAGGCCGCAGGCTATGCCGACTGGCACAAGCTGTCCTGCCGCGAGGAGTTCAACAAAGACTGGGGACTTTTCGTACACACTTTCCAGAAACTCGTTCCCGTTGACACCTACTTTGACGAGCATCCCGAATGGTTTTCCGAATTGCACGGTCGTCGCATCCGCGACGGCCAGTTATGCCTCAGCAATCCCGAAGTTTTGGAAGTCGTGTGCCAAAACTTGGCGCAGCACATCGCCCAGGCACCTAAGAAGCAATATTGGTCCGTGTCGCAAAACGACAACGAATTCTCCTGCACCTGTCCGCACTGCCGCCACCTTGACTCCCTCTACGGCGGCCCGTCCGGCACGCTCATTCACTTCGTCAACCAGATAGCCGCCCGCTTCCCCGACAAGACCATCTCCACCCTCGCCTACCAGCAGACACGTCGCCCGCCACAAAACATCAAGCCCGCCGACAACGTCAACATCATGTTCTGCTCCATCGAGTGCCAGCGACAGATGCCCATTGCCGAAAGTCCTTCCGACGAGTCGTTCCAACGCGATATGGAGGGATGGACTGACCTCACGCACAACATTTTGCTATGGGACTATGTGGTGCAGTTCCGCAACTATATGGACCCTTTCCCAAATCTGCACGTCATCCAGCCCAACTTGCAGAACTTCCATCAGCACGGCATCCCGATGATTTACGAGCAGGGCTCCGCCTTCGACATCAGCGATTGCCACGCATGGCGCACCTTCCTCATTGCGCACCTGCTGTGGAATGTGGACATCAATGTCGATAGTCTGCGCGAGCGCTTCCTTATTGCCCATTATGGTGCGAACCGCGCGCCGTTCATCCGCCAGTATCTCGACACAATGACGCAGGCATTGCGTGATTCCAAACAGTTCCTCAACATCTACGGCTACCCCATCGACGCCAAAAACGGCTATCTCGCACCCGATAAAATCAAATTCTACAGAACACTCTTCGCAAAAGCCAAACAGGTAAAGCCCTTCGATGACGACTCGCCTTGCTGCACCTTCCGCGACTGTGATCACGGTCCCAAATACGACTTGCGCACTTACGACAACCGTCTGCGATTATTGGAAATGGCCTTGGACTTCGCCGTCTTAGAGCTCTCTATGAGCGAGGTGTCGCCCGAACTCTCCTATTTCAAAATAGAAAACGGCCAGAAAGTCGTGCGCCCGGAAATGCTCCAGATGGCCGACAACTTCGTGTCCGACTGCCAACGATTGGGCGTTGCCAAACTGGATGAAATCAGGTTCACGCCCGAGCAGATGCGCGGCAACATCGACAACTTCATCCGCAAATCCACGCAACAGAATATTGCGCAAGGCAAGTCCATCACGTGCCTAACGACGTGGAACAACGCCTACAATGTGGGCGGTCCGAAAGCCCTGGTGGATGGCGTATTCGGCATTATGAACTACAACTTCAACTGGCTGGGATTCGAGGGCAATGATATGGACGTCATCATCGACTTGGACAGTGCGCAGGACATTCACAACATCCACGCCGACTTCTTCTATTTCCCGCTGTCGTGGATATTCGCGCCCAAGCAAGTGACCTGCTATGTATCTGACAACAACATTGACTGGCAGGAAGTTGCCACGCAGGATTACGAGAACGGCACCGTCTTGGCGGAGAACAAGCTCGTGGGCTTCGACTTTTCCGGCCTGCAGCAGCACGCCCGCTATATCCGCGTCAAAGCCGAGTCGCTCAAAGTATGTCCCGAATGGCACCGAGGTGTCGGCCAGCCCTGCTGGATATTCTGCGACGAAGTGTTGGTGAAGTAGCATAAACCACAATCCATACGTTCCAGCACCAAAGAGGGATAGATTCCTCTTTCACCGAATCACTCCGCCGCCAACGAGTTCGTCGTCCTCATAAAACACGACGCTTTGACCGGGAGTGATGGATTCCACTGGATTATCGAAGCATACACGCACGCCATTTTCGGTATGGTAGAGTTTAGCGGGCACACCCTGACTACGATAACGAATGCGGCAATCTACCGTCATTCCGTCATCAAAGTCAGCATACTTGGTGAAATTCAAGTCTTCGGCCTCCAGTTCCCCGCCCTGCAAATCCTCCTTACCGCCGATGACCACGCGATTCCGTTGAGCGTCGAGCGCCACGACGTAGGCGGGCACACCCAAAGCGATACCCAAGCCACGACGCTGGCCTATCGTATAATTAAACAGTCCCGAATGTTTGCCTAACACTTTGCCTTCCGTATCCACGAATTTGCCCGGGCGCATTCGTTGTTCCAAATCGGGCACATTAGCGAATAGGAAATTCCGATAATTGTTATCCGGGACGAAGCATATTTCCTCGCTTTCTTTTTTCTGCGAAAGTTTCACAAATCCGTGTGCGGCAGCTATTTCTCGGACTTCCGCCTTGGTCAGTTCACCCAATGGGAAGATTGTCCTACTGAGCTGTTCACTCGTCAGTTTCCACAGGAAATAGGTTTGGTCTTTCAGCACATCTTTTCCTTTTTTCAGGAAATATCGACCGTCGCGATGAGCGATTTGCGCATAATGTCCCGTGGCCAGATAGTCGCAATGCAGTTCATCGGCTTTCTGCAACAGCAGTCCCCACTTTATGATGGGATTGCACCACACACAGGGATTTGGCGTGCGCGCGCGGAGATATTCATCTATGAAGTTCTGCATCACGGTTTCTCTGAACAGCGTACGTGCATCTATCGTATGGTGTTCAATTCCCAACTGCTCCGCCAGTTTTTCGGCCTCCTCCACAGCATCAGAGGCGCCACAGCCGGCATCGGTATTCGGGCAGTTTTCCACATCGTCACCCACATTCCGGAAGGTCACGCCAACCAGTTCGAAGTCCTGTTCACGCAGCAGCATCGCAGCCACACCGCTGTCAATACCGCCACTCATAGCCATTAGTACTCGTTTTTTCATATTCATTAAAAAGAAAGCGCAAAACTATACTTTTTTGGATATAGTCTTGCGCCTTGCTATCATCATTTTTATTTCAACTCTATTTTGAGGACTTTTTACCCTTCTTGGTCGTTTTCTCCAAATTCTTCACAGCCTGTTCCGTTCTATCCAACAGCGGTTGGGCAGACAATTTCTCGCCCACGGCCTTCTGCATCCAGAGGTCCGGATTGAGTTTGCCCTGCTTGTAAATACGTGTTACTTCCTCACCCATATTTTTACCTTTCAAATAGGATTCCAATTGAAAATCAATGATGTGGCCAATCGGATAGGCGGAAAGATAGAGCGGGTCGATAATCATGTGGGAATAGACGGCCAAAATCGGTTCGTCGGTAGTTTTAAATATCGGTGCGTAATATTGGTTCCAAACCTGTTTGGCAATATCGATGACAGCGTTTTTCAACTCATTGGCATCTGCATTGGGGTGATTGTACACCCATTGCCAAGTGCGGATATCGACCAAAGACACGCCCATAATTTCATAACAGCCCCAGAAAAGGTCCAACGTGTTGAGGTCTTCAGCATTTTCATCATCAGACTTGATACCTAACAATTCAAGGTCTTTGCCTTGGAAAACGAAAGCAAGTGCTTCGGTAAACGCCGTATTAGGCACACCGCTCAGGAAATAGTTGGGCACATCGTGCATAGAGATTGTTTGTTCCACATTGTGGCCGAACTCGTGGACACCGATGTTGTAGCCCTTGTAGTCCATACCGTCGGCACCCACGCGCGTGCGCAGCACGGAATTGTCGTTGCGCATCTGCGTGCCCCAAGCGTGACCTGCACCCAAAGAGGCATCCACCGAAACGTGCGAGCAGATGAAGTGCGCCTTGTCGTGCGTAAATCCGAGTTTCTTCAAAATGTTGGGAAGATCTTTTTCAAAAGCCTCCTTAGTCGGATATTTGGCCTTCACTATTCTGTCCAACTCATTTTGGTCAACACCGCTGCGGCCTTTGAAACCATCATACCAGATATCAAAAGGTTGGAGTTTGCGGCCCAGACGCTTGGAAATCAAGCTTGCGACCTGCTGTACCATAGGGGAAGTCATCAAATCAGAAAACAGCTTTTCCGTTTCCTCAACAGAAATCTCATACTCATCTTCAAACTTGCGTTGGATGAAGTTGGAGGAGCAATACGGATCTGCGGCCTTCTCCGCACGATAAAAATCCAACAAATACTGATAGCGGCTCTTCGGAGCCTTTTCCTCCGTCAGAATCTGAATGCCGTTCAGCATTATCTGGTTGGTGGAAGGATACCATTTGTAACTTTTATCCTGTTTGACGACATCAGCAGGGACCTCATCTTTGATGATGCGTTTCATCACGTCATAAATGACCGTTTGCTTTTCCAGACCGTTTTCACTATCGGCGTAGGCGGCTTTCAATTCGTCGCGAAGGCCCCAGTGCGTAATGAGCGGCAGTTCGGATTTCCAATAGAACTGGTTGTGGAAACTGCCCACCTGTTCCATATCGATGTTGTAATTGTCAATGTAATTGTTGGCAGCAGCGGTGACATTGGATATGTTCTGCTGGATTTCGGAAGGGATACGGGACGTGAAAATGTCGCCCAAACGGACGAAACCCCATTCCAGATCTGACCAGCGACTACCGTTGTTTTGTTTCTCAGCCAGTGTGAAATGCGGAAAATTCAGAATCACCACGAAGGCGAGTTTGCTGGCAAACATATCTTCCTGGAAATGAGACAAGCCACTGTAAGCGCTGAAAATCTGATCCACGGAAGTGGATTCGTAGCCGACCAACTGTTCGGGACGCTGAAGTTCGATAGAGATGCGGTTGTTGTAACCATATATCATCTCAAAATTGTTACAAAGACGTTGGAAAAGAATCGTTTTCTCATTCAAATCCTTGCAGAAGTTTTCCTTACAGAATTTTTGGAACTCCTCTTGGGTTCCGTCTTGGGCCGTCCAAAGGGCGGCAGCCTGCGTCACACCGCGTTCCACCAAAGCCTGCGGCATCACGGAAATAGTACGTACCGCTTTGATGGTCCTCTCCACCGTGGTGGTCTGGATGTTCAGCGGTGAAGCAAATAAAGAACTGGAAATTGTCATTACCATTAACAAAGTTGCAAATTGAAGTTTTTTTCTCATAGAGTTTTAGTTAGTATTATTTTGATTATTAATTTTCAAGAGGGACAAAAAGCCATCCAGCGCATTTTATTGTGCTGAAATACAACAAGATGGTAATATGTAAATCAAGATTATTGTTTGACGATTTTGCGAGAAACCGTCTTTCCTTCCATTTCCATCTGGATAAGATACAATCCGGAAGCGAGATCTGAAATGTTCAACAAGTCACGTGAATCATTCACTTCGTATGTACGCAGCGCCCTACCCTGCAAATCTCGGATTACGATATGCCGAATCGGTTGTCCCGCTTGGATATGGAGCATATCTGCGGCGGGATTCGGCCATACCGAAATTCCCTGTTCCTCAAATTCATCCACGCCCACATATCCTCCTTCATAGTCTATTTGGAAACCGGCAGCATTGTTCTGCGCGTCACTTTCGAATTCAAACATCAATCGTTTTTCATTAAAGACAATCGTGGTATCAGACATCGTTCCCGTATAGGCTGCCAACATATTGCTGTCGTTAACCGGGAATTTATATACGCGGAGGAAGTCGTGACCTTCTTCCAGATCCAGATAATGGACATTCAGTGTTATAGCCGAATATGACGGAAGAATGATTCTATACGTGCAGTTGCTCAATTCGCGGTAATTGCGGTCTTCGCAACCGTCATCGAAGGAGCCGGACGGAGCCGTGAAACTCTGTGTGGGACGGCAATATTCCGGCAAAACGGCACTATAGTTGGCGCGGAAACCATAATCCTCGGATTGACCGTCAGAGGTAAAAGACACTGTCATTGTAGGGGTTTCCCAAGAGATATGCAAAGAACCGCTATCGGCTGTCAATTCATACAACGTGTTGACATTGGGAGCGGTAATACGCAAGGTGTCGCCTTCGGCAATCTGATAATCGACATCCAATGTGATGGAGGATACAGAATCTGTCTGCGGTTGGATATGCCAGGTGTAGTTCATATTCGGTTGGTAGTTGACAAAGTCGTCACTGCCATCCATAAAGGAGCCTGCCAGAGCGGTCAGCGTTTTGCTGCCCACAAGCGGTTGAGCGACAGGATATTCGTATTGTGTTGTATCCGGATAGGCATTGACAATCAATTCCTGAGCGCCATTGAAATGGGTTCCCATCAAATTGAGGTGGTCGGTATAGAAATAGCCGTCGTAATCGCCGTCCCAACCAAAGTTGAAGTGAAAATAGTAGCAGCTGTCCATCAGTTTGTAGCCATCGCAGATAAAGCCGTGACCATTGATATTGGGTTCGCTCCAACCGGCGTAGTACATCGGCATACGACGGTTGAGGTGAGCCACGATGACGCTGTCCCAGTTCACATCCGTGGAGTCTCTGAAGAGGTATTCGGTTTCAGGAGAATATTTGAAGAAAGTACGCATAACGCGGGCGGCGCTATGGTTGAACATACCTGAGCCGTCGGGGCCATAGACCATATCGACGCCCACGCCACAGTGGTGCATCAAAGTGCAGATGGCAGGATTGATGGAGGAAGGATGATCACACATAGTCTCATAATCAAAAGTCGTGGTGCCATAATCTGCGGATTGCAAGCCATAATTCTCATCGGTATAGGAATAAGAGCCGATGCCTGTTTCAGGGAATCTGTAATAATAAATCAGCTGTGCCATAGCGGTAGCCACGCAGCCGGTAACCACGCGGTTGTTCTCGCCGGCCATATCGCGCGGACAATAGTAATTATAGAACGTTCCCTGCCCCCAATGAGACTTCATCAGCGGTTCGACTGTTTCCGCATCGCGGAAGCCGTTGGAGCGAGTAAGGAGATTGTTCCACAGCGGATTAACGGGTTGGCTGATGTTTTCCTTTTTCAGTTGTGCGATTTGGCGTTGGTAGATGTTGAGCCACATCGTTACGGGCGCAATCACGTCCTCATCGTTGTAGAGCTGGTGGTCAGAGAAAGCCAATACGGGGGGGACGCGCTTGTCGGCACCCACTACGACGAAGGAATTTTCCGCATTGAAGATATACAACAGCGTATCCTGGGCATCTGTTATGGTCTTCACACAGGATTTAAAAGACTTATTATGTGAAGAAAAAAAGGCACGGGCAACAGTGGATGCTTCGTCAATTGCGACGTTCTGCGCGCAAATTGTTCCAAAAATAGCGGTTAACGCCATCAAAAGTATAGGTTTTCTCATACGTTTCGAGTTTAAAAAAGCGGCGCAAAGATAGCATTTATAAGGGAGTTACAAAAAAAATTTATCAACAGTACAAACATATTGGAAAAATTGTATTTTTGCGGCCTCAAAGATGCTCGGGGTGTGGCGCAGTTGGCTTAGCGCACTTGCATGGGGTGCAAGGGGTCGTCCGTTCGAGTCGGATCACCCCGACAGAGCAAAGAAAAAAGAGACGCAAACGCGTCTCTTTTTTGGTTTATGAGATTTGCAAATGTACGCAAAATTGCATTCTATTCCTCTTTGGTCCCTTCACTAATAAAATCAAACAGATTTTCCAATGGATTTTTAGGAGTCTAAAGACGACCGTATTGAATCCGGTTCGCACAGCTGTTTTTTTGAGGATTTTCATTGTGATTATTAACTAGCATACACCGACACGCTTATTTCAGCTTAATAACATTGGGTTTCACATTCTTGTATTGCGGCATTGTTTCGCCTATGCCGGCTCCAATGTACGTCGGGTCGCAAACGAAGTATTTGCGACCATTCAGAAGATAATAGTCCCCTGTGATTTCATTGTCTTCCGGAAAAGCAATCGCCGTGGCGATATGGTCGGGGTAGTCCAATAGCACAATGTCTGCCTGCACGAAATTGCGTACGAAATAGGAAAGGAGGATGGCTCGGTCTTCACAATCGTTTTTGGCATAATAGAAGTTCTCTTCACAGAAAAAGGGCTTTTCGTAACCGAATTGCTGGTCGTCCGTCGCATAATCAAAATCATGCTGAATATAGTCCATAAGCAGCATAACGGCCAATTCGGGTGTGACTTCGGACAGCAGGGGGACGATTTGTTGTTCTGCCCAATCCATCAGTTCCTGCGTCATTTGGGCTGTGGCATACACCGTCATATCCACTTGCGGATAATGGGTGTAGAAGTCAAGTATGTTCTGATTCGTTTTCAATGGGATGGGATTTTCTTCCTCGTCGCTCCAATATGGGGTCGTATAGGTTATACCCGAGGGTTGGAAAGGGAAACGGATAGGTTGGGCGATATGAAGATCTACTGCTCGCGCCTTGTCCGTATATTTCACCGAATAGGTGTATATGCTCGACTGTAAATTATCGACTCCCGGATAGAGACTGAACATATAATAGAATTTGTCTTCGTGTTTGATGTAGGGAACGGCGTAAATGGTCGTTTGGGAAGGAAGCAACACGACCAACCGATTTGATTTTCTGCCCATCTGCGCATCGATGTCCAATTGGTTGAGGAGAAAAACGGTGAAAACCGTTTGGACGGCGTATTGTTTGGGAAAAGCGGAGCGGGCAAAGTCACAGACCATCTCGTAAACCGCCCAATCATTATAGTGGTACTGTTGTTTAAAATAGCGACATTGGGACACGTAGTCGGACACGTCATATTGGGAAAACTGTGTCCATAAATTCGCCACCGACTTCTCGCTGATGTCCTGTATGGAAACGTCTGTGTATGCGGCCGGCATAGACAAGGTGAGCGGTTGTTGATAGAAATCGATGGAGACCTTGTAGGATTGTTCGGTGCTGGGTAACCATTCCTCGAGGGGCGTTTCCTCTGGAATGTCGATGGGGGTGGGTTCCGGCGTGGAGTCCGTTTCAGGTGTCGTTTCCTCTGGAATGTCAATGGGAGTGGGTTCCGGCGTGGAATCCGTTTCAAATGATGTTTCCTCTGGAACATCTATGGGAGCGGGGGTTGGATTGCTTGGAAGCGCGTCTTGTGTGGGAATGGACGGATTCGTGGTGTCCGATGGCTGTATGACGTTGCCTACGGGCAATTCCGTTGGGATTTTGGGCGTAGAGTCCTTGGGGGCAATTACTGGCGCTGTGGGTTTGGGCTTTTGTGGGCGCGTTTTGGCCTGAAACAGTTCGTATTCCTCCCATTGGCGAGCCAATTCTTTGGCAAAGCGCTGGTTGATGGAATCTTGGAAATTGGCAAAGCGCTGTTCGCTTTGCTGCTGGAAGGCGGCGAAGTCGCTCTGGTCTGCAAAATCTGAAAAATCGTCTATTTGCGCGGATACGAACAACGGCCAAAGCAGACACCAAAGAAGCCCTATCTTTTTCATAATGATACGATAAAAATTGCGGGTCTTGCACGACACAAAACCCGCAATGATTTGACTAATAATTATTCGGTAACGGATTTGGAACTGTTGTCTATGATGTTGTCGAGCATTTTTTCGTAGGTGGGGGTCCAATCGTCCAAAGATTGTTTCAAATCTTTGACGGCATCGGCTTTCACCATATCCATAATGGATTTCATATCGTAGAACATCACGCAGCGCACTTCGTAGTTGTTGTTGACTACACGGTAGATTTCCAAGGTCTTAACTAAACGACCCAACTTTTGAGCAACCATAAGGGTTGATTTTTCCATCACTTTCTCGAAAGAGGCGGCATCTTTGGCGCTTAGCTGTTGGTTTGCCAATTCCGCCTTGGCTTCTGACATCACCGTGGTTTGAATTAGTCCGGCAATACGCACTTTGCAAAGATTCTCAATCTGCATTTGAGCAGTAGAGTATGTATTACCTACGGCTGTCTGTTCTGACCAGATGAAGCGGTTGTAACCTGTCATCGGATCAGTGTCCATCATTTTCATCCAGGTGTTGTCCAACTGTTTGGCAATGGGCAGGCCCATAGATTTCCAACCTTCCTTTTCCAATTTCTTGGCTTCTTTCTGTGCGTCTTTGGGCGCTTTGCTATAGGTCGATTTAGCTACATCCTTTTGATGTTGGTCGTTGGCCTTGGCCGTTTGTTTTTCTTCTTTGGAAACTTGTGCCGTTGCAGGACTTACTACGAATACGGATGCTGCAACCATAGCAGCGGCGATTAAAAAATTGATCTTTTTCATTGTTTTGAATTTAGGAATATTTAAGGGTTTATAATTTCGATTACATTATGATATAGGGAGCTGTTCTGGGAAATCTATCATATTGGGAAGATTTTTTTTGATGTTAAGAAATTAAGCTATTAAGCTATGAAGTTATGAAGTTATGAAGCTATGAAGTTATGAAGTTATGAAGTTATGAAGCTATGAAGCTATGAAGCTATGAAGCTATGAAGCTATGAAGCTATGAAATAATTATTCATTGTTCATTGTTAATTGTAAATTGTTAATTGTTAATTGTTAAGGAACGAGGACAAGGCGGAAGCCGATGTTGTAGCTCCTGCTGCCGGGGCTGATGCTGCCACGATACGAGACGCGGCAGTACCTGGAGAGGTTGAACCAACCGCCGCCGCGCAAGACGCGGCCCGACCCTAAAGAGGGACCCCGCGGGTTGCTTGACGGGGAACTGCCGTAATAGCTTGAGCCGTACCAGTCGGAGCACCACTCCCACACGTTGCCGCTCATATCGTACAAGCCTAATTCGTTGGGCTGCTTGGTGCCCACCGGGTGGGTCCGGCTTCCGCTGTTGTCGGTGTACCACGCCACATTGCCCAGTGCGTTGCTTCCGGCATACTTGTACCCCTGGGATTTGCTGCCCCCGCGGGCGGCGTACTCCCACTCCGCCTCCGTGGGCAGACGGAACGTCTTTCCCGTCTGCGCGTTCAACTTACGAATAAACTCCTGAACATCGTCCCAGCTCACTTGCTCCACCGGCCGGTTGTCGCCCTTGAAGTTCGACGGGTTGCCGCCCATCACCGCTTTCCACTGCGCCTGCGTCACCTCGTACTTCCCTATATAGAAGTCGCCGACAAAGACAAGATGTTCTGGACTCTCATCGCTTTTGGCATCGTGTTTCTGTTCTGAAGTGGCGCCCATAATGAAGGAGCCCCCCTGCACGAACACCATTTCAAAATTGTCATAAGATGAAGCCTTCACCTTAAAGACGAAGTCATCACCTTGTAGATTGTCATAGTCTGCCAAGGCGTCGTACTCGATGCGCTTGCCGGTGCCGGCGGGCACGTTCTTGCCCACGGCACCGGTCACGTGCTGCAAAGCATTGCCGAAAGTGCCTCCGCCGTCGGTGGACATAAACACGCTCACGTCAGCCTGTTTGTCCAAGTCATACATAATAATTACTTTGTTGCCCTCCTGGTGGAAGGAAACGTTGGTCACATTCTGCGCAAATGCCACCGAAAACGCAAACAACAGGAAAAAGATTGGGAGAAAATGTTTCATTGACGAAAAAACTTAAGAAGTTAAGAAGTTAAGAAGTTAAGAAATTAAGAAACTAAGGAATAGTACATTGTTCATTATTCATCCCGAACCGTGCGCAGCGCAGTGAAGGGATCTCTTGGTGTAACGCGCCTTCCTTTGAAAGTTCCACAGCCGCTGAAGTCGCATCTCTTCGAGATGCAGGTGCCCACGCGCTCATTGCCCATCCCCACATTGCGCTTCGCTTATATGGGGTTACAGAAATCTCGCCTCTCCGAGGCGAACAGTCTTCATTATTCATTATTCATTGTTCATTGTCTTCCATTCGGCGATGTTTTTTTTCTCGCTGGAGAAGGCGACACCGATCTTTACAAGTTGTCGTTTGTCGGCGAGGTAGGGTTCGGCGTAGCCTTGCTGTTCAATTTGGTCAAGGGCATCTTGAGCGGACGCGTCAAGTTTAAATTCGAATATGAAGACGTAATCGTTTGTCTCCACAATGATGTCGGCACGCCCTCTGGAGTTCTGCTTCTCGGTTAGGACGATATAGCTGGAGAGGAGGCGGAAGATGAGATACAGTGTATAATGGTAATGGCTTTCGTAATCCTTGGCTTTTTCCTGTTGGTTAGTGCCATAGGGAATGCTGCCAAAGAAAGCGGTAAGGGTATCGCGCAAATCATTGAGCCGGCATTCCCGCAGCATTTGGGCTAAGGATTTCACCAGGGTCGTCGATTCTTCGCTTTCGTGCTGGAAGTAGTTGTTGGCGAGCAAGGCCGCCATACCCTTTTCCACTTCCGCATTGGGAAATCCCAACCAATAGGAGGTGTCGAAGTCCGTATTATCCACATCTTTAATGGTGAGGTAGCCGCTTTGGTAAAGCATCGGCAGAGGCTTCTCGACATCGGCCCTGTAGTCCATGAAAAAGCCCCTTTCATACGGAATGCTGAGCAACTGCTGGATATTCACACGGTTGCTGTCGATGAGTTTCAACAGGTAGGTGGGCGTTCCCGTGGCGAACCAGTAGTCGTCGGCTTTCCTTTGCGACAAGGCATTGAGAACGCTGAACGGATTATACACGTCAAGCAGGTCTTCGGAAAAATGATAGCCGTCGTATTTCCTTTTGAACAGCAGGAAAGCATCCTCTTTTCGCATACCACGTTTTGCGGCAAACGCTTCCATTTCTTCATCAAAGACCTGGTGCAGTTCCTCATCGGTAATGCCGCACAGGGCATCAAAACGGCTGTTTTGGCTGATGTCTTCGGGCTGGTTGAAACCGCTGAAAACACTCACCTGAGAAAACTTTGTGACACCCGTAAGCATCACAAACTGCAGATGCTCGTCGGCGGTTTTGAACGTGCCGTAGAAGTTCTTCAGTATTTCACGGTTCTGCTGTTCCAATGGTTCACCCAACACATCCAACAGGGGTTTGTCGTATTCGTCAACAAGCACAACAACCTTCTGACCGGTACGGTGACGAATCTCCCTTATCACGTGTTCAAAACGGATGCCGGGATTTTCAGAGACCATAGTCAAACCGTACTCTTCCTCCCAGGAAGACAATGCGTAATGCAACTTCTGCTGAAGGCCATCTTCGTTGGACGAGCCGCCATTTGCAAAATCCAGATGCAGTACGGGATAGACAATCCAGTCGTTTTCCAGTTGCTCGATTTTCAGGCCACGGAACAGTTCTTTCTTTCCGAGGAAATAGCTTTTCAAGGTGGAGAGCATCAGTGATTTCCCGAACCTGCGCGGCCTGCCGCAGAAGCACACGTGCCGCTGCGCCAAATCATAAATCAGATCGGTCTTATCCACATACACCATTCCTTTCTCTATAATGGTGCTGAATGTCTGACAACCAATGGGGTATTTCATAATAAGAGGAGATGATTATTAAGTTATGAGTTATGAGTTATGGGTTATGGGTTATTGTTCATTGCTAAAAGGGCGAAAGTTTTCAACCATTTCATCTGATATGTTTACCGACATTGACCCTTAGGCATTACGCGAATGCTCGTTTTTGTACTGTGAAACAGTATCTGGACAAAAGGCGTGTTTAAGTTGCGACATCCATCTTCATCTTAAGCTAAGGAACGAGGACAAGGCGGAAGCCGTTGTTGTTGTTCCTGTTGTCGGGGTTGTTGTTGTTACGATTCGAGACGCGGCAGTTCCTGGAGTTGTTGTTCCAACTGCCGCCGCGCAAGACGCGGTTCGACCCTTTCGCACTTTTGACCGTATATTTCTTCTATACGCCTTGCTGTAGGCATGTTGTGTGAACGACAGCAATGGTATTATGTGCTGTTGATAGACTTGCTGCGTCCATTCGTTTTTTTCCAATTTTTCCTCATATTCTATGTATTTTTTTGTAAAACGCTTTTTACTGCGACTGTTTAACAATATTTTCTTATCATACAGACGATATCCACAGAAGGAGACGCCTTGTTGTGTGCTAACCAAAACTGGCGTTTTTATTTGCAACTTCAATCTTTGCTCAGCATATTGCACGATGTGCCCAACGATCGTTTTCACCTGTTGTTCCGTTTCGCCAAAAATCAGTACGTCATCCATATAACGAATATAGGCTGGTGTATGTAAATCCTCTTTGGCATAATGGTCCAATGACGACAGATAGAAATTGGCAAAATACTGACTGGTGAGATTCCCTATGGGGATTCCTTTTCCGGAGGAAACCTCATAACTTTGAATAATGCTTTTAAAGATTTTGAGCAGAATGGGATCCTTTAATATCCGTTCTAATTTTTCAGACAATATTTTATGAGAAATGCTGTCAAAGTATTTCCGAACATCCAATTTTCCAACATACGGATAGCGGGCGGCGAATTGTCGCGCACGTGTCAATGCCTTGTGTACCCCCTTGTCTGGGCGGGTAGCATACGTGTCAAATATCAGTTGTCGTTCAAAAATGGGATGGCAGATATTCATTATGGCATGGTGCAACACCCTTTCTTCAAATGCCGCCGCACAAATCGTTCGTTTTTTGGGGTCCGTAATGATAAAACGATAGTACTTGCCGACATCTACTTCTCCCACCAGGATTTTTTTCGACATAGCAACGACATTCTCTTCCAAGGATTCCTCAAACAACAGCACTTCCGACTTGTCCTGTTTGCCTTTCTTTGCTTTGTAGAAAGCCAAAAGAATATTGTCATATTCTGCGATTTTTTCCACCAAGTATCCAAATCTTTTCACAACTTTGTTTCCTCGTTCAACATATTCAACATTAATTTCCCATACTTTTCAACTTTACGCTGTCCGATTCCAGGTATGGAAAGCATACAGTTCTCAGTTAGATTTTCCAATTTGGAAATCTCAGCCAGCTCGGCATCTGTAAACACGGCATACGCCGGCACTTCATCTTTTTCTGCCAATGCCTTTCGTATCATCCGTAACTTTGAGAAAATGGCAAACGATTTCTCATCCAATACATTTTTGTAATCAACCTTCTCCTTCTTTTCTGAAAACGCAACGCCATTATTGGAATTTGCAGCATTGGGTAGGTAACGGATACAAAAAGTCCAAAAGGCATTGTCGGAGTTCTGATAGAATTGCTTGTCCACACATACTATTTTGTGGCCACGCAGAAATCGATTCATTTCCTCATTCAATTCTTCACCGCCAATTGCAGGCACCGTGATTATTTTAATTTCCATTTTAAATTGTCAATTGTTAATTGTCAATTGTTGTTCGTTCGTTCCGTTCGCCGCGCGCTCGTCCCTCGCGCGCTTGCTCACTCCACTCATTTTTTATTTCCTTTCTTTTTTAGCTTAAGATGAAGTTGGATGCCGCCCTTAAACTAAGGAACGAGGACAAGGCGGAAGCCGAAGTTGTCGTCCCCGTAGGCGGGGTCGTAGTAGCTACGATTCGAGACGCGGCAGTACCTGGAGTAGTAGTACCAACCGCCGCCGCGCAAGACGCGGAACGACCCCGAAGAGGGACCCTGCGGGTTGGTCTGCGCACCGCTGCTGTAGCCGCCGTACCAGTCGGAGCACCACCCATAGACGTTGCCGCTCATATCGTACAAGCCTAATGCGTTGGGCTGCTTGGTGGCCA